>CALQHT020000344.1 GCA_943330455.2 Nitrosovibrio sp. Nv4 | reverse complement strand
TGCCTGACACGTTCACCCTGGCGGACTTTATCAACGCACGGGGCCGGATCTGCCGCCGGCTTGCTGAATCGCGAAGGAGGCGGGTCAGGCAAAGGATATTCTCCGCCAAAAGCTTATCCTAACGCTGATGGGGCGGAGCCCCGCCCTTGAACCCCCCACCCATTCAATGCTAGCCGACCTTCCTCCAAGATCGCCAGAAACCCACAGGGGAACACCGATGTCCGAGGAACCCAACATCCCATTGCTGGACCATCAACTGGCCAATGACGAGATCGCATGGATGCAAGCGGTCTACGCCCATTTCGACAAGGCCCGCGCCGCCTTCACCGGCCCGGCCGATGCTTTCAACCCCAAGGAAACCTTGCGGGAAATCCTGGGGCGGGACGAACACAGACTCGCCAACCCCATGGACCTGACCGGGCCCGGCCCCTGGCGCAACGGCCGCAACCACCATGATCGTTTCGTCGCCGCGGTGTTCCTACCGAAAGTGGAACTACACAAGCACGCGAAAAGCCGCACCGACCAGTTCCCGATGTATGTCGTGGGGGAAGCCGAAGGGTTCTCCCTGGACGAACAGGATCGTCCGATCCTGACCCCGGTCGCCGGCGGCAGTCATTTCCACAACGCCCCCGGCGCCCCGCATGCCTTCCTGCCGAAGGTCGGCAAGGACATCCCGGACAACTGGGAAATCGCATTCATCGCCATCACCCCGCGCAATCTGAAGGACGACACGCAACGAGTCTCCGACGAGGTCCGCGCCGCCTACAAACAGGTCGTCGGGCGCGACGCGCCTCTCGGCGTTTGATCCGAATCTTAACACGGGCACGGGCCGCCGCTGAACGGTGACGCCCGGGCAGGTCCGGAGGCTGCCGGGTGATGACCGCAGGTCCGTGCTTGGGGCGGGCCTACGCATGATGAAGGGCCGCGTGACCCACCCGCGCAGGGGCCGTCGCCCACACGATCCCCAACCGGACGTGACCTGACAGCCTCCCCGGTGATAGGGGTGCGCGGAACCGCCCCCCTGCCCTTCCCGCACCGGAGACACCGCCCATGAAGCCCTACCGCACCGACATCGCCTGGAGTTCCGCCGACTCGATCACCGTCTTCGGGCGCAGCCTGCCGGACGAGATCCTGGGTCATCTCAGCTTCGGTGACATGGCGTTCCTGGAACTGACCGCCCGCACGCCCAACGCCAATGAATCCCGCATGTTCAACGCCATGCTCGTCACCCTGGTCGAGCACGGCCTGACCCCCAGCACCATGGTCGCGCGCCTGACCTATCTGGGCGCGCCCGAGGCCATGCAGGCCGCCGTCGCCGCGGGCCTGAGTGGCCTCGGCACCGTCTTCGTGGGCAGCGTCGAGGGCAGTGCCAAAATGCTGTCCGAAGCCATGCCGAAGCCCGATCCGACCGCCGATCTGGACGCAATCGCCGCGTCCATCGTCGCGCAGTTCGCAGCAACCAAATCCATCATCCCCGGCATCGGCCATCCGTTCCACAAACCGATCGACCCACGCACCCCTCGCCTGATCCAGATCGCCAGGGAAACCGGCTTCGACGGCCCCTATGTCGCGCTGATCCAGAAAGTCGCGGCCGAGGCCGGGCGCGCCCGCAAGCGCGACCTGCCCTGCAACGCCACCGGCATCCTGGGCGCTCTGGCCTGCGAGTTCGGCTTCGACTGGAAAATCTGCCGCGGCCTGGGCGTCATGGCGCGCGCGGTCGGCATCGTCGGCCATATCCTGGAGGAAAGCCGCAATCCCATCGCCGCCGACCTCTGGCTGCGCACCGAGGAAGAAGCCACCAACCATTTCCGCGCCGCAAAGACCGAGTGACCGACCCCACCGCCGCCCGAAAGCACGCGCTCGCCATGCCCGACCTGTTCAGCCCGTTCACGCTCAAAGACGTTACACTTCGCAATCGCATCGCCATGTCACCGATGACCATGTACCGCTCCACCGACGGGCGGATGTCGGACTTCCACGTTATGCTGATGGGATCGCGTGCCGCCGGCGGCTTCGGCCTGATCTTCCCCGAGCAGATCGCCATCACTCCGGACGGGCGCACCAGCACTGGATGCGCCGGCATCTACGACGACTCCCAGGTCGAGGGTCTGGCCCGCGTCACCTCCATCATCGCCGACATGGGCGCCGTCCCCGCCATCCAGCTCGGCCATACCGGCCGCCGCGGCAGCGAAAAGAAGCCCTGGCACGGCAAAACCCAACTGCCCGCCGACGATCCGAATGGCTGGCAGATCCGCGGCCCGTCCCCTGTGCCATTCGGCGGGCGCTACACTTTGCCGGTGCAGGAACTGTCGGTGGCCGAAATCCACGACCTCCACCGCGCCTATGCCGACGCCGCCAGACGCGCCCTGGCCGCCGGGTTCCAATGGCTGGAAATGCACTTCGCCCACGGTTACCTGGGCTCCAGCTTCTTCTCCCCACTGGCCAACCAACGCACCGACCAATACGGCGGCAGCCTGGAAAACCGCCTGCGCTTCCACCGCGAAGCCATCGACGCCGTCCGCGCCGCCTGGCCCGAGCGCCTGCCCTTGACCATGCGGCTCGGGTCCGACGACTTCAACGCAAACGGTATCCAGTTCGACGACGCCATCTGGGCCATTGCCGAGTTGAAAAACCACGGCCTGGACTTCGCCGATATCAGCCTGGGCATGAACACCGACCAAATGAAGGATGTGCCCTTCAACCAGATCGGCTTCATGGTCGATCGCGCCGCCCGCGTCCGCCGCGAAGCCGCCATCCCCGTCGGCGTAAGCTGGAACCTGGGCATCCCCACCGTCGCCGACCGCATCATCCGCCAGGAACTGGTCGACGTCGTCTTCCTCGGCCGCCCGGCCCTGGCCAACCCACACTGGCCCGTCTGGGCGGCACGAGAACTGGCCCATAACGACCCGTTCTCCCTGATCCCCGAGGACTGGGCCTGGTGGTTGCGCGCCCGCCCCGGCCCGGAAGGCTCCCTCGGCTGGCCGCCCGTGGCCGAACCGGCCTGACCGGTTGGGCGGCTTGCATCAATAACCGCACCGTCTGGTGGGACGAGCGGGGGGGGAAGTAAGACTTGGGGCTCCGCCCCAAACCCCGCGAGGGCTTCGCCCTTCGAACCCACCAGGGGCTACGGCCCCTGGACCGCGATTCATTGGGTCAGGGAAGACAGGGGGCCAACCATTGCGTCTCAACGTCCGTGTTGGCCCCCTGTCTTCCCTGACCCAACAGAAGGCATCCAAGGCCCAGCCTTGGTGGGGGTCGAGGGGGCAAAGCCCCTCGCGGGGCTTGGGGCGGAGCCCCAACGCTTTCTCTCCTCCCCCGCTTACCCCGCCAGACGGTGCGGTTATTGATGCACGCCGCCTTACCAGCCCGGCTCCGTCGGCCGCAGCCCGAACAGGACCTTGCCGGCGGATTCGAAATAGCTGGACAGCGCGGCGCCGTGCTGGAGTGCGACATGCACGTCCCGGAACGCGCGTTCCAGCGGATGGCGGGTGTAGATCGCGTTGGTGCCCGCCGCGTGGAACACCTTGTCCACCGCGCGGACCGATTCGTGCATCGCGTGCACCAACGCCAGGCGCGCCTGCGCGACTTCCTGGTCTGAGGGTTCGTCACCGGCACTGACCGTGGCCCATAGCCGCCCGACCGCATCAAACACATAAGCACGCGCGGCGTTCACGATTGCCTCCGCCTCCCCGATCCGTGCCTGCACCGCGGAACGATCGCGCAACAACGAGGTGGACAGGGTGGACGCCTCGGTGGCAGCAAGTTCGGTCAGCGCATCGATCGCACCCCGCGCGATGCCCAGCGAGTTCGCCGCCGACGGTGTCCACAGATGCACATACCAGGCGCGCCGATTGAACAACGGCCCGGTCTGCAACGGAGCCGCATCCGACAGGCAACTGCGCTCCGCCGGCACGACGATGTCGTCCACCGTGAAGTCCTTGCTGCCGGTGCCGCGCATGCCCATCACCGACCAGGTATCGACGACTGTCACCGACTCCATAGGCACCCAAAGCGCCCGCAGCATCGGCGTGCCCGCGGCCGTCTTGCGCGGTGTATCGCCATCCATCATGACGCAGGTGCAATACAGCCACCGCGCGTTGTCGATGCCACTGGCAAAGTTCCAACGCCCCTTCACGCGATAGCCCCCCGCGACCTCCCAGGCACCTCCCCCCACGCGAGCCGATCCCGCGGCGCGATAATCGGCCGGCGTTCCGGCGAGGTCCCGACCGATTTCAGTGGGTAGCCGGCCGACATTCAGCGACATCGCGGTGGCGATCATGGCGCACCAGCCAACCGAGCCATCCGCCTTGGACAGTTCCTCCACCACCCGGAAGGCGGTCAGCGGCGCCAGTTCCGGCCCGCCCATCGAGCGCGGCAGATACATCTGATAGATCCCCGCCCGGGTGATCTCGGCGGCCAGCGCCGGCGGGGTGCGCCGCGTCGCCTCCGCTTCCTCCGCCGCTTCGCGCACCGCCGGGGCGAGACGAATGGCGGCGGCAACCATCGGGTGGCTGGACGGGTCCGGGTCTGCTGTCATGAGACGTTCTCCTGCGGCGCGCATGCTTGGTAACCCACCGCCGTACGGCCTGGGACGATAGGCTGCAAGAGGCGACGGCGGAGGATGACGCCCCGACCCGTATCCCATAGACTGCCACCGCATAACGGGCGTCCCTCACAGGGGCAGAATCCGCCCCTGCACGGAGGAGACCACCATGAACCCGGACGACACGGCACTGATCGACAGTTTCTGGGACGCTCGCCAGCGCGGCGAATACTTCCCGCGCGCATGGTTCGACAAACTCACCCTCGACCAGGCCTACCGCATCCAGCTCGGCCTCATCGCCCACCGCGTCGCCGGCGGAGAGCGGCAGATCGGCTGGAAGGTCGGCCTGACCTCCAAGGCGATTCAGCAACAATTCGGCTTCCATGAGCCGGTGTTCGGCTGCATCCTGCGCAGCGACCCGTCCGGCCATCGGTTCGCCCCGGCTGATCTGATCAGCCCTGGATTCGAGAACGAGCTCTGCATGCGCCTGGGCCGCGACCTGTCCGGACCCATCAGTCTGGAACACGCAAGGGCGGCCATCGATGTCGTCTACCCGTCGCTGGAAATCATCGAAACCCGCGGCCCCTTCACCGAGCAGATCGCTTTGGCCCTCGCCGACAACGCACAGCAAAAGACGGTGATCCTGGGCACGCCGACGCAACTGCCCGCCATTCTGGAAACGATCGAGGCCAAAGTATTCGTCAACGACCAACTCGTCGGCAGCGGCCTGGGCGAAGCGGTGCTGGGCAACCCGCTGCAATCCGTGATGTGGCTGGCGGAAAAGCTGGGTCAATACGGCCGAACACTGAAAGCCGGCGAGATCATCATGACCGGATCGTTCACCCGCCAGTTCCCGATCGCGCCGGGTGATCGTATCCGCACGGAGTTTGCCGGGGTGGGGGTGGTGGAGACCTCGATGACTGGCTGATAGGGCGATGGGCCGATACGCGGGGGGAGAGGACCTTGCGTTGCGGCTTGTGGGGATGGGTTTGATCGACCGCCTTGTGGTGTTGGATGAACGTGGTCTGGTGGGAATGGACGGTTTTCCTCGGCCTGTTCGCCGGAAGCAGATTCGATGCGGGTCCGGCACGGAGTCTTCGTGACCTTCGTGCCTTCATGGTGGAAAATCGCGGACGTTGTCCGGGACGGCTCGTGGCCGCGGGAGGCTCCCATCGCATGGGCTGGCGTGCGTTGCGCACGACGATTTTTTCACCACGAAGTTAGCCAGCGGCCGCGGCCGCACCCCCATGGAAGAAAATGGCGGTTTTCCGCCGTTTCCGCGGCATCCGGGTTCTATTTTCATGGTAGGCACGAAGATCACGAAGGATTTGTGCGGAACGCGTGCCTCTGGCGGATGGTTCCGGGGACATCAACAGGTGCGTGCACACAACGGGACCACCGGTAAAATCGAAAAAATTTTCGTACCGCGTGCCGCGAGCGCGTCGGCGGGGCTCCGGGCTGTTCGTCGCCGCTCCCTCGCTCCGCTCGTTGTCGCTCGCTCCTCACCGCCCTGCGCTCCGCCGCCGCTTGGTCGCTTGGCTCACGCTCTGAACTCGGGCACAGCGAAAGCCCAGGTCGCCACTGCGGCCCGCCGGGTCGTACCCGCGCCGGTACGCCGCCCGCACGCCGCGCGCGTCGTAGAACCACGACCCGCCGCGGATGACACGGTCCGTCGCGGCGCCACCGCCGGGGCGGGCGGCACCGTCGGCGGGCGCGTCTTCGTATGAATTGTGCCACGCGTCGGCGCACCATTCCCACACATTGCCGAGCATGTCGTGCAGACCCCACGGGTTGGCGCGTTTCTGCGCGACCGGGTGGGTTCCGGCTCGCTTTTCGTCATATTGCTTTTCTTGAAAAGAGCTGACGTCAAGCCCGTTGTCCAGTTCGAAGCCGACCCCGCTGTTGCCGCCGTACCAGGCGATCGCGTCAAGGACCGGGGCGTCGTTAGGCGACACGCAAAAACTACCGAGTCGGGTGGTGAGCCACGAGGACGAAGTTTAGCCGGGGCCGATTCCGGCGCGGCCGCGAATTTTCTAGACTCTCTAGCAGCCTGTCGGACTCGGGATTTTCGATCAATAACGACGGCTGTTCGGCTGCGCCGGCGCGGTCATCAGACCGCCGGCGGCGCCCCGATCACGTCCTGACTGGCTTCATATCGGCCCGGAGGTGGCGTCACGGCCGACCCATCTC
>CALQHT020000343.1 GCA_943330455.2 Nitrosovibrio sp. Nv4 | reverse complement strand
ACCTCCCGTGGTTACCGGCCGCCGGGGCCCAAGACTATGCATCACGGTTTGCTCCGTCTTGACCCGATATTGCTCGGATGGCGACTGGCAAATCGTTCCGCACTTGTGCGACTCCCGTAGCCCGCAAGGGGAGGGGGAGAATCTTCTCCACCCACGGGGACCTGGGAATACAACGGATTCCATGCCCCTCGCACACCCGCCACCATGGACGCCGAACCTCCGCATCCCCATGTGGCGAGGCGTCGAACCACCAATCAGGGATACCGGCCCCATGACCCACCGCCATTGGCCTGCCGCGTTGTTCGGACTCGTCCTGCTGGCCGGGTGCGCGGATATCGGTGGTCCGGCATCCGTCCCGCCGCTCCGCCCCGAGACGCTTCCCAAACCACCGGTCTCGGGAGAGGTGCTGAACTGGCGTCCCGGGCATTGGCATTGGACCGGCTCGGGCTATGTCTGGACCCAAGGCCAATACGTACCGGCCGCCGGGCACGGACAAAACTGGTTGCCAGGCCATTGGACCCAAAGCGGCGGCGGATGGGTCTGGAGCCCGGCACGCTGGGTCGACTGACAGCGACTCGGGGCGCCCGAATCCGGCCTTGAGAACAGGGCCGCGGGGCGGCGGATCACCTTAATAAGTCACATTCGACGACTGCCGCCTTGCGGCACGGGGGCGCCGGTGTTAGTGCCCGCCACCTTTGCAGGGGTGTACGCATGGCGTCGACGTTCGAAACCGTGGCCGGGATTATCGCCGATACCAGCGATATCGAGCGTGATACGATCACGCCGGAAAGCCACGCGATCAATGACCTGGGTATCGATAGCCTGGACTTCCTGGACGTGGCCTTCGCCATCGACAAGTCGTTCGGGATCAAGATGCCGTTGGAGCAGTGGACGGCCGAAGTGAACGACGGGAAAGTCTCGTCGGACGAGTATTTCGTGATCAAGAATCTCTGCGCCAATATCGACAAGCTGGTCGCGGCCAAGGCCGCCTGAGGGGCATTGGGCGCCCGCCATGCGTCTCGAATATTTCCAGATGATCGATCGGATCAGCCTGCTTGATCCGGAGGCGCGACTCGTGCGCGCCGATTGCCAGGTGCCCGACGAAAGCCCGGTGTTCGAGGGGCATTTCCCCGGCCACCCGCTGCTGCCCGGCGTGTTGATGATCGAAACCATGGCGCAGATCGGTGGCTGGCTGGTGCTGGCCACCTTGCGCTTCGCCGCGATGCCGTTCCTGGTGCAGGTGAAGGAAGCCAAGATGCGGACCTTCGTCGTGCCCGGCCAGAAACTGGAAGCCGAGGCGCGCCTGGTCCATGACGGGTCCGGCTACGCGGTGGTGGAGGCCTCGATCCTGTCCCAGGGCAAGAAGGTCGCGGACACTGAGATCCGGTATCGCGTGGTACCGTTCCCGAACGAGACCTTGCGGGCGACGATGCTGGAAACCGCGCGCCGGATCGGTGTGCCGGAGGGGTTTTTCCATGCCGCATGACCGCGACACCTTGATCACCGGCGTTGGCCTCATCTCCTGTCTGGGAGAGGGATTGGACGCCCATTGGGCGGCGTTGGACAACCCGGCCGGCTTTGCGCCCGTGGTGGACGACTCGACGTTTCCGCCCTTCCTGGTGCACCCGATGACGGCGCTGGAACTGGACAAGCAGATCCCCAAGCGCGGCGACCAGCGGCAGATGGAGGCCTGGCAGCGGATCGGCACCTATGCCGCCGGGCTGGCGTTGGACTCGGCGGGTGTGAAGGGCGACAAAGACCTGCTGGCGCGGATGGACATGATCGTCGCGGCCGGTGGTGGCGAGCGCGATTATGCCGTGGACGCTGCCATCCTGTCCGGCCTGCCCAAGGCGGAAAACCCTGGCGCCTATCTGAACGAGCATCTGCTGAGCGATCTCCGCCCGACCCTGTTCCTGGCGCAACTGTCCAACTTGCTGGCCGGAAATATCTCTTTGGTACATGGAGTTACGGGATCATCCCGAACCTTCATGGGAGAAGAGGCGGCCGGCACCGACGGCGTTCGGATCGCCTGCCAGCGTATTCGCGCCGGCCAAGGGGACATCGCTCTGGTGGGTGGGTCCTACAACGCGCAACGGCCCGACATCCTGCTGGAGTATGAAATGGGTGGCATGCTGTGGAAGCACCCGTTCGCCGGTGTCTGGGCTCGTCAGGCCGAAGGCGGCGGCATGGTCCTGGGGTCCCTGGGCTGTTTCCTGGTTATCGAAAGCCGGAAGCACGCACAGGCACGCGGGGCGACCATCCTTGGCCGGATCGGGGACGTGGTGACCGATCGCTGCCGTCGCGGGCCCGGGGAAGCGACCGCCAATGCGCGGTCTCAGCTTTCCGTGGTGGCGCCGAACTTGGATCGGGATGGGGCGGCGGTAATATCCGGGGCTTCGGGGGCGCATGCGCCGACGGTCGAGGAACAGGGCTTCCTCGCCGAACTCGGGCTGCCCGTGCGTGCGACGGCAACGGCCTTCGGTCACACGCTGGAACCATCGTTCCCGGCCAATCTGGCCCTGGCGACGGCGTGCCTGCGCCACGGTCGGTTGTTCGGCCCGTTGGAGGCGACGGAAGCCGTGACGGATTCGCCGTTGCGACAGGTTCTGGTAACATCCTGGGGACAATGGCGTGGCGAGGCGATGGCGACGGTGACCGCCGCTTGATCGCATGGCGTTGCCAGGGCCTTGCCAAATGAATGTCCGTCTTCCGAGTCAGGGATACCCGGCGACGTTTGGTTCTAGTACACCTCGCCGGAGATCCCGCCCCCCTTGGGCAGGCCTGAAACGGCTCGCGCCGCCGACCCGATCCGAGTCGGCACTTCCGGCGACATGTACTAGTACCAATGGCCTTAACCGTCGACCGATCGTGCCCCTTACCGTCATTGCCGGGCTCGACCCGGCAACCCGCCCCCGGCCGACGACGCGCGGGTTGCCGGGTCAAGCCCGGCAATGACGAGGGGAGGGACGCGATAGGTCAATGGTTCGGACGGTTGATATAGCTTCCATGGTTTTACTGGCGACAACCGACAGGACCCGAGGGCAGCCTACACGTTGAAGCCTCGGCACGGACCGGTCGGTGCTGTGCCAGGGTTGCGCGCGATTGATAGGAATGGCCCGCCCGTTCAGGCCAGGTGGAGTGGAAATGGGACAGGATACCGATCATCTGGGCAGACCAATCATCGTCGTGACGGGCATGGGCGTGCTCACGTCCCTCGGTCAGGGCAAGGATGAAAACTGGCGCGCGCTGACCGCGGGGCGATCCGGCCTGAAGCGCATCATCCGCTTCCCGATCGACGGCATGCGCACCACCGTCGCCGGCACCGTCGATTTCGTGCCAATCGATGACGCCTCGGCTCCGGCTCTGTCGGAGAAACTGGCCGAACTGGTGGTCGAGGAAGCGGTCGCGCAAGCCGGCATTGGCCGCCCCGGGGATTTCCCCGGCCCATTGTTCCTGGCGCTCCCGCCCGTCGAAATGGAATGGCCGCAGCGTCTGGCCTTGGCCGCGGCGTCCGGCGCCAACGACCAGATCGGCTACGAGGACCTTTACCGTGCCGCCGGCACCGGCAAGTTTACCAACCTGTACAAACGGTTCCTGTTCGGCTCGGTCGGCGAGAATCTGGCGGACCGGTTCGGCACCAAGGGATCGCCGATCGCGACATCGACCGCGTGTGCCTCCGGCGGCACCGCGATCCAACTCGGCGTCGAGGCGATCCGGCGCGGAGAGACCGGCGCGGCGCTGGTGTTGGGCACCGATGCCTCGATCAACCCGGAAAGTCTGATCCGGTTTTCGCTGCTGTCCGCGCTGTCTACGCGCAGCGACCCGCCGTCCTCCGCCGCCCGCCCATTCAGCAAGGACCGGGACGGGTTCGTGATGGCCGAGGGCGCCGGTGCGCTCGTCATCGAAAGCCTGGCGCACGCCAGGGCACGCGGGGCGACTGTGCTGGGCGTGGTGGAAGGTTGCGGCGAGGCGGCGGACGGGTTTCACCGGACCCGGTCCTCGCCGGACGGCAAGCCCATCATCGCCTGCATGCGTCATGCGCTGGCCGATGCCGGGCTGTCTCCGGACCAGATCGGCTACGTCAACGCACATGGCACCGGGACGCCGGAAAACGACAAGATGGAATGGGTCGGCGTTTCGGCGGTGTTCGGGGAACGAGCCGCCTCCATCCCGATTTCATCGAACAAGTCGATGATCGGCCACACCCTGACCGCCGCCGGCGCGGTGGAGGCCATCTTTACCCTGCTCGCCCTGCAAACCGGGGTCCTGCCGCCGACGATCAACTACGACATTCCCGACCCCGCTTTGCCGCTCGACTGCGTGCCGAACATCGCCCGCTCGGTTCAGGTGCGGCACGCCATTTCCAACTCCTTTGGGTTCGGCGGGCAGAATGTCTGCCTGGTGCTGGGGGCGGCATGACCACGGCGGACAAGGCTGGCCGAACCCTGGTCATCGGCGGGCGCCGAGGGATCGGGGCCGCCGTCGTCCGGGCAATGGCCGACCGCGGCTATGCCGTCACCTACACCTATCGGACTGATGCCGGAGACGCTCCCGAGGGGGTTTCCGCCATACCGCTTGACCTGGCGGACCGGCAAGCAGTGGACGCTTTCGCGGTTGCGCAGGAGTACGCCCCGGCGTGGGACGCGCTGATCCAGGTGGGCGGCACAACCTATGACGCCCTGGCCGCGATGATGGACCAGGACGCCGCCGAACAGGCGATGCAGGTGAATTTCTTCTCGTTCGCGCGGATCGCGCGGGCGGTGGTGCGGCCGATGATGCGGGCGCGGTCCGGGCGGATCGTGGCCATCGGCTCGGTCATCGGCGCCGCGGTCGCCAGCCAGGGCAACGCCGCCTATGGCGCCACCAAGGCGGCGCTGCTGGCCTATGTGCGCACCTTGGCGATCGAAAGCGCCCGTCGAGGCGTGACCGTGAATTATGTCGCTCCCGGCTTCGTCGATACCGAGATGATGGCGCCGTTCGCGGCCTATCGCAAAGCCACCGAGGGCCGGGTTCCCGCCGGCCGCTTCGCCCGCCCGGAGGAAATCGCCGCCGTCGTGGCCTTCCTGGCCTCGCCCGAGGCAGGGTATGTGAACGGGGCCTATATCCCGGTGGATGGCGGTCTGACGGCCTCGGCGGGGATTCCGCGAAGCTGAACCGCCCGCCCAGCCATTGACGAGGGCACCACCTCCCGCCCTCATCGTCATTTCCCGGCTTGACCCGGCAAGCCACGCTTCAATGGCAGGGGGTGGGTTGCCGGATCAAGCCCGGCAATGACCGTGTGGGAGGGGGTGGCGGGAATGCACCCGTCGATAGTTGGCGCCGTTGGCGTGAAACCCGTATTGACCGGACAGGGGGCACAAGCTACCGCCGCGTCACCTTATCGATGGGACCAATCCGGTGTCGGCATTCACCTTTCCGCCTCCCCCGCCCTCTCCGGCCGCCGAGTCCCTGCGCGCCGAGGTGCGTGACTTCCTCAAGACCGCCCTGAAGGACCGCAAGCCCGTCCAGAAAGCCGAATCCTGGACCGGCCACGACGCGGAATTCAGCCGATCGGTCGGGCGCCGCGGGTGGCTTGGTATGACGCTGCCGAAGGAATATGGCGGACATGGCCGGACCGCTTTGGAACGCTATGTGGTGCTGGAGGAAATGCTGGCAGCCGGCGCGCCCGTCGGCCTGCACTGGATCGGCGACCGCCAGTCGGCTCCTCTGATCCTACGCGTCGGCACCGAGGAGCAGCGCCAGACGATCCTGCCGAAAGTGGCCGCGGGCGAGGCGTTCTTCTGCATTGGCATGAGCGAACCCGACACCGGATCGGATCTGGCATCGGTCCGCACCCGCGCCGCGAAGGTCCAGGGCGGCTATCTGGTCAACGGCACCAAGGTCTGGACCAGCTTTGCTCATTTGTCCCACTACATGGTGCTGTTCTGCCGGACCGGCCAAGGGGCCCAGTCGCTGGAAGACCGCCACGGCGGGGTCAGCCAGTTTCTGGTCGATCTGAAGAACACGCCGGGCATCACCATCCGCCCCGTCCACGCCCTGACCGGGGAGCATCACTTCAACGAGGTCGTTTTCCAGGACGCCTTCCTCCCCGACACGGCGCTTCTCGGCAAGGAAGGCGACGGCTGGCATCAGGTCACCAGCGAGTTGGCCCTGGAACGCAGCGGGCCGGAGCGGTTCCTGTCCTCCTTCTGGCTGTTCGTGGAACTTGTCCGCGCCTTGGGCCCGGAGCCGACCGACGCCGGCGCCATCGCCATCGGTCGCCTGACCGGGCATTTCATGACGTTGCGGCGCCTGTCACGCTCGGTCGCGGGCATGTTGCAGAATGGCGAGAACCCGGCCTTGCAGGCGGCCATGGTCAAGGATCTGGGTGCGCTGTTGGAGCAGGAACTACCCGAAATCGCCCGCCAGTTGGTGGAAGCCGAACCGGACCGCAAGTCTACGCGGGACTTCTCCGCCGTGCTTGCGCATACGATGATGCACGCGCCGTCCTTTTCGCTGCGCGGCGGCACCCGCGAAATCCTACGCGGAATCATCGCCCGCGGGCTCGGCTTGCGCTAGAGCCGGCACGGAAAGCGGCCGTAGTGCATTGTTTTGTGTCGATCGCCCCTCTCTCACCGTCATTGCCGGGCTCGACCCGGCAACCCGCCCCCCACCGTTGAAGCGCAGGTTGCCGGGTCGAGCCCGGCAATGAGTGCGTCCGTGAGGACGCTTTGTCAGCGGGGTGCAAGTCCCCGTCTGGGTT
>CALQHT020000342.1 GCA_943330455.2 Nitrosovibrio sp. Nv4 | reverse complement strand
CGCGCCATCGCCGCCCAGATCGTCGCACAGGGTGGCGATTATGCCCTGGCGCTGAAGGGCAATCAGCCCAGCCTGCATGCGGACGTCGCGCTGTTTCTCGACGATCCCGCGCGTGAGGCCGGTGACACCGACACCACCGTCGACGCCGACGTGGTAGCCTCCTCCCAAACATAAACACAGGAAACGTCCTATGCCCCAGATTTCACGTCGTCAGGCTCTGACAGCCGGCGCGGCGACAGGTGCCGCCATCCTGCTGCCTCGCTTCGCGCACGCGGCCGAGTTCAATTGGAAATTCACCAGTTCTCAACCGGCCATCCATCCGTCCTCCATACGCTTCATGGAAGCGGCGGAGCGCGTGAAGCAAAAGTCGGGCGGGCGGTTTGAGATCACCGTGTTCCATTCGGGACAATTGGGCACGGATATCGACACCTTCACGCAGGTCCGCATCGGTGGTGTGCACATGATGGTGCTGTCGAACGTCATCACCGCGACCGCCGCGCCGTTGAGCTCGACCTTCAGCATTCCGTTTGCCTTCCAGAACTATGAGCAGATCTGGCGGGCCGCGGATGGCAAGCTCGGTCAGATCCTGCGGAAGGATCTGGAAAAAGCCGGCTACATGACCACCAACAAGATCCTCGACAACGGTTTCCACGAGATAACGTCGTCCGCCGCCAAAGGGCCGATCAATACGGTTGCCGACCTGCAAGGGTTCAAGATGCGGGCGCCGCCGAGCCCGATCCAGGTATCGATGTGGAAGGCGATTGGATCGGCACCGACGTCGATGAATTTTTCCGAGCTTTATACCGCGTTGCAGACCGGCGTGGTGGACGGACAGGAAGCCTCGACCTCGCTGATGAAAACGACGCGGCTTTACGAGGTGCAGAAGTATCTGTCGCTCACCTCCCATCTCTGGGACGGCTGGTTCGTGCTGATCAATCCGCGCGCGTTCGGCCGGTTGCCGAAGGACATGCAGGACCTGGTCATGGCGGAATACGACCAGGCCGGCCTCGATGCGCGCGGCGATCTGCTGGCCTTGAACGAGGAAGCGAAGAAATTCATGGTCGAGAAAGGCATGATCATGAACAAGGTCGCGGACGTTGCTCCGTTCCGGCAGAAACTGCGCGATGTCGGGTTCTATACGGAATGGAAACAGAAGATGGGCGACGAGGCCTGGACCGCGTTGCAGGATGTCGTCGGTTCCATCAGCTAAAGCCGCGTCGCGAGGAAGCATAGGATGGACAGTCTGAATGCCGCGCCGGTCGCGGTGCGCCAAACCGGCATCGCGGCCGTGGCCGGGATGCTGGAGCGGCCGTTGGTCCGCGTCCTGGAACTTGTCGCCGCCATTCTGGTGCTGACCGAGGTTGTGATCCTGTTCGTTGGGGTCGTCGCCCGCTACCTGTTTCACAGTCCGCTGATCTGGACTGACGAACTGGCCCAGGCGGTCTTCCTATGGTTGGGAATGATCGGGTCCGCTGTGGCGTTGAACCGCGGCGAACATATGCGCATGACCGCGCTGACCGCACGGGCCGGCCCGGTCTTGCGGGCCGCGACCGAATTCTATGGTGCGGCGGCGGGCTTGGTGTTCCTCGCGGTCGTGTTGCGGCCGTCCATCGAATATGTCGAAGAGGTTTCGCGTATTCTGATGCCCGGGCTGGAGGTTTCCAAGGCCTGGTTGACCGCCCCGCTGCCGGTCGGTTTTGCGTTGATGATCCTGATCGCGATTCCCCGCCTGTTCCGTCAGATGGCGGCGCCGGTGGCGATCGGCATCATCGTCATGGCCGCACTCGCGGCGTGGTACGCGCCGCTCGTCGATCCCTATATGGAACGCCTGGGCAATGCCAACCTGGTCATTTTCTTTGTCCTGATCGTTGGCGTATCGGTGCTGGCGGGTGTGCCGATCTCGATTGCATTCGCGGTCTCGACCTTCGCCTATCTCGTGATGACCACCGATGTGCCGATGCTGGTGTTTGTCGGCCGGTTCTACGAGGGCATGTCGCATCTGATCCTGCTTGCCGTGCCGTTGTTCGTGTTTCTCGGCCTATTGATAGAGATGACGGGCATGGCGCGATCGATGGTGGCGTTCCTGGCCTCGCTTCTGGGGCACGTAAAGGGTGGGCTGCATTACGTCCTGGTGGGCGCGATGTATCTCGTTTCGGGAATTTCGGGTTCCAAGGCGGCCGATATGGCGGCCGTGGCGCCGGCTTTGTTCCCCGAGATGATCAAGCGCGGCGCGAAACCTGGCGATCTGGTGGCGTTGCTGTCGGCAACCGGGGCACAGACCGAAACCGTGCCGCCGTCCTTGGTGCTGATCACCATCGGCTCCGTGACCGGGGTATCGATCGCGGCGCTGTTCACCGGCGGTTTGTTGCCCAGTGTCGTGCTGGCGATCGCCTTGTGTGTCGTGGTGCGGCATCGCTATCGAAACGAGGACATGTCCAACATTCGGCGCGCCTCGTTGGGAGAAATCGGTCGCACCCTGATCGCGTCCCTGCCGGCCTTGGCTCTGCCATTCGTCATTCGTTTCATGGTCGTGGAAGGCGTCGCCACGGCGACCGAGGTTTCCACCATCGGCATCGCCTATACCGCCGTCATCGGGTTGTTGGTCTACCGCCAGTTCGATTGGAGCCGGATGATCCCGATGCTGGTAGAAACCGCATCGCTCTCGGGCGCGATTCTCCTAATTGTGGGAGCCGCTACATCCATGGCCTGGGCGCTGACCCAGTCGGGGTTCTCCCAGCAACTCGCGAACGCGATGGCGGTGCTGCCAGGTGGCAAGTTCACCTTCATGGGCGTATCGATCATCGCATTCGTGGTGCTCGGCAGCGTGCTGGAAGGAATCCCGGTCATCGTCCTGTTCGGACCGTTGTTGTTTCCGATCGCACAGACGATGGGGATCCATGAGGTCCACTACGCGATGGTAACGGTCCTGGCGATGGGCATTGGTCTGTTCGCGCCACCGTTCGGCGTCGGGTTTTACGCGGCGGCGGCCATCGGGCGGGTCGATCCTAATCTCGGTATCGGCCCGATCATGGCTTATCTGCTGGCAATGTTGGTGGGGTTGATCGTGGTCGCCGCCGTGCCCTGGATTTCGACCGGATTTCTGTGATGCGGCAAAGTGTACTGACGCAGTAGCGCCCCGGTAAGGCGACTCTGTAACAACTCCAACATCTGATGTTGCGAACGAGTCTGCACCCGTCATGGCGGGTGCAGACTCGCCATACACGACTTGCAGTATTGACTTCTGTAAAGTCGTGGATGGCCTGCCTGCGCACGCCATGACGGTGTGGGCCGCCATTCACCAAAGGGAGCCGTAATCGTGGCGCGGTGCCGTTCGCGCTAGGACTGGAAATCTTCCGTCCGTAGCTCGATCGGCAGCCCGTGTGGCGTTCGGGCCGCGGCACGTTCCCAGGCATCGCGATGGGACGTCAGATCGGCCTGGGTCGTCACCGCCTTGGTCGCGACCATGCGTTCCAGGGTCGCCAACCAGTGATGGTAATAGGTATCCCCGGTATCCGGATCGCCGGCCGCCTGGGCGGATTTGATGGTTTCCCCCAACATGCTAGCCCATTCACCCCACGCGAACAGGCCTTGTTCGTGCAGCGTCAAGGCCATGGCGAAGGCCTGAGCCTCCCATGGCTCGCGGAACACGGGGCCGGCCGGGTCGGTGGGCAGGCCGGGATTGGCCTGAACGGCGAGGCGGGCAGCAACGGGGTCGATCGCGGTCATGTCAGACCGGTTCCAGATAGGGCTCGAACGCCTCGACCGAGACCTTCAGGGTCGGATCGCTGTCCGCGCCCCACAGGTCACGCCCGTCGAACTGGACGGTATACAGCCACTGGGGATTTTCGCCCTGATCCATCGCCTCGGTATCCGGAAAGACGTGGCATCCGTGCAGCCGCACCACCACGCCCTCATGGCCGCGGACATAGCGGGGCAGGCGGGTATGGGTCTTGGGGTGTATGTTGCGCGCGAGCACCCGGTCTCCCACGGCGAACCGGGCCGGCGCTGTTTCGGGGCGCGTGAACGAGCCTCGGCGGGTGACCCGTTCGATATCGGCGAGGGTGAACTTGCCCTTGGGCGGCGTTTTTCCGGGGCGCAGCGCGTGACCGGCGGCGATTTCGTCGGCATCGGCGTAGCCACGCGCGACGATGGCCCGCTCGAACCGTTCCAGCCAGCGACGATAGTATGATGTAAGATAGAGCTGCGGTGGCAGCATCTCGATCCCGTATCGACCCTGGTCGATGTTCCAGGCACCGATCGCCCCCATCACGCGACTGATGGCCATCACATCGCCTTCCCACGCCTCGTGAAAGACCGGGCCGGTGTCGACAGGATCGACCGAGCCGAAGCCGTCCATCCCGCCCATGTCGTGAATGCCGTTCATGCGCCGGCTCCCTCGGGGGAGGCCGGCATGCCGGTTCCGATCATCGAATCCCGGGTGACCAGCTTCATCAGTTGCTCCTCGGTCCAGCCTTCCGTGCCGGGGGGGCGAGCGGGCAGGACCATGTAACGAACCTCCGCCGTCGAATCCCAGACATGGATTTGCGTCTGGTCCGGCAGGGCGACGCCGAACTCGGTCAGGACCGCGCGCGGTTCCTTCACGACGCGAGAGCGGTAGGCAAAGGATTTGTACCAGACTGGCGGCAGGCCGAGCACATCCCACGGGTAGCAGGAACATAACGTGCAAACGACGACGTTGTGCCGATCGGCGGTGTTCTCCACCGCCACCAGATGGTCGCCGGTCTCGCCTTGATGTCCGAACGGCGCGGCGGCCTTGCTGGCGTCGGTCAACAGCGCCTGGCGAAACGCCGGATCCGTCCAGGCACGGGCCACGATGCGAGCGCCGATATGGGGGCCGATCTTGGTTTCGTAGGTCTCGACAATCGCGTCCAGCGCGGCGGGATCGGCATAGCCTTTCTCGATCAGGATGGTTTGCAGGGCGCGAACCCGCAATTCCGTTTCCGAGAGGTCCGATGCTTCGTCGTGGTGATGGTCGTGGTCGTGGTCATGGTGATCATGTGCGGTCATGGGCGATCTCCGGTCGGTCAGCCTGGGCCGATGGGCTTGCATGATAATCGCAGTTGCCGCGTTGCGACAGGGATCTCGGCGGGGCTTGCGTCATAATGGCGTCCTGTGGTTTCCCTACAGGGCAAGGATCGGCGATGTGCGCATGGCGTTGCCCTCGCCGGCGATGACGACCACGGGCGACGTTGCGTCATCGCCTGACAGATAAGATGCGAGCCCGGCGCAGAAATAGCTGTTGCAAACGTCGGATCGCAGGGATCGCGTCAGCGTGCATCCCTGACTGCCGTGGAACAGGCACGAGCCTTCGTAGCCATCCCGCGGCACACGGTCGATGTACAGCATCAGGACGGCGCGTGCGTCCAACTCCGGCCGATCACGGCGCACGCGCGCCATCGTTTGTTCGTCCAGATAGGCGTGATCTCCGCCGCCCTTGCAGCACCATCCCTTGCACAGAGTGCACGCCGTCTGAGCCACGCGCGCAACAAATCCCACGGGTTCCGTCGGAGGCGGCGGATCGGATCGCTCGGGCAGCTTCATCGTGCGCAAGGCACGCAGCGCCGCGATCAAATGTTTGCGCAGCCGTCGAGCCCGCTCGGAGGATGTTGGCACCAGCACCTTGTGGCTCCGCGGCACAATGACCGGGAGGCTGGTGTCGTCGGCGAGGGCATCCACGTTGTGTCGTCGCATGAGAGGTTCCGACGGATGGCGAAGGGTGCCATCGCGCCGAACCAATTGCGAGAGGGACGATACGAAAAGCAAGCCGCCGTATCATCGGGCCGCACGGAAAGGTCGTCGGCGGATGTCGGAAACGCTTCCACCGATCTGTCCGAAGTCGCTCCGTGGGACTGACCGTGATCGACGCAGGCACCGTGGTTGTTCAGCCCCATCGCCTGTCGGCAATGGTTTCGACCCTATCGGGATCCGGTGGTGCCGCGTCCGCTTGCTTGTTTTCGAGACCTTATCGGACGGAAAGCCCGCCATCTCGTCGCTCGGCTTCGCACACGTGACCCCGCCACACGCCGCCGCGATAGCGTTGCCACCGCCACATATTCTCTCCGCCTCATGCTCGGCCGTGAGGGTCAGGGCCGGCAGCACCACGCGGCATAACAATACGGCAACGGCACCTCGGTTCGAATTGGCGTTTGCCACGGCGCCAACCCCGTCATCCTCTTGACCCGCTCGCGGATTTCGTTGGACCGAGCATGGGCTGGCCACCCGCCGGAGCCGTCGGCTTGACAGCAACCCGTGCGCGGGACGAAATATTTCGGGATGGGACGATTTTCTAGACGGCGCCGGTCCGTCTACGGTCATTATCTGCGACCTGGCGCTGTCAGAGGGAACCCGACCACCACAAGAAACCGAGCGGGGGCGTGTCATGGCGAAGATCACCTGGAAGAATGGCACCACCGGCGACTGGTCTGTTGGTTCGGCCTGGAGCACGAGCACGGTTCCCGGCGCCCTGGATGATGCGTTTATCGATATTGCCGGCTCCTACGCGGTTTCGATCACGACGCCGCAGTCGGTTCATGCGCTGACGCTGAATGCCGCCGGTGTGAGCATTTCGACGTCGGCTTCCCTGGTTTTGGGCGGCACACTGACAGTCTCGGCCGGCACGATCTTCCTGACCACCAACGGCATCATCTCAGGCGGGACGATCCAGGACAGTGGCGGCGGACTGGAATTCGTCAGTGGGACCGCCATGCTGCAAGGCGTGACCTACCAGGGCGTTCTGGACATGAGCCAGAACAACCGGTTCCT
>CALQHT020000341.1 GCA_943330455.2 Nitrosovibrio sp. Nv4 | reverse complement strand
TGGGGCCTACCCGGGCCTATCACCGTCCGGGGAGGCCCCAGGAATTCAATCGACAATGTTCCGGTTCCAAGGCCATCGCCCTTGGTGGGGTTCCAGGGGGCAAAGCCCCCTGGTCGGGGTCCGGGGTGAAGCCCCGCGCTTCCCGCCACCGCTGCCCGTGATATAAGCCCCTCAATGGAACAGATTCGCACCCTTGCCCGCCCGTCCCTGGCCGCATTTTGCGCCCTGGTCCTGTTGTTTCCCATCCTCGCCGGATGCGGCTCCAAGGACGAGGACCTCGCCGATACCGGCCCCGTCCCGCCGGTCGAGGTGCTCTACAACAACGGCCTCGACGCGTTGAACGCGCGCCGGTTCGCCTCCGCCGGCGATCAGTTCAGCTCCCTGGAGCAGAACTATCCCTATTCGACCTGGGCGGTGAACGCGCAGCTCATGCAAGCCTACTCCCTGTATTTGCAGAACAAATACACCGACGCCCTGGGCACTCTCGACCGGTTCATCCAGTTGCACCCGGCGCATCGCGACATCTCCTATGCCTACTACCTGCGGGCGCTTTGCTATTACGAGCAGATCGCCGACATCCAGCGCGACCAGCGCGGCACCGAGCAGGCGATGAACGCGCTACAGGAAGTCATCAACCGCTATCCCGAAAGCGCGTTTGCCCGCGATGCTCGTTTGAAGATCGATCTGTGCCGCGACCATTTGGCGGGCAAGGAGATGGAAATCGGCCGCTGGTATCAGAACCAGCGCATGTATCAGGCTGCGGTCGGACGCTTCCAGCGAGTCGTCGACGATTTCCAGACCACCAACCACGTCCCTGAAGCCCTGCACCGACTGACCGAAATCTACCTGCAGCTCGGCCTGAAGGATCAGGCGCGATCGGCCGCCGCCGTGCTGGGGCACAACTACCCCGGCAGCGAGTGGTATGAAGACAGCTATGCCCAACTCGTGGATGACGGCGTGGTTCGCACGCCACGCCCGGGCGATCAGCCGAGCATGCTGACCCGCGCCTGGCGTTCGATTTTCTGAGCAGCACGGGCGCGAGGGCACCATGCTCACCGCGCTGTCGATCCGCGACGTCGTTCTGATCGAACGACTGGACCTGTCGTTTGCGACCGGTCTGACGGTGCTGACCGGCGAGACCGGGGCCGGCAAGTCGATCCTGCTGGACAGTCTGGGCTTGGCCCTGGGTGCTCGGGCCGAAGCCGGACTGGTGCGCGCCGGGGCGGAACACGCCTCGGTCACCGCCTGTTTTTCGCCGAACCCCGATCATCCCGCGCTGGAACTGCTGCACGAACAGGGCCTGGATACCGAGGGCGAGATCGTGCTGCGCCGCATGCTGACGCGCGACGGCCGGTCCCGCGCATTCGTCAACGACCAACCCGTTGGTGTCGGCATGCTGCGTCGGGTCGGCGCGCTGCTGGTGGAAGTGCAGGGCCAGCACGAGCAGATGGGTCTGGCCGATCCCGCCAGCCATGCCGGCTTCCTCGATGCCTATGGAGTGAAACCGGACCTGCGCCGCACGGTGGCGGAGGCATGGCGTGCCTGGCGCCTGGCGTTGGACCGGTTGGAATCAGCCCGCGCCGCCATCGAAACTGCCCGCCGCGATGAGGAATGGTTGCGCCACGCGGTCGACGAACTGGCGAAACTGTCCCCGCGGGCGGGGGAGGAAGACCAGCTCGCCGCCGAACGCCAGCGCCTGCAACAGGGCGAACGGCGGGCCGAGGCGATTTCATCGGCGCTGGCGGAACTGGCATCCCGCGATCGACGCAGCCCCGGGCCCGCCGCTGCGTTGCGCTCTGCGTCCCGCGCGCTGCAACGTCTGGTGCCGCCGGGACAGGATGAGGCCACCAACCCCGCCGGCCCGGCCATGGCGGCGCTGGAACGGGCCGAGGAAGCTCTGGCGGAGGCGGAAACCCTGATGACCCGACTGGCGGCGGAGGCGGATGTCGATCCTCGGCTGCTGGAACAGGCGGAGGAGCGGCTGTTCGCGCTGCGTGCGGCGGCGCGCAAGCATTCCGTCCCGGTCATCGAACTGCCAATCCTGCTGGACACCCTGGCCGCTCGCCTGGCCACCCTGGAAACCGGCGAGGCCGAACTGGTCGGCCTGGAATTGGCGGCGCGGGAGACCCGGGCGCGGTATGTCGCGGCGGCGGAGGCACTCAGCCTGGCGCGCCGGACCGCCGCCGAACGCTTGGCCGCGGTGGTGGCAGTGGAATTGCCGCCACTGCGCCTGGACAAGGCCCGTTTCTTCGCCGAGGTCGCACCCTTGCCGGAAACCGCCTGGGGTGCCGGCGGCATGGACGCAATTCGGTTCCTGATCGCTACCAATCCGGGGCAGGAGCCAGGACCGCTGGCCCGGATCGCCTCGGGCGGGGAGTTGTCGCGGCTGATGCTGGCGATGAAAGTCGTGCTCTCGGCCGGCTCGACCGTGCCGACCATGGTATTCGACGAAGTGGACTCCGGCATCGGCGGCGCCACCGCGGCCTCGGTGGGCGAGCGGCTGGCGCGGGTGGCGGAGCGGGTGCAGGTGCTGGTGGTGACGCACAGCCCGCAGGTGGCAGCGCGCGGGGCGGCGCATCTGCGGGTGGCCAAGGCGGCATTGCTCGATCGGGCCGCCACCACCGTGGACCTGCTGTCCCCAATCGCTCGGCGGGAGGAAATCGCCCGCATGCTGGCCGGGGAAATCATCACCGAAGCCGCCCGTGCGGCGGCGGACGAATTGCTGGGAGCGTTGGGATGACGGAAACCGCGGCAACGGGACCAACGCAGGAGGCGATCCAGGAGCTTATTCTGGCGGGGGCGGCGATCCCGGAGGCCTGGATCCCGAAGATCGCCGAACTGCGGCTGGAACGGATCCCGCTGACCGATCTACGGCCTCTGACCCGGCTGACGTCGTTGCACGGATTGTTTCTGAACCGCACGCCGATCACCGATGCGACGCCTCTGGCCGCACTGGTGGGATTGCGGGTTCTGTCGCTGAAGCTGACCCGGGTCGTCGATATCGGTGCCCTGGCACATTTGACCGAGCTGACCAGCCTGATCCTGTCGCTGACGCCGGTTGCCGACGTGTCACCACTGGCCGGATTGCACCGGTTGGAGAGCCTGTATCTGACCGGCGCACCGGTCAGCGACCTGTCGCCGCTGGCCGGCCTGGTGGGGTTGGAACGGTTGGATCTGGGTGGCACCGATGTCGTGGACCTGACGCCGATCGCGGGCCTGACGCGGTTGCGCAGCCTGGAACTGGCCAGCACCAAGGTCGCGGATATTACGCCGCTGGCTGGCCTGACCGCGCTGGAGTTCCTGGACCTCGGCGATACGCGGGTCAGCGACCTGTCGCCACTGGCGGGCCTGCCGCGGTTGCGTCGGCTGGATGCGCGCGGCGCTCGGGTTACCGATGTGTCGATGCTGCCGGCGGGTTGCGAGGTGGTGTCGGCCGCGAGTTTCCGACGGCTGCGGCGGGCCGGGCGCATCGAGAATTCGTAGCTGCCCTAAGCGGAGCGCCGCCGATCATTCAGACGAAAAACCGGATGGGACCGAGACCGGTACCCACCGCACCACGCCGCTGGCTCCCCGACTCCGCGTGCATCGTGACACCGCTCTGCTATAAATCCTCCCAACCAGTCCATCCGGGGGAAACCGACCATGCGGCGCCGTACGCTCTTGAAATCCACCGCCGCGACAGCAGCCGTCGCCGCCCTGCCCTCGCGCTTTGCCATCGCGCAATCGGGCGCCGGCACCAACAAGCTGCTGCGCTATGTGCCGACGGCCGATCTGTCCGTGCTCGACCCGTCCTGGACCACCACGCAGGTGTCCATCACGCATGGATACTACGTCTTCGACACGCTGTTCGGGATCGACCACAACCAAACCCCGCAGCCGCAGATGGCCGAGGGCTACACCGTGTCCGACAATGGCCGCGTCTGGGACATCAAGCTGCGGGATGGGCTGAAATTCCATGACGGCGAACCCGTGCTGGCCCGCGATGCCGCCGCCAGCCTGAAGCGCTGGTCGTCGCGCGACGTCTACGGGCAGACCGTGGGAGCGGCGGTGGAGGAATTCACCACCGCCGACGACCGCACCATCCGCATCAAGCTGAAAACCCCGTTTCCCCTGATGGCGGACGCGCTGGCCAAGCCGAACGGCATGCTGCCGGTGGTGATGCCGGAACGTCTGGCGAAGACCGATTCCTCGAAACAGGTGACGGAAATGATCGGCTCCGGCCCGTATCGTTTCCTGAAAAACGAGTTCGTGCCCGGCGGCGGCGGCGCCTATGAGCGGTTCAAGGATTACGTCCCGCGCCAGGAGAAACCGTCCTGGGCGTCGGGCGGCAAGATCGCCTATATCGACCGGATCGAGTGGCACATCATCAACGACGCCTCCACCGCGTCGGCCGCCTTACAGAAGGGCGAGATCGACTGGTGGGAACAAGTGCAACCCGACCTTATCCCGTTGCTTCGGAAGAACAAGGACCTGGTGGTCACGAACTTCAACCCGGTCGGCTTCTTCGGCACCATGCGGTTCAACCACGCGAACCCGCCCTTCAACAACGTGGCGATCCGGCGAGCCGTACGCCTGGGCATGAACCAGGAAGAATACATGAGCGCGGTGACCGGCAACGATCCGGAGATCTGGCGCGAGTGCAAGGCGCTGTTTCCGTGCGGCACCCGCTACGGCGAGGAAATCGGCAAGGCCGGAATGACCGGCAACATCGATGCCGCGCGCAAGGCGTTGAAGGACGCTGGCTATGCCGGGGAAAAGGTGGTGATCCTGAACCCGGCCGACATCCCCACCATCGGTCCATTCGGTCATGTCACGTTCGACTACCTGAAGCAGATCGGCATGAATGTCGAGTTGCAAGAGATGGACTGGAACACCCTGGCGCAACGGCGCAACAAGACCGACCCCGTCGACAAGGGCGGCTGGTCCATCTTCCACAACTGGTGGCTGGGCAGTTCCATCGTCAATCCCGCCATCAGCAATGTCGTGCGCGGAATGGGCGCGAAAGGCTGGGCCGGGTCGTTCACCAACGAAAAACTGGAGACCTTGGCGGCGGAATGGACTCAAGTGCCGGGAGATGACGATCGCATGCGCGTGGCACGAGCCATCCACCAGGAAGCGATGGACACCGTGCCAGCCGTTGTACTCGGACGCTTTTTCATTCTTACGGCTTATCGAAAAGGCTTGACGGGACTGCTGGAAAGCACGTCTCCTTACCCCTGGAACATTCGATGGAGTTGATCGAACCATGAAAATTGCGACGGCAGCCCTCCTGCTGGGCCTGATCTCCATACCGAGCATTGTCCAAGCGGAGGGGCCGGGCAGCTATACGGCGCGTGGCAGCAACTATTCCGGGTCGGTCGTGCTGACCCAGACCGGCACCGGCACCTGGCATGCGTCCTGGAATATAGAGGGCGACCGCTACGAAGGTACCGGCGTTGGAGATGGTCAGACCCTCGCGCTTAGTTTCTCGGGCAAGAGCGGCAGCGGCACCGCCCTGTATCGCGCGAACGGGTCCGGCGGCTATTCGGGAATATGGGCCTATCGCAACGATCGGAAAATCGGCAACGAGACATGGATCCCACGATGAGCACCGAGCCCGGCCTGTTCGAGATCATGCGCACGACGCGTTCCATGCGTCGGTTGAAGCCCGATCCCGTGCCCGACGACCTGATCCGGCAAGTGCTGGACGCGGGCGTGTGCGCGGCGAACGGCGGGAACATGCAAAACTGGCGGTTCCTGATGGTGCAGGACCCCGCCGTGAAGGCCACGGTCGGGGCGCTGTACAAGCGAGCCTGGGACGAACAGGTCGGCCCCCGCTATCGCGCCGGCGGCCCCGCCCCCGGCATGACCGCGGAACGGTTCGACCGCATGCTGGCAGCCGCGCAGTATTTGGCGGACCATTTCCATGAGGCGCCGGTCTGGATCGTCCCCTGTGCGTCATCCGCGACCCGCAGTCGGACGGCGGGATCGTCGGTCTACCCGGCGGTGCAGAACATGCTGCTGGCGGCCCGCGCTTTGGGGCTGGGCGCAACCCTGACCACCTTGTATCTGGCCTTCGAGCAGGAAGCCGAGGCGGCCCTGGGCCTGCCGGAAGGCGTGCATTCTTATGCCATTCTGCCGATCGGCTATCCGATGGGAAAATTCGGACCGGTGCGGCGGACGGCATTGGAACAGGTGGTGTACCGAGACAAATGGGGCCAGGCCTGGGGCGGGTAGCTCTCTGCGTTCCGATCCCGAGATGGGCCCTACCGGGTTCACGCATCAGAGTGGTCGCCCTTGTACGGAAAAGGGTTTGGCCCTTATGGCGTTACCTGTTGGGAGCCTGGCTTTCGCCCTCGGTCCGATGGTGTTCACCGGCGGCATGTCCGCAACCTCGCGTCTTCGTGCCCTTCGTGTCTTCGTGTCTTCGTGGTGAAAAACTGCGGCGGTAACCGGGTACACCTTACTGTCCCGGAGAGCGCCCATTGGGTAGGGCCACGACGAACCGCGGCTCCTCGATGCTCCACCACGAAGACACGAAGATCACGAAGAAGGGGATGGCAGACCGGCGCCGCCCGCGGATATGGGCACTATGCAAACGGCAGCCGTCCGCGCCCAACAAATAACGCAATAAGAGCCAAGAGTTTTATCGGAGCAGGTGTTTGTGCGGCGCGACACCCCTTATCCGTCATGGCCGGGCCACCCACCCAATGACGGAAGGCTCCATGTTTGCAAAAGCTTGCTCAAACCCGGGGCGGGTGGCCGGTCAAGCCCGGCCATGACGGTTAGGGATGGCGCTTACCCTGAGAAAATTCATCTCCCGTCCCGCGATGTGTGCCCCCCCCCCCCGCAAGGGACAGTCCGGAGGCTAAACC
>CALQHT020000340.1 GCA_943330455.2 Nitrosovibrio sp. Nv4 | reverse complement strand
CATTCATCGATAGACGGCGGCATCAGGAAGCCGGTTAGGCGATCGGTGGGGCGGAAGTTGCTCATTGGCGGCATCCGGGGAGGGAGCGAATCGACGTTACGATTCTAACATGAGCCTCCGGTGGGCGTAAGTCCGACAGGCTGCTAGGAGCATATCATGCCGTACGATCTGACCCGTCGTGGTGTGTTGGGCGGCGCCGCCGCGCTAGGGCCGGTGATCTTCACGCGGAATGCCTGGTCGCAGGGCAAGTCGATCCAGGTCGGCATTTGGGGTGGGCCGCAGGGCGAGTTCATCCGCAAGAATGTCCTGCCCGCCTTCGAGAAGGAATTCGGCTGCCGCGTGCTGGCCGAAGAAGGCGCCACGCTCGGCCAGATCTCCCGCCTGCGCGCAACCAAGGAATCACCGAAATACACGGTGATGTTCGTCGATGACTTGGGTGTGGAAATCTGCAAGCGGGAAGGTCTGATCGATCCGCTGCCGAAAGACATGATGCCCAACCTGACGAAAGTGTTTCCCCGCTTCGTCTATTTCGACGGCTACGGCGTCGCGCTGGCCATTTCCACCGGCGGCATTTTCTATAATCCCAAGGCCACGGCGCCGCTGACCAGCTATGGCCAGATGTGGGACCCGCGGTTCCGCAAGCGCCTGTCGCTGGTCAGCACCAAGAACACGCCCAGCGTCTTTGTCGTGATCGCAACCGCGGCGCTGGTGACCGGCAAGCCGCTGGCCGAGGCGCAATACTTGTCCGATCAGGCCTGGGGGAAGCTGGCCGAACTGAAGCCGAATGTGCTGAACCTGTATGAATCGAACAACGCGGCCGTGTTCGTGGCGCAGGGCGAGGGCGATATCGGCGGCATCGAATACTCGAAATACGTCTATCCCTACACCTTACAGGGCGCCAGTATCGACATGTCCTTCCCGAAGGAGGGGGCGTTCGCCGGCGTGAACTGTCAGGTTCTGGTCAAGGGCGCACCGAACCAGGATCTCGGCGCGGCTTTCATGAACTACATGCTCGATCCCAAGGTGCAACAGCCGATGTCTGAGTTCTCGCTGGCAGCACCGCCGATCGAAGGCCTGACCTTCAAGCCGGACATCGCCAAGCTGCTGGCCTATCCGCTGGCGAAAATGGAGGAGATGGCGCTGTTCAGCCCGGATTGGGCCTATGTGAACACGGTCCGGCCGGCCTGGATCGAAAAGCTGAACCAGATATTCGTGGCATGAACGCCGCCGCCGACCGTGATATCGAGGTGATCGAGATCTCGAAAGCCTATGGTGCAACCATGGCGGTTCGGGACGTCTCGTTCAGCGTCCAGAAGGGGCACGTTGTGTCGCTGTTGGGGCCAAGCGGATGCGGCAAGACAACGATCATGCGGATGATCGCGGGGCTGATTGAACCGACCGCGGGAGATGTGAAGATCAAGGGCAGTTCGGTTGCGCGGGTGCCGGTGCACAAGCGCAATATCGGCATGTTGTTCCAGAACTACGCACTGTTCCCGCATCTGAACGTTGCCGACAACGTCGCGTTCGGCCTGCGGATGCGTCGCCTGGCAGACACGGATATCCGCAAACGGGTGGCGGATGCGCTGTCGATGGTTCGGCTCGACGGGTTCGCCGATCGGCTGCCGCATAACCTGTCCGGCGGACAGCAGCAGCGCGTC
Source organism: Nitrosovibrio sp. Nv4 (assembly GCA_943330455.2). Taxonomy (GTDB): domain Bacteria; phylum Pseudomonadota; class Alphaproteobacteria; order Acetobacterales; family Acetobacteraceae; genus Rhodopila. Next base: position 5,200 of record CALQHT020000340.1, on the reverse strand, counting down.
GCCCTGGCGCGCGCGCTGGTGATCGAACCCGCGGTGCTGCTGCTGGACGAACCGTTTGGCGCGCTGGACAAGAAATTGCGCGACAACATGCAGATCGAATTGCGCCAGTTGCAGCAACGACTGAACATCACCACCTTGATGGTCACGCACGACCAGGATGAGGCGCTGACCCTGTCCGACCGCATCGCCGTGATGCGCGACGGCCGGATCGAACAGTTGGACACCCCCGGCGCGATCTACGAAAACCCGGTCAGCCGTTTCGTTGCCGGGTTCATCGGCACGTCCAACTTCTTCAAGGGCCGCGTGACCGGGCGTTCGGGCGGGTCCCTGATGGTGGAAGCGGAGGCAGGCTTGCGTTTGGTTGTCGACGCGGAACCACCTGAAGACGGCAACGCCGTCATAGCCCTTCGACCGGAGAGTATCCGTCTGCGTCCGGCCAGCGCGCCCGATGACGGACCGAACCGGATGAATGCGGTGATCGAGACCGTGATCTATCGTGGCCTGAACACGCAGTATCTGCTCCGGACCGCACAGGAGGAACCCTTGATCGTGATGCGGCAGAACGACGATGGCAGCGATCCGGTCGCCGGTCTGGGCCAGGGCGCCGCGGTCATCGCCAGTTGGGACACCGAACGGAACAGGATGGTGCGCGACGATGCCTAACGCGATCCACGGATTATCGGCGAGCGACCCCAGAACCTGGTATCGCACGCAACAAAAGGCGATCGGTACGATCACGCCATCGGGCAATATCGTCGTCGAGCGCATGACCAACGCCATCCTGGCGGATTTTCCCACCGTGTCCGGCCATTTTTCGCGGATCGAGGTGGTCGGATCGACCGATACCTACAAGGATGATTACGATTGGGACGGCATGATGCGGGCGGCAACCTTGCTGTCCCATGCCGAACCGGACGTGATCTGCTGGAACGGCAGCAAGGGCGGCAGCATCGGCATCGGCTCCGATCGCAGACTGTGTGAGAAGATCACAGCGGGCACCGGGCGCCCGGCGACGACCTCCAGCCTCGCCATTCTGGAAGCATTCAAGGCGATCGGCGCACAAAATTTCGGCCTGGTCACACCCTATGCCGATGCCTATGCCGGTCGCATTCCGCCGCATTTTCAGGATGAGGGTTTCACCTGCGTCGCCCGGGCCGATTCCGGCCTAACGGACAATCTGTCCTACAGCCGGGTCCCCGACGCTGATATTGCGGCCATGGTGCGCGGCGCCGCCGCCAGCCGCCCAGACGCGATCATTCTTTACTGCACCAACTTTCCGGGCGCGCATTTGGTGGCGGCGCTGGAAGCTGAAACCGGCATTCCGATCTACGACTCGGTGTCCGTCTGCGTCTGGAAATGCCTGCGCCTGATCGGGATCGACACGACTCCCGGCCGCCGCTGGGGGAGCTTGTTCACCGATCGGCGGCTTGCGTGAGCCTGCTGATCCGTGGCGCGCGTGTCCTGACCTTGGACGCGGCCGACACGGAATACGCCCGCACCGACATCCTGATCGAAGGCAACCTGATCGCCGCCGTGGGGCCCGACCTGCCGCCACCCGACCCATCGACGACGGTCATCGAGGCCAGCGGCCTGATCGCCATGCCCGGCCTGATCAACGGGCACTTCCATTCCCAGGCCAATCTGATGGCCGGCAGTGTCGCCAGCCGGCCGCTGGAACTCTTCATGCTCTACGAGGTGCCGCCGCTCGGCGACCGCCTGCCCGACCCGCGCCTCATCTACCTCCAAACCATGCTCGGCGCCGTGGAAATGCTGCGCAACGGTGTGACCGCGGTGCATGACGACGCCTTCCATAATCCGTGGCCGACGCGAGAGGCGATTGACGCCGTCATGTCCGCCTATGGCGACAGCGGGTTGCGCGCGACCGTTTCGATCAATCATCCGAACCGGCCTGAACTCGACAAGCTGCCGTTCCTGGCCGAAATCCTGCCGCCGTCCATCCGTGCCGAGGTGGAGGCGATCCGTATCGCGCCGCTCGATGAACTCATCGGACTGTACCGATGGTTCCATGCGACGTGGCACGGCGCTGCGGAGGGCCGGCTGCGCATCGCGGTCTCCAACTCCGCCCCGCAACGGGTGACCGAGGAATACTTCGCCTTCCTGTCCGCGTTCAGCCGGGAACACGACCTGCCTTTCAACATCCACATCCTGGAGACCAAGCTCCAACGCGTGTTGGGCATGGAACGATTCGGCAAGTCGCTGGTGAAGCTTGTGCACGATCTGGGCTTTCTGGATGAGCGCATGCTGGTGATCCACGCGATCTGGGTCGACGACGAGGATATGGACCTGCTGGCTGCCTCCGGTTGCACGGTCGCGCATAATCCGATCTGCAATCTGCGCCTCGGCAGCGGTGTGATGCCCTTCCGCCCTCTCCGCGACCGTAACGTCCCCATCGCGCTGGGCAGTGACGAACGATCCGCCGACGACGCCATCAATCTCTGGGCTGTTCTGAAACAGGCCGGGTTGATCCATCAGATTGCCGACCCGGACTACACAAATTGGCCCAAACCGATCGAGTTGTTGCGCGCGGCTACAAGCGGCGGGGCGCGAGGCATGCGGGTGCCTAACCTGGGACGTATCGAAGCGGGCTGTCTGGCCGACATCATCCTGCTCGATCCCGACAGCCTGCCTTTCACCCCGATGAACGATTTGCGGCACCAACTGGTCTATTCCCACAACGGATCGTCGGTCAGGACGAGCATTGTCGCGGGCCAGGTTGTCATGCGCGATGGCCGCGTGCTGACCGTCGATGAAGCGGCGCTGCGCAAGGAAATCCGCGAGCGGCAGGCGGAAATCAACGCGGATGTCGCCGCCACCACCCGGGCAGCCGACCGCCTGGAACCCTATTGGCGCGCCATGTACCAACGCGCGGCGGCGGTCGATGTTGGGTTCACACGCTGGGTAGGACAGGCACGATGAGATTGCTGCTGGTAAACGGAAACATAACCCAGGCCGTGACAGATCGCGTGGTTGCGGAAGCCCGCCGATGCGCCGCACCGGGGACCGAGATCACCGGGGCGACAGCCCGTTTCGGAGTCGGCATCGTATCGACCGAGGCCGAGAACGACATAGCGGGACACGCTCTGCTCGATGCCCTGGCCGCGACCCATGCCGGACACGACGCGGCGATTTTGGCGATCTCCTTCGATACCGCGCTTATTGGCGCCCGCCAGATCGTTCCGATCCCGGTGATCGGCATGACCGAGGCGGCGTTGCATACCGCCTGCTTGCTGGGCCGTCGGTTCGGCCTGATCAGCTTCGGAAGTTCCAGCCGGTGGATGTACGAGGATCTGGTACGACGGAGCGGCCTGGCCGAACGAATGGCAGCGTTCGAAACGATCGATCTGACCACCACGGCGAACTACCTCCGCGAAGGTGCGCAGGACCAGCTTGTCCTGGAAGCATCGGCACGACTTATCGGCGCGGGCGCGGACGCCGTGGTGGTAACAGGCGCGGCCGTGGCGGGGATCGCGCACCGGCTTGCATCGCAGATCCCCGTTCCGATGGTGGACGGAATTGGCTGTGCCGTTGGGCAGGCGGAGTTCTTGGTGCGCCTGGGTCTTCGACAGCGTCCGACCGCACGCCGGCTGGGGACCGGTGGCGATTTGACGGGACTGAGCCCGGAATTGTCGTCCTCCCTCCTCGGCGGCTAACCCGTCTGGGAAGAAAGTTGGGCAGCGCGCCGGATCTGGGGCAATGCAACATGTTCCTCCCGGTGATCGAAATTCTGTCGGGTTGGCAATCCATTCCGTTTCCGCCGTATCCTGCGTAGCGACGCATTCAGCCCCCGCCGTCGCATTCCGGAGCGAGACGCCATGGATCTGACCAGCCTCGTATTGTTCGCCGCCCTTTTGCTGGGCATCGTTGTGGGTGACGCCGCGGTGTCTGGCGGGAACCTGGCGCTGAGCATCTCCGTCCCCCAGAAGGTCGCCGATACCGGATTTACATCGCAGACCGCCGAGGACGTTTTCACCGCGGAGGCCGCTCGCATCGGACGAACATCCTCGATCGTCCCGCCCCCGATCGTTGAAACCACCACCCATCCGGGCCTGCTCGGTGCGCTCGTCAAACCATTGAATTTAGGGCAAGTGGCGCTGGCCCTGCGCGACCATCTCGGATTGGAGACAACAGCTGTGTCGATTTCGGTGGTCATCGACACGCCGCCCCCGGCGATGAAACTGATCGCCAACATATCGCTCCCGGATCAAGAGCAGGTGAAACTGGCGCTCAATCAGCCGGACGGCGATCTTACCACCCTGATCGAGCGGTCGGCGCGCGCCGTGCTGGAACGCGCCGCACCCTATCGGGTCGCTCTGGCGGACCTGACGGCTGGCGTGGAAGGGGACAAGGCCAGCCTGGCGATCGCCAAAGAGACCGCCGAGGCTGGTATCCGCCGTCCCTATGAACGGGCATTGGCATCGCAGCGGGTGATGCTGCACAACATCCTGGCGATGCTGGCATTGCTGGATGGCGACCGGGCCGAGGCCGAACGACAGTTCGTCATCAGCGAGCCGATTCCGGGCGCGAGTGCGGCAGCGCACTCCACGATCGCGTTCAACCGGGCATTTCTGGCGATTGCCGACCGAGACCCAACCAAGGCGCGTGCCTATTTCCAGGATGGTCTTCGTGCAAGCCGGACGATCCTGCTGCCGAAATTCCGGGCGCATGTCGATCTTATTGGCGGTTTGGTCGAATGGTCGGCCGGCAACCTGGACCACGCCGAAGCGACCCTGCGCGCAGTCGCTCGCCAGCCTCCGGACGATGACGAGGTCCATACCTATCTGGGTCGCCTGCTGATCCAGCGAGGCAGGACGCAGGAAGGGGAGGCGGAGTTGCGGACCGCCGCGGCGGTACGGCGTTACGATAACGATATAGGACCGTTGGCGCATACCCTGTTCTATGTTGATCCAGCCAAAGGCGGACCGCTCACCCGCGACTGACCTCAGCCGAACGCCGCGGTCGATTAGGACACTCCATCTCGCCACGCGACGGCGACATCGCAAGAGCGGTTTCACCCTGCTTGGAAACAGAAAACCGCTCTAGCAGCCTGTCGGACTTACGCCCACCGGAGGCTCATGTTAGAATCGTAACGTCGATTCGCTCCCTCCCCGGATGCCGCCAATGAGCAACTTCCGCCCCACCGATCGCCTAACCGGCTTCCTGATGCCGCCGTCTATCGATG
>CALQHT020000339.1 GCA_943330455.2 Nitrosovibrio sp. Nv4 | reverse complement strand
GTTCCTGTGGCACATGTTCCGCGCGAATTACCTTGATCGCCGCCGCCATTCCCAACTCCCCAAATCCGATTCCCAATGCAGGAACTGATGCACGGATCGACGCCTTTGCGAATCCCCCATGAGTCGGTCTTTATGCGGGTTGGTATTACTCCGCACAATGCGGAATCGCACCCGTCCGGCGTGCCGATAGATTGGGATATCCCGTTTTCGCCACCGCGGCATTCATAGTTCCGGATCGCAATATGATCGCCTGGCACACATGCACACCATCGATATTGGTTCCGTGAAATCACGTATAGGCGCTGCCTTGAAATCCGCGGTTAATGGGACGTGCGAAGCGTTGGGCGGGGAAACGATAAAATTGGCAAGAAACACCGGCCTCGACATCCGAGGTCCACTTTTGCGCGCCGCCGCCCCAGCCTTGTCGAGCGCCACATCGGACCCGCAATGTGGCCGATGTTGCTCTGACGCACATGGCGGGCGAGCGGTCGCCGAAATCCCGTCGGTCGAGCAGGGATCGGATCGAGATGTAACGATTGTCTCGCCGTGAAGGAGGTCCGTGAAAGTGGCTTCTGACCCGCCGGGGCGATCGTTCGGAGCCCCGTTGAGCGACTTCGTGGCCGTAATGACGACGGCGATGATCCGCTTCTACGGTCATGATGCGGCCATGCGCGCGGCCGAGATTGCCCAAGGGCTTCGTCAGGCGGGCTCCATCGAACCGGCTGAGGACTGGATTGCCGTTTGTTTCGCGATTAGTGATCGGCAGATGAAAGACTCAGGACGAATTGACTGCTCGTTGTGTTGATCACCGTACGTCGCGGGCGGTCGATAATCCCAACCGTCCGAGCCATTGACCCATGGGTCTCCCCTCACCGTCATTGCCGGACTTGATCCGCCCCCCGCCGTTGAATTGGGGGTTGCCGGATCAGGCGCGGCAATGACGGAATGACAGTGCCTGAGCATGATCAGAATTGCTTGAGGCGCGATCGTCAGCTTGTCGAGATCGCAATCACGGCCGATTCTACCAGGCTTCGCAGCCACATATGCCCTTTGTCGGCGCGTCGCGGCTCATGCCAGATCATGAATATCGGGATCGGCACGTCCGGCATCGCACCCTCGATGATCTGCAATTCGGCGAAGTCGGCCGTGGTCGTGACCATGCTTCTGGTGATGAACCCCATCAGTTCGGTATGGGTGACCAGAAACGGAACCTCCAGAAATTCACTGACGCTCAGCGCCCAGTCGAGGTCCAGCGCGTGGATCGCTTCATGGGCCACCCGCACGCCGTCGGACGGACCGCCATGCCGCCCGTGGACCCGCACGAAACGTTCCTTGCGCAGCGCGTCCGCGGTCATACCCGGTGTCGCACGCGGATGTCCGCCCCGCGCAATGAACACGAGCCGGTCGTCAAAGAGCTTGCGGTTGACGAACTGGGGTCCTTCGGCCGGCATCCAGTCCACACAAAGATCCAGATCCCCCGCACGCATGCGATCCGCCTGCTCATAGGGCAGCGTCTGGGTGTCGAAACGCAGCACGACCCCCGGAGCCTCGGCCAGCGCGATCTCTTGCAGGGCCATGGCCCAGATCGGACCCATCGGATGGGGAATCCCGATGCGGAAGCGGCGCGTGGATATCGCGGGATCGAACCCGCGCGCCTCCCCGATGGATTGGCGCAACCCGTCGAGCGAGCGCCGGATCGCGGGGTAGATGTGTTGCGCAACCGGCGTCGGAATGACCCCCTGCCCGTTGCGCACGAAAAGTTCATCGCCGCAGACGTCGCGCAACCGCGCCAACGCATGGCTGGTCGCGGACTGACTGAGCGCCAGCCTCACCGCGCCACGGGTGATCGATCCGGTCTCGTAGATCGCCTCGAACACCGTCAATAGGTTGAGATCGAGATTGCGAGGGGTGCTTGTGCCTGCCATCGTGGTTCGCCGAACTGCCTCAGAGCTTGCGGGCACTATGGCAAAAAGGGGCGCCTGGACCCGATCCATCCCGACGAATGGCGGAAACCCGTGGGCCGGTCAATATCGCGGCGGAGCGCGTCGAACTGTCCCTACGGACCGGCCGGACACGACGAACGGCGCTGGGATCGTCTGCATCGATTCAAACCGCGCCCGACCACCCGGAAGGCACCGCCGAGACGATCACCTGTGCGAAGGCGTATGGATACTCATCGGTCATCGTCAGCGCCACCTGCGCCACCATGCCCACCGGCGTGATGGCCTGAAGCCGCCGAGCGGATGCGCCGGTCATGGTGAGGGTTGGTTGCCCGCTGGGGAGATTGAACACTTGGAGATCGGAGAAAAACACCCCCTGGCGAAACCCGGTGCCCAATGCCTTCGCCGCCGCCTCTTTCGCCGCAAACCGCTTTGCAAACGTCGCCGCTTGGCTTTTTTCCGTCCGTCGTTGGGCTTTCGCGCGTTCCTCCTCGGTGAAGACCCGTTGCAGGAAGCGATCGCCGTGGCGCGCGATGGCCGCCTCGATCCGGCGGATGTCGCAGATGTCGGAACCCAGGCCGAGGATCATCCGGCAGCGCCCAAGCGCACCATCACCCGGTCGCCCGCAACCATCACCCGGTCGCCCGCGAGCTTCGTCACCCGGTCGCCCGCTCCACACTCTTCACCCCGGACATGCTGCGCAGTCCGACGATCACCTTCGCTAGGTGACCCACATCGCGCACATCGACATCGACCAGAGCCTCCATAAAGTCCTGCTGGCGGTTGACGATTTTCAGATTGGCGATGGCGCCGTCCTGCTTGGCGATCGCATTGGTCAGGTTGGCCAACGCCGTCGGCTCATTCCCGGCGATCACGCTGATCCGTGCCGTGTGGCCCGGAGGCTTGCCAGACGAGCCGCCCTTGCCCAGCACCTCATAGTTCCAATCCACGTCGATGAACCGCTCCGGCGTTGCGGCAAAACCGGTCAGCGTCTGGCATTCGCGTCCATGGATCGTCACCCCCTTGCCGGTGGTCACGATCCCCACGACCTCGTCTCCTGGGACCGGATGGCAGCACCCCGCGAAGGAATACGCCATCCCCGGCACCAGACCGGTCAGCGGCATGTCGTTGTCCAGCCGGGTCGGCGACCGCCCGCCCCGCGCCAGCATCGGCGGGATCATCCGCGGCGCCCGCGCGGTCTGGCGCAGTTCCGGATACGCGGCGTTCACCACATCCCGCGGCATCGTGTTGCCGTTGCCGATCGAGATATACAGATCGTCCACGGCCCCGAATTTCAGCGCCTTCAGCGCCGGCTCCAGCGCCTTTTCCGATCCGTCCACCCCCGCCTGGCGGAACGCCTTGGTCAGTTCTGCCCGTCCAACATCGCGGCTCTGCTGGCGTTGTTCCTGATGGATGAACCGACGGATGCGCGCCCGCGCCTTGCCGGTGACGACATAGCGTTCCCACTGAGGCGACGGCGTGCCGCCGCGCGCCGTCATGATCTCCACCTGGTCGCCGTTCTGCAGCACGTGGCGCAGCGGCAGCAGGCGTCCGTTGATCTTGGCGCCGACGCAGGTGTCGCCGACCTGGCTGTGCACCGCATAGGCGAAATCGACCGAGGTCGCCCCACGCGGCAACTGGATCAACTGCCCCTTCGGCGTGAAGCAGAACACCTGATCGGCATACAGTTCGAGCTTGGTGTTCTCCAGAAACTCATCCGGCGCGGAGTTTTCCAGGATTTCCAGCAGGTCCTGCACCCAGCGAAAGCGCTGGGTTTCCCGCATGTCGATCTTCGCGTCGCTGGTCTTGTAAATCCAATGCGACGCGACGCCGTTTTCCGCCACGTCGTTCATCTCGGGCGTACGGATCTGGATTTCGATCTTTTGGTTCAGCGGCTCCCGCAACGTCACGCCGGTATGCAGGCTCTGATAGCCGTTCGATTTCGGGGTCGAGATATAGTCCTTGAACCGCCCGGCGATCACCGGATAGGCGGAATGCACGGCCCCCAGCGCGCCATAGCAGTCGCCCTTCGTGCGCACGACGACGCGGAAGGCCATGATGTCGGACAATTGCTCGAAAGCGACATTGCGTCGATGCATCTTTTCCCAGATCGAGTAGGGGGATTTCTCCCGGCCCGTCACGTCGATGATATCGACCCCGGCCTCCCGACAGACGCGGATCAGTTCGCCGCGCACCTCGTCGATCACATCCGCGCCCTGCCCGCGCAGAAAGTTCAGGCGCGCCTGGATGGTGCCGTAGGCTTCGGGTTCAAGCTGGGTGAAGGCCAGGGTTTGCAGCTCGGTCTTGACCGCGTCCATGCCGATGCGTTCGGCGAGCGGCGCGTAGATGTCCATCGTTTCCCGAGCGATGCGTTTTCGGCGGTCGTCGTTGCGCACGAAATGCAGGGTACGCATGTTGTGCAGCCGATCGGCCAGCTTCACCAGCAACACGCGAATATCGCGGCTCATGGCCAGCACCAGCTTGCGGAAATTCTCCGCCTGCTTGGTGCGATCGGACTGCAGCTCCAGCCGGGTCAGCTTGGTCACGCCATCGACCAGGCCGGCGATTTCCTTGCCGAACCGCGCCTCGATGTCCGGCAGCTTGATCGGCGTGTCCTCGATCACGTCATGCAGCAGGCCGGTCGCGATCGACGCGGTATCGAGCCGATACCCCGCCAGGATATCGGCCACGGCCACGGGATGGGTGATGTAGGGATCGCCGTTGTCGCGCCGCTGTGTGCCATGCGCCTGCATCGCCAGCACATAGGCCGCGTCGATCAGGCCGGTATCGGCCTTTGGATCATACGCATGAACCTTCTCCGTCAGTTCGAACTGACGGATGATGGCGGGGCGGACGGGGTTGCTGGGGTCACCCGACGCAAGACCGTCCGGCGCGCGCGCGATGGGCAAGGCCGGAGGAGCCGGTGCGGGCCGCGGTGCCTCGCCTCCGATCCCCCCGCCGCTCATCTTCTACCGACGCGCTCGGCCGCCGAGTTCCGCCTCGATGGCCGCTTCCATGTCTTCGGGGGAGATATCCTCGTTCTCCAACGGCAGGCCGACCGATTCTTCCTCGGCGTTGACGTCCTGGAGGCCGAAAATATTCTGGTCGGTGGGGATCAGGTCCAGCACTTCCTCGTCGGCCGGCTCCGGCTCCGGCGCGCGGGACAGGGACTTGATCAGGTCCTGTTCGATCCGGCCGAGATCGATCGTCTCGTCGGCAATCTCCCGCAGCGCGACGACAGGGTTCTTGTCGTTGTCGCGATCAACCGTCAGTTCCTCACCGCGGCTCAGATTGCGGGAACGCTGCGCCGCGAGCAAAACCAGCTCAAAGCGGTTTGGAACTTTCTGGACGCAATCTTCGACTGTAACACGCGCCATGCGCTGTTGCTCCGGGCTTGGCTTCGGGGGAATGTGTTAAGTAGGTCAGGGGGGGATGGAATGCAAGCCTGACGTCGGCGGCGCGGCGCATCCCCATCGACCACCCAGCCCGGAAAGAGAGGACACAACGATGCCGACAATCCAACGCTTGATGGTTGACGGCCAACTTGAACCGGTCAGCCACTATTGCCATGTCGTGCGAGCCGGGAACCTGATCTGGGTCTCGGGCGCGGTTGGCGTGGCCTCGGATGGATCGATCCCCACTGGTGTGGCGGAACAGTTCGATATCGCGCTCGCCAGCGTGGACGCCTGCCTGAAAGCCGCGGGCGCGGGCGCCGAACACGTGGTGAAGGTGAACGTCTACCTGACAGACGTGAATGACCGCGGCCTGATCAATCCAGCTCGCCAACGCTATTTTGGGCCGCACCGTCCGGCCTCGACCCTGGTTGGCGTGACCGCTCTGGTGCTGCCGGACCTGAAGGTGGAAATTGAGGCGCAAGCCGTTGTCCCGGGAGAGCCGTGAGCCCATGAGCCTCGATATCGATCATTTGCGTTCCTGGATCGGCCGGCAGGAGGTGCTGACCGATCGGGTCACCGCCGTGCCCATGGAAGCGCTGTCGGCGACGTTGGATCGCGACGATCCTCGACCCGCGGTGGGGGATCCGCTGCCGCCGCTGTGGCACTGGCTCTATTTCCTGCCGATCGTGCGCGCGTCGGAAATCGGGCCGGACGGGCATCCCAAGCGCGGCGGCTTCCTGCCGCCGGTGCCGCTGCCGCGACGCATGTGGGCGGGTGGGCGGTTCACCTTCCACGCACCGGTAGGCGTCGACGACACGATCACCCGCACATCCACCGTCGCCGATGTCACGGTGAAGGAAGGCCGAGCGGGCGCGCTGTGCTTTGTGCTGGTGCGCCATGAGGTCGCGGGGCCGAACGGACCCGTGCTGACCGAGGAACACGACATCGTCTACCGCGATGCGCCCGGACCGAACGAACCGCCAGCCAAGCCGCGCCCGGCCCCGGATGGTGCGGTGTGGCGGCGCGATATCGTGCCGGACGACGTGCTGCTGTTTCGCTACTCGGCGCTGACGTTCAACAGCCATCGGATCCATTACGATCGCCGCTATGTCACCACCGAGGAAGGGTATCCCGGGCTGATCGTGCATGGGCCGATGATCGCGACGTTGCTGGTCGATCTGCTGCGGCGGAATACCTCGGCGCCGTTGCGGTCGTTCCGGTTTCGGGCGGTCAGTCCGCTGTTCGATATTGCTCCGTTCGCGGTTTCGGGCAAACCTCTGGAGGATGGCAAGGTGGCGCTGTGGGCGAGCAATCAGGCGGGGCACCTGGCGATGGAGGCGGAAGCAGAGCTTGGGTGAGCGGTTTCCAGGGCTGGGGGGTGGTAGGGCGGGGCTTCCGCCCCGGACCCCGACCAGGGGCTTTGCCCCTGGACCCCACCAAGGGCGACGGCCCTTGGAACCCGGACCATTGTCGTTTGAATTCCAGGGGCCTACCGGGACGGTGATAGGTCCGGGTAGGCCCCTGGAATTCAAACGACCAAAGAATCGCATTCCAAAGGCCGTGCCTTTGGCGGGTCCAGGGCAGAGCCCTG
>CALQHT020000338.1 GCA_943330455.2 Nitrosovibrio sp. Nv4 | reverse complement strand
CCCATCCCCCAAGACACCCAAAGAATCGCATTCCAAAGGCCGTCGCCTTTGGTGGGGTCCAGGGGCAAAGCCCCTGGTGGGGTCCGGGGCAAAGCCCCGTCCTTCCCCTCAACGCCAATAACGGGGACACACATGGACTACCACGCGGCCTTTGCCGGCATGAAAGTCGTCGATCTCAGCGGCGGAGTCGCCGGCCCATCCTGTGCGATGATGCTCGCGCAGCACGGCGCCGACGTCATCAAGGTGGAAACGCCGCATGCCGGCGGCGACTGGTCGCGCATTCTGGGCCGCACCTATGGCGATCATTCGGCGTTCTCGATTTACGGCACGTTGGGCAAGCGCGCTGTCGCGATCGACCTGAAGACGGAGCAGGGCAAGGAAATCCTCTGGCGCCTGGTGCAGGACGCGGACGTGTTCATCGAGGGGTTTCGCCCCGGCACCATCCAGCGCTACGGCTTCGGTTACGAAGACGTCGCCAAGCGCAACCCGGGCATTATCTACTACTCGATTTCGGGCTTCGGGCAGACCGGGCCGCTGGCCGGGCGTCCGGCGATGGACCCGGTGCTGCAGGCCTTCATCGGCATCGTAAACGAGAACCGCGGCGAGCACGACAACCACCCGCACCGCATCGCGATCTCCCTGATCGACATGTTCACCGGGCTGCTGGGGTTCCAGGCCATCGCGACGTCGCTTTACGTGCGACGCGAGCAGACGGTGAAGCAGGGCCGCTTCATCGAGTGCAGCCTGATGCAGGGCGGCGCGATGCTGTCGGTGATCCGCATGATCGCGCAATATCTGGAACGCGGCGCCGCGACCCGCACGAGCATGCCGAACGGGGTGTTCGACACCGCGGACGGGCAGTTGAACGTCACGATGGTGCGCCCCACCGATTGGCCGCCGTTCTGCGACGTGATCGAACGCCCGGACCTGCTGGACGATCCTCGTTTTTCCACCCATGCCGCCCGCGGCGCCAACCTCGATGAGCTGTACGGGGTGGTCCGCCCAGTGTTCAAGACGAAGTCGACGGAGTGGCTGGCCAAGCGGTTCACCGAGCGCAATATCATGAACTACAAGGTGAACAGCTACGAGGAGTTCCTGCGCGAACAGCAGGTCGCCGCCACCGGCATCATCTCCTGGCTGTCCCAGCCCGGCGTGCCGGAACTGGTGCCGATGCCCAACATCCCCGGCCTGCCGCCGCTGGAAAGCGGCACCCGGCGCGCGCATGCGCCGACCTTGGGGCAGGACACGCGGGATGTGCTGCGCGAGCATGGGTATTCGGCCGAGGAGATCGAGGCGATGGTCGCGAACAAGGTCGTGGCGGGGTAGCGCTGTTGGGTGGGTCGAGCGGCTTGGGGTGCCTCTCGGGTCCGGCGCGGAATTTTGGGCGGCTGACGCCTTGACAGTTCGGACCCGGCCCACCTATCAAGCGCGTCCCGAGAGGATGGGCGCGTAGCTCAGCGGTAGAGCATCGCCTTCACACGGCGGGGGTCACAGGTTCAATCCCTGTCGCGCCCACCATCCTTGGAATGGGTTACGTGGCACCCAACAGCCGCACCGTAACCGTCCGGAAGCAGCACGCGGACCTGACCGATGAACAAGGTCACCAAATTAGATGCCGCCCGCCGTCAGATTGATGCGGCGATCACGCTGCACTTTGACGGGCACGACCCCTTGGTTGTTCATACGCTCGCGATGGCCGGTTTGCAGATCGTGCATGATCTTTGCCGACAACAAGGATCGCAGGATTTCAGGGATCTGATGGCAAGGATCGAGAGTGAGATCAGCCCAAAATTCTGGAAAGAATTTCGTAGTGTCGCGAACTTCCTAAAGCACGCTGACAAGGATCCGGACGGTGAATTGAACGACATGGACGGCACTGTTAACGACCTAATTCTTGTAATAGCAGTGCAGTATTATACTAATCTTGGATATTCTCCGACCCCTGAAATGGCGACCATATCGGCATTCGTTAGGATGCTTCAGTCAGAACAACTTACCCATCCAGTGGAAGACAAAGTTATATTGATGGCATTTCGCACGATGGATCGGGCCAGTCAGCTACGGGAGGGCCGCGAGTCCCTGAAGGACCTGCGCGCGATGGGTGCGCGGTACTTCTAAACCGATTGCGCGCTGAAGCCGCAGCCCTCCCCTGGTGAGATCACACAAACAGGAACTTCGGCCGCCCTTGGTAAACCACCGGTTGCTGCCGCTTATGGTGCTCACTGGTTCAGCTACTGATCATCTAATGTTGCCTCCCGAGTTCCCCGGCATCCAGGCAAACGCTCTGGAGCGGTCGAAGTTCCCTCCGCGATCGATCACGGGGGTCGGGGCCGGACGTCGCTTCGCCCCCATCAAGGATGCACGATCACCATCCACGAAACCCCGAACCGGTCCGCCACCATCCCGAACGCCGGGGCAAAGAACGTTTTTCCCAATGGCATCTGCACTTGGCCGCCATCGCCGAGCCGATCGAACAGGGCCTGGGCTTCTGGCTGGTCCTTGGCGGATACCGACAGGGAGAAGCCCTGGAAACTCGAGGCGCCGCGGCAGCCGCCGTCGGACGCCATGATCGTCGCATCGCCGATCTGCAGGCTGGCATGCATGATCTTGTTCTCGGACCCGGGCGGGACCATGCCGGGCGGCATGGGATCCGGGGAGTCCGAATAGCGCATCATCATCGTTACCTCGGCGCCGAGGGCCTGGCGGTAGAATTCGATTGCTTCCTCGGCGCGTCCGTCGAAGAACAGATAGGGTTGCACGGGCATCGGGGCTTCCTTTCGCCGGTCGGAGGTCGCTGTCGTGACGCAATGATCCTGGTTCGGCGGAGCACGTCGGCGCCCTGATTGCACTACCCAATTCATTCGTGGCCGCTCGGACCAATCCGAAACCTCGCGGCCGAATCGTTCCTCGGCAAAACCCGCGCGACGCTGCCTTCACCAGAGAACCTCGGCATGCCGCGATCCGTCGCTCACATCATTTTGGAACAGGATCGAGCGCCGGACCGATGCGGACGGACCTCCGCCAGTGTCGAGGCCGAACGCGAGGTTGGATCGGCCGGTGTGACGGCAGTTGGGTTGCCTGTCCGTTAGGCCCACGCGCACCCGCCCTTGAGGCATCCCGCCAACCGCGCCAAACTCCACCCAACCAAACCAACGGCCGCAACAGCCGCCGCGTCCAGGACATAAACCACCCATGCGACTGACCGACGAAGGACGCGCCATGCTGGCCGGCGCGGACGGTGCCGCGCGAGGCCGAACGATCGAGGACCGGGCGCGGAACGGACCTTGCCTCGGTGCCGCCGATGTTGCCCCCGTCTCCCATGCCCAAATCCCAGCGGCCCGCGCATCGCTCGGTCCCGCCGAGGTCGGATGGTTGCAACGCCGCGCGATTCGGCCGCGCGCGCATCATTGGGACAGCACGCCGGCCATCGCCGTCTCACCACGGACCGTCGTGATCCGATCCGTCCCGCGTGGCATGTCGGCGCCACCCGTCCTGGCCCAACCGCACCCCGGTCACAACGCATGAGCGGTTCCACCCCGCCCAGCCCGAGTCTGCGCGACATGGTCCCGGGGCTCGTCGCCGCGGTATCCTTCAGCGTCGCGGATATCCTGCTGAAGGTGGTGTTTTCCTCCGGCATGGATGTTTTGTCGCTGGCATCGTTGCGCGGCGTGATCGTGGTGGTGTTCTTCATGCTGTGGCTGCGGGTGCAGCCGCCTCGTGTGCGCCATTCGAACCGAGAACGCTGGATCGCGCTGGGCATCGGGGTGCTTTTCTCGGTGACCATGTTCGGGTTACTGCAATCGGTGGCGCTGCTGCCGGTGTCGATCGCGATCCTGGCCTATTTCATCTATCCGTTGCTGACGGGTCTGGCCGGCGCGGCGACGGGTGTGGACCGAGTGGGATGGCGCGCGCTGCTGGCAGCCCTTGCCGCGTTCATCGGCCTGGGGCTGATGTTGGGCTTCAACCTGGATGAGCTGGCGCCGTTGGGCCTGGCCAGCGCGTTTATTGCGGCGGTGGCGCGTGTGGTGACCCTGCTGCTGACGCGGGCCTATCTGAACCGCACGGATGCTCGGCTGACGACGTGGTATTCGATGGTGCCGTCGACGGCTTTGTATCTGGTGGCGCTGGCGGTGCTGGGGACCTACAGCCTGCCCGCGTCGGGCGCGGGATGGGCGGCGTTTGCGGGGGTCACGATCACGACGACGTTGTCGACGTTGATGATCTATATCTCCGCCAGCCGGATCGGGCCGTTCCGCACCGCTTTGATCATGAATCTGGAGCCTCTGCTGACGACGCTGTTCAGCATGTTGTTGCTGGGGGAGACTTTGACGTTGATCCAGGGCGTGGGTGCCGGGATCATGATCGCGTCTTTGGTGGCATTTCAGTTGATGCGGCCGCGGTAGGGGGTTCTGGGGGGGATTTTGTTTCCTCGTCGGGGCTTATCGCGACTGCTGCGTCGGCGGCCGCTTCGTGCTATACAGGGGCTATGGATCGGCAGGACATCATAGCCAGGCTGCGGGAGAATGAGGGGGCGCTCCGTGCACGCGGCGTTGCGCATGTGGCCTTGTTCGGGTCGCGCGCGCGTGGTGATGCTCGTCCGGATAGCGATACGGACATCATGATCGAGATCGATCCCATGGCGCATATCGGGGTCTGGGGTTACGCCGGCCTTAAGGAATACATAGCCGCACTGTTCGACGGTCCTGTCGATGTCGTGGACAAGGACGCGTTGAAACCCTACATCGCGCCGGCCGCTACGGCAGATGCGATCTATGCCTTCTGACAGCGGCGCGGTGCGCCGCTGGCTCGGCGACATCCACGATCACATCGTCTTGGCGCCTTATCGCGCAGCCGAGCGGCGGGGTTTGGCTACGACAGCGCGAGATAACCGGCCGGGGACAGAATCGAAATCCCGCGCCAGGGATGCATCGCGAGCAAATGGCGCACATCACTGCTCACGATGACATCGGCGCGACCAGCAGCGGCCAGCGACAGATACTTGTCGTCCTTGGGGTCGCGACACTCCCGTACGATTTCGGCAGGCTCGACTCTCGCTGCAGCGACTATCACGATGTCGAGGATAAGACGCCGACGTTCGACCGCAACATAACGATCGAACTTCGGGCGGAACATGACCTCGCGATATTCGGTCTCGACATCTTGCGACAGGATAAGGCGGTCGGGTTCGGTCACTGCCCGCAAAAATGCCTGTTCTGGGATGCTGTTCGCCTTGAGCGCGGCCGAGATCAGGGTCGACGCGTCGAAAACGACGATCAAGACTGTCGCTCGGCCCGCCATGCGTCGAGTTCGGCGTCAATATCCTCGTCGGTCAGGCCATTCGCGCGCGCTTCGCGCTTGGCATCCCCGATCGCCTCCGCCAGGACTTCAGGCAGGTGTCCGCCGGTGAGCAGCCCGCTCAGGACACGCCCCGCCGCCTGCCGCTGCGCTGGGCTTGCCAGCGCCCTGGCGACCGCGGGTTCAACGGGAATGGTTACGTCGACATGTTCGTCCATTTTGCCCTCCTCGGGTGTCACACCATAACACGCCGAGCCTATAAAGTGTAGAAACTGGGAGTGTATTTGATGCGGATCAAGTGAACCGTGAGGTCGTGGGACAACCAATCATGGTCCTACCCAGAGCTCCTTCGCTTGGGACAACATCAGATCGGCGCGTTGGGCAATCTCCCTTTCTCGCCAATTCGATTGGCCGAGTATCCAGCGGGTTAGTTCGATATGGGTGCCCTCCAACTTCTTCTTTTTATCGGCGAAGGATAAATTGCCTAATTCTGCATTGTAACCTGTCAAGGTCAAATTTCCAAGCGTCCCCACTAATCGTATATGCGTCTCATTTGCCCCGTTACCAAGTTCTGCGATCCAAGCCTCCGTGAGGGTCTGAGGCAACACATGTTCAATGGTCGTTGATGAGAGATCGACCCGTTCCTTGTGCTGAAAGGATCCTTCTAAGCGGTGTAGGATGAAGCGTGTAGCACCACGTCCATACTGAGGTTGATTCTTAAAGGCTTCGCTAAATTCAATATCTGATGGAAACCGCCGACCACCGGCCCCCGATGACATAGATGTCCGCAGCCATGCAGCGTATTGTCCAGGGGGGAAGTTCCTGGTCCATTGTAGGAACAGTTTATTCAGCGCATTGGTCGGCACAGCGCAAACCGCGCGGCGAACCATGAACGACTCGATCAAGCCGAGGCATAACTCCAACTCATCAGGCACGAGGGTCCCAGCTTTTCGAGCATCTAAAAGCCTGAGCAACAGAGGATAGGATGTGGTAACTTCCAACGCTTTAATATTCTCTAAACGTCTCCGTAAAGCAGAATCGGATTCAGTAGTTGGATCAAGTATGGTTGCGTAAATCCCAGCGAACCCCTTCATGCGTTTGACTTCCTGTTCGACCTCCTCAGGCGATTCCATGCTCTTCAGGCGCGTTTTAGTGGCGGCATAGATACCGCCTTGGTAAATATTCTCACCATCTTTCATCGCATAATGCCTAAGAAACTCGGTCAAATTGGCGCCTAACTGTTTCTCCATAGTAGACCAGTATTGTGTATATATCCGCTCCTGTTCGCCCCCAATCGACATTGAGTGGCGAAACCGCATCAGCAGGTAATTCCGAACCAGATCAGCCTGGGTCAGTGGCTCCCCTTTGAAGTTCAAGCTCTCGAAAATCAGATACGGATCATCTTCGTCGCCAAGGTTGATCATCACTACCTGCAAGGCATGCTCGATCGTCGTGAGTACCCTGGCCGGGTCCACACCTTGGTCCCCATTGTTATCGAACCCACTGACAAGTTGGCTTTTGAAAAAGGCTCTTATAGCGGTATTTGTTGAAATCGGCTAGGATGCCACCGGCGGGGGGGCAGCATGGAAGCGACTGCATTCGAAGCGTGGCTTGACGGGATCGCTGGTCTTACCGAATCTCAGCGGCAGCAGGCATTACAGGTGCTGGTCTT
>CALQHT020000337.1 GCA_943330455.2 Nitrosovibrio sp. Nv4 | reverse complement strand
GAGCACTGCACCTTCCCCGCAGTGAGCACCATGGCATGCTCGGCACCAGTCGGACGTTCAGGCCTGCCGCACATGCCAAAAACCGGAGGTGGATAAAGCAACCCTCGTTACGAATGCCGGGCGACAACTATCTTGACACTCACCGAGGTTGCCGGAAAAATGCAGCCGCATGTGATCGACCCGGATGGCATTGGTCAGCGACAGGGACGGCGCGATCTGCCAGTCCCACATCAGGCTGGCGGAATAGATGGTATTGCTGATGTTGCCCATCGCCAGATCGCCGGAATTGTCGCTGATCTGGCGATATTCCAGGCCGAGACGAAACGTATGGTCGGCCCCCAGTTTCACCACATCGCTGGCTTCCAGCATGTAGGTGGTCTGGTATTCGCCCTGGGTGATGGGTGTGCCAAGCGAGTAATTGTCGATCCAAACCCTGGCTTCGTTGCGATAGGCCGACATGCTGATCAGGCCGATCGCGGTATCGGCGTTGAACCCGAATCGGATGGCGTTGGTCGACAGTTTCTCCGTGTCATAAACGCCTGGCGCGGCCTGCAGGGACAGTCTGGTTTCACCGGCACTCAGGCTGCTGAACAACTCGACATCGGGTGTGATGCGCCATCGGGAATCGGCATTGATCGTGCCGGTGAACGGCGACTGGCGCGCCGCCCGGTCGTCCGGGCCCAACTGACCCGGCGCGAAGTCGCGTGCATTGAACCCGCCCAGGGACAGCCGGATACCGGCGTCCTCGCCGATTTTGCCCGTCCCGACGACAGAGCCGCCGACATAGTTCTGTGTGCCGCCCCGCACGGTCGCGGCATTGATCCGGTCTCTCAGCGGGTCATAGGTGATGATGTTGATGACGCCGTTCACGGCATTGAAGCCATAGAGGGCCGAGTTGGGGCCTTTGATCACCTCGATCTGGCGGATTTCATCCAGTTGGACCGGGATCGCGTCCCAGATGATGCGGCCGTAATCGACCATGTAGACCTGCCGCCCATCCACCAGCACCATCAGGCGCGGGCTGACGGATTGGTTGTAGCCGCGGATTCCCACATCGGCATTGGAGAATCCGTTGCGCCTGACGTCCACACCGGTAACGAAGCGCAGCACATCGGGGATGTTGGTGGCACCGGAGCGGCGAATGTCGTCCTGGGTGACGATTTCGATGTTCGCGGGCGCGTCGGTTGCCCGTTGCGGCTTGCCGGTCACCGATGTCGTGACGGGCTCGCCGAACAGTTGTTCCAACGCTCCATAATCCACCGATTGAGCACAAGCGTCGTTTGGCAAGGCGGCGCAGCCGAGCGGGAGGAGGAGTGCAACCACTCGGCGTCGCTGCGAACCGATACGGGTTGGCATGGTTAGATTTCCTTGATCATCATGCGAAACGCGGCGGCAAAGGCCGTGCCGGATGCACTCGCGGCGGCATGGTTGACGACGATTTCCACACGGGGAAGCGATTTGACCGCCATGGTGCAAAGGCCCGCCTGGACGGCGGCCATGTCGGCGGTGACACACATGATGCGGGCGGTCCGACTGAATTCCTTGATCTCCGGCCCGCTGGCGCCGGCCGCGGCAATCATCAGGGCGAACCCACCGGCCCCGATGGCCTGGCTGGCGAGGACCCGCGGCATCAGGACGGTGGGGCCGACCTTCAGGCCACCGGACAGCATGCCGGCGATTTCCTCCGCATCACGCCGGGACGCGGGGTCGGTTGAAGTATAGACGATGGCAACGAACGCCCCTGACAGCGGCGGTTGCAGAAAGGTCAGCGCACGGGCGATGACATCCATGTCCTTTGGCGAAAGGGAAGCCGCCATGGCGGATGTCTGGACCGAGAGAAGCCCCGACACCACGAGGGCGCCGAGGAAACTTGCAAGGGGCCATCGCCAGCCGGATCGAGAGGGGCGCGGTCTGTTCATCGCGTCGGTAATCGTCTCCAATCCGGCGACACTAGCAGCGGCAGATTAACGCAATATGAACGCGACTGTGTGGTCCCATGGCCTTATCGTAGGGCATTCGTTAACGCTTATCATGTTATCTCGGTGGGATCATGCTGCATGAATATCTCTCCGCGCACGATCCTTTCGTGTTCGGCACGGCGGTTGCCACAAGCTTGGGCCTGTGCCTGCTGTCCGGCGTTCTGTTACCGCGGATTGCCGATCCGGGCGAATCCGGGGGGCTTTGGCGCTCGATCCTGGCCGGGATGGTGCTGGGCGCCGCCGTCTGGCTGACGTTCCGGTTGTCGCTGGCGGCGTTCTTTCCGTTCATCCAGGTCAGTTTGCCGTGGTCCGCCCTGGCCATGTCGATTCTGCTATCCGTTTTGGGGGGCGGCGCCGCGGTGGCCGTTACCGTTCACGGCGGCCAGGGAATGCGGGACACCTTGCTGGCGGGATCGCTGCTGGCCGCCGGTGCGTCCTGCACCCTGTTTGTCAGCATGAGCGGCCTGGCCGATCCGCTGGTGCTGGGGTACGACCTGAAGGGCGTGCTGGCCGCGATGGTGGGGGCGACCGCGCTTTGCGGGTTTGGCCTACGCCGTCTGCGTGGTGCTACCTCCGCGCGCGGGCGGCTGGTGCCGTCGATTTTGATCGGGCTCGCCTTGCCGGCGCTCGACTTGGCGTCCTTGTCGTCCATCCTGCCGTTTACCGAATGGGAGACTGCGTCGGCGACCCCTGGCGCGTTGGCGCTGCAGCCCGTCACCGTCGTCTTCGTGTCGGAATTCCTGATGGTTCTGGCCCTGACCCGGGCGGGTGTGGAGGTGGACCGGCAATCGGCGGCGCGCACGCGGCGGGAGAACGATCGGCTGCGCCAACTCGCGGATTGCACGTTCGAGGGCATTCTGGTGCATCGCGCCGGCACGATCGTCGATGCCAACCGTGCCTTCTGCACGCTGGCGGGCCTGCCGTTGGAGCAGGTCCTGGGCAGCCCGGTATCGCGTTTTATCAAGGGAATCGCCGACGGATCGTCGGTGCAGCCGCGCGAGTTGACCTTGGCCTCCGCCACTGGAGCACCGATCCCCGTGGAAGTCCTGTCGGCGGGTCTGGCCCTCGGCCAGGATGGTGGCGAGGTCGCGGCGGTGCGCGACATTCGCGAACGCAAGGCCGCCGAGGAAAGCGCGCGCGACCGCCAGCGCGTGCAAGATTTGCAGCGGGAGGCGGTGGAACTGCGCGAGCGCCAGCGGATCGCGGAGGAGGCCAGCCGTGCGAAATCGGCGTTTTTGGCGATGATGAGTCACGAAATCCGGACGCCGATGAATGCGGTTCTGGGCCTTGCCGCGACGCTGCTGGACGATGCCCTGTCCGCCGATCAACGCAAAGTCGTCGGGACGATCCGCGAATCCGGCGACAGCCTGATGCGGATTTTGAACGATATCCTGGACTTTTCGAAGCTGGACGCCGGGCGGATGACGTTTGAACTGACGCCGTTCTCCCCTATCGCCTTGCTGGACGAAATCGGCAGCGTGCATGGTCCGCAGGCCGAACAGAAGGGGTTGTCGTTGCGGGTCGATGCGCCGCTCGATCTGCCGGCGTATCTCCTGGGGGACGGCGGGCGGATCCGGCAGGTGCTGGGCAATCTCGTGTCGAATGCGATCAAGTTCACCGATGCGGGCCATGTGACGGTTCGCGCTCGCTGTCTGGCGCGGGGTGGGCAGGATGTCCTGATGGAATGGACGGTCGAGGATACCGGGATCGGGATCGAGCCGAACCAGCTGAAGGGCCTGTTCGATGCGTTCATCCAGGCGGATGATTCGATCACCAGGCGGTTCGGTGGGTCCGGTCTGGGGCTGGCGATCAGCCGCCAGATCGTGGAGCAGTTGGGCGGCGAGATCGGGGTCCTGTCGACTCCGGGCCAGGGAAGCCGTTTCCGCTTTCAACTGCCGCTGGTCCTGGCGACGGGCGTGGACGATCCGCAACTGCCCGTCGTTGATATCGCGGCGACCCTATCGACACGGTTGGAGGCTCTGGGGCGCCCGATGCGCGTGCTGCTGGCCGAGGACAATGTCACCAATCAGTTCGTGCTGACTCGCATGCTGAACGGGTTTCCGATCGACCTCGATACGGCGGCGGACGGGCGGGAGGCCGTCAGTCTGGCGACACAGAATCGGTATGATCTGATCTTCATGGACATGCGGATGCCGGAGATGGACGGTCTGGCCGCGACCAAGGCCATCCGGTCTGGGCAAGGCCTGTCTCGGAGCGTGCCGATCACTGCGTTGACCGCGAATGCATTTCCGGAGGATGTGGCCGCATGTTCGGCGGCCGGCATGACAGATTTCCTGTCAAAACCACTGGCGAAGACGGCACTCTTGCAGGCGATCCTGCGCGGGTTGGAGCGGCCGGCCGGCGCGATCCGGCGAACGGAGTATGCGCGTCCCGGGGACGCCGGGTGAGCGTTGCTTGGGGGCGCCGTACGAAGTGGCTGGGGACGGTTGGTCGTAGATTGACCAAGCCGCGCCGTCGCTATGGTCCGCGCGCTTCCGCCAGCACCTCCGTCTCCAGCAGGCGTTGCGACACGGCGGCGTCCTCGGCGGAGGCGCCGCGCATACCGCCGCTCATTGCCACCTTGTCCAAGCCGAGCGCCGCGAGGCCGCGGAGGCGGGCGATGCATTGGTCCGGGGTGCCGACGACGGCGAAGCGGTCGATGAACGGGGCGGTCAGGGTGCCGGCCTGGCGGGAATCGCCGCGGGTGTGCGCCTTCATGTCGTAGGAATTGCGCAGGTCGTGCAGCACCGCGCGATCGCCCTCGGACACCGGACCGCTGGCCTTGCCGTGCATCACCGAGAAGCGGGCGAAGGTCGTCAGGCCGCCGCGAACCAGACCCCGCGCCTTGTCCACATCGGTGTGGCAGCCGCAGTTGATATAGGCGCCGAATTTGATCCCGTCCGGGTCCAGGCCGGCTTTGGTGCGCGCCTGTTTGGCGACCTCGATGCCCCAGGCGATGCGCTCTTCGTCGGCGCCGAGGGCGAACATGACCCGATCCGCGTGCAGGGCGGCGATGGCGATCACCCTGGGGCCGCTCGCCGCGACCTCCATCGGCACTTTCCGGCCCTGGGCGATCCAGTCGATCCGGCTGGCGGGCGGCGCGTCGGCCAGTTCCAGTTCGGACATGGGTGGGGCGAGGTCCGTGGGCAGGTCGATGTCGTCGAACGGAACCGCCTCGCCGCGCAGATAGGTCTGCAACTGGCGCAAATAGCGCTCGAACGGACCCAGGCGGGAGGGAGCTCGTCCCAGATGTGCCAGGGCGGAATCGCCGCGACCGATCCCCAATACGGCGCGACCGTTGGACACGCGGTCGACGCTGGTGATGGAGCAGGCGGTCACCGCGGCATGCCGGGTCACGTTGTTGGTGACGCCGGTGCCGAGGCCGATGCGCGATGTCGCCGCGCCGGCCAGGGCCAGGGCGACATAGGGATCGCCGGACAGGTTCTGCGAATCGACCACCAGCAGCCCGTCCCAGCCGGCGGCTTCCAGATCCTGGGCGACCCGCGCCGTGCTGCGCGGGGATGCCACGCTCGTTGTCCAGATTTGCACCCGATGTCTCCTCGCGCATTGTGTTTCGGCTGGTACTTCCCACGCCAGTTTTCCGGCGATGCTTCCCCCGCCGCATTGGCGGCGATAGTGCATCAGAGCACGATGCGCTCCAACCAGGGGGACCCAGCCATGAAATTCGGCATTGCCATTCCGACCGATTCCGACTCCTGGCGCCTGGTGCGGCGGGCCGAGGAACTGGGTTTCCACCATGCCTGGTTCTACGACACCCAGATGCTCAGCGCGGATTGCTTCGTCGCCATGGCGGCCTGTGCGATGAAGACGACCCGCATCCGGTTGGGCACCGGCGTGCTGATCCCGTCCAACCGGATCGCCGCGGTGACCGCCAACGCCTTCGCGTCGCTGAACAAGCTGGCACCCGGGCGGATCGATTTCGGCATCAGCACCGGCTTCACCGGGCGGCGCGCGATGGGCATGGGCGCGGTCAGGCTGGCGGACATGGAGGAATATATCCGCGTCGTGCAGGCGCTGTGGCGCGGCGAAACGATCGAGACCGAGATCGAGGGGCGCCAACGTTTGATCCGACTACTGAACCCAGAACTCGGCCTGATCAACCTGCGCGATCCGATGCCGCTGTATATCGCCGCGTCGGGACCGAAGGCCCGCGCGCTCACCGCGAAGCTGGATGGCGGCTGGATCGACGGCGCACCGAGCGTGGAGCGTAGCGTCGCGGCCTTGGGGGCGATGCGGGCGATTTGGACCCAAGCCGGGCGCTCGGCTGATACGCTGAATGCGGTGGCGTGGGCCGGGGGTGCGGTGCTGGAACCGGGGGAGAAGGCCGACAGCCCTCGCGCGATCGCCCAGGCCGGGCCGCGCGCCGCGACTCTGCTGCACCGTGCCGCCGATGCGGCGTTGGGGGGTTATCCCGCCGCGCCGCTGCCGGCGGAATTCGCCGACGCGGTCGCGGGTTATGTCGAGATGGCGCGCTTGTATGGCCCTCAGGGCGCGCATTATCTGGAAAACCATCGCGGCCATCTGATGTTCGTGCGCGACGACGAACGCAAATTCCTGTCCTCCGACCTGATCAAGGCGGCAACCTGGACCGCTACGGCGCCCGAGCTGATCCAGCGGATTGAGGCGTTGGAGGCGGCCGGGTTCAACCAGATCGTGTTCTCCATCCTGCCTGGGCAGGAGCACGCGGTGGAGGATTGGGGGCGCATCCGACGCGCGTTCAAGTAAGGCGACACGCAACAATAGTTGTCTCAGTTGGCGGTGTGATCGGGGGAGAAAGCAGAGCCTTGGGGCTCCGCCCCAAACCCCGCGAGGGCTTCGCCCTTCGAACCCACCCGGGGCACGGCCCCTGGACCGCGATCAGTTGGGTCAGGGAGGCACGGGGGCCCACACGGTCGTTTCAACGTCCGTGGTGGCCCCCTTGCCTCCCTGACCCAACTGATCGCGGTCCAGGGGCCGTGCCCCTGGTGGGTTCGAAGGGCGAAGCCCTCGCGGG
>CALQHT020000336.1 GCA_943330455.2 Nitrosovibrio sp. Nv4 | reverse complement strand
CCCCTTGCGGGAGGGGGTTGGGGGGAGGGGTAAAACCGCATGGATATTGCGTGAAACCCCTCCCCCCGGCCCCCTCCCGCCCGGGGAGGGGGAGAGTCTTCTCCGCGGCCACGACGTGTGACGACCCGAGCCTGCGATGGACGTTCATCCGCCGGGAGGACCGGCGAACGGGCGCTGCAAGGCCAGCGGCAGGGCGGATAGGTCTTTCAGTTCCACGGCCGTGGTGCCGACATCGTATTCGTGTGGCTGGCCGGTCCGGTTGACCCAATAGACTCGAAACCCGAATGCCTGCGCCCCGAACGCGTCCCACGGGTTGGACGACACGAAGGCCATCTGGCTGGCGGCCAGGCCAAAATGCTTGCCGGCGAGTTGGTAGACGCGCGGGTCGGGCTTGAACACGCCGACGCTCTCGGCGCTGAGCACCGCGTCCAGCACGTGGTCGATCCCGGCATGCTGGACGGCATCGCGCAACATCCCCGGCTCCCCGTTCGACAGGATCGCGCGCGGCAGGCCCATGTCGCGCAACTGGCGCAGCACCACCTGCACTTCCGGGTAGGCGTCCAGGTGGTGGTAGGCGGTCAGGACCTCCGCCAAGACCTGGGAATCGTGCAATCCATGGCGAGCGGCGGCCCACGCCAGGGCTTCCTCCGTCAGGCGCCAGAAATTGCGATGATGCGCGGGGCCGGCCAGGCTCCGCACCCAGGTATACTCGATCTGCTTGCGCCGCCAATCCGCGCTGATCTCCTGCCAGTTCGGCCCGATCCGGTCGGCGTGGCGCGCCATCGCGGCGTGCACGTCCAGCAGGGTCCCATAGGCGTCGAAAATCACCGCGCGGATGGTGTTCATTGCCGCATCACGCGCGCGGGCACCCCGTCAATCGGCACGGTAGTTCGGAGCCTCCCGATCGATCGCCACGTCGTGCACATGGCTTTCGCGGAGGCCGGCGCCGGTGATGCGGCGGAAGCGGGTGTTCTGCTGCAGGTCCTCGATATTGGCGCTGCCGGTGTAGCCCATGCCGGCCTTCAGCCCGCCCACCAGTTGGTGGATGACGTTCGAGGCAGGACCCTTGTACCCGACCCGCCCCTCGATCCCCTCCGGCACCAGCTTCAACTGGTCCTTGATGTCCTGCTGGAAGTAACGGTCCGCCGACCCGCGCGCCATGGCGCCAATACTTCCCATCCCGCGGTATGACTTGTAGGAGCGGCCCTGATACAGGAACACCTCGCCCGGAGCCTCATCCGTGCCGGCCAGCAGACTGCCGACCATCACCGAATCCGCCCCCGCCGCGATGGCTTTGACGATGTCGCCGCTGGTCCGCATGCCGCCATCGGCGATCGCGGGCACATCCCTCTCCCGGCACGCCGCCGCGGTTTCCATCACCGCGGTGAACTGAGGCACGCCCACGCCCGCCACCACCCGCGTGGTGCAGATGCTGCCCGGGCCGATGCCGATTTTCACCGCATCCGCCCCTGCCTCGATCAGCGCGCGGGCGCCTTCCGGAGTCGCCACGTTCCCCGCGATCACCTGCACGGCGTTGGAGGCCTTCTTGATCGCCTCCACCGCCGCCAGCACGCCCATCGAGTGGCCGTGCGCCGTGTCCACCACGATCACATCCACCCCGGCGGCGATCAGGGCGAGGGCGCGGGTCTGCCCGTCCTCCCCCACGCCGGTCGCGGCGGCGACGCGCAGGCGGCCGAGTTCGTCCTTGTTCGCCAGCGGGTGCGATTCCGCCTTATCCATGTCCTTGACGGTGATCAGGCCGACGCAGCGATAGGCTTCGTCGACGACCAGCAGTTTCTCGATGCGGTGCTTGTGCAGCAGCCGGCGCGCCTCCTCCGGGCCGCATTCGCCGTGCACGGTGACGAGGTTTTCCCGCGTCATCAGCTCATACACTTTCAACGACGGGTCGGTGGCGAAGCGGACGTCGCGGTTGGTGATGATGCCGACCAGGCGGTTGGTTTCACGCTCCACCACCGGGATGCCGCTGATGCGGTGCGTCGCCATCAGCGCCTTCACGTCGGCGAGCGTCTGGTCGGGGTGGATGGTCAGCGGGTTAACCACCATGCCCGATTCGAACTTCTTCACGCGGCGCACCTGGGCGGCCTGTTCGTCCGGCGTCAGGTTCTTGTGGATCACGCCCATGCCGCCGAGCTGGGCCATGGTGATGGCCATTTCGGATTCGGTGACGGTGTCCATGGCGGCGGAAATGATGGGGATATTCAAGGAGATGGCGCGGGTGAGCCGCGTCTGCGTGCGGGTCGAGCCGGGCAGGATCTGCGAGTAGGCCGGCACGATCAGCACGTCGTCGAAAGCGAAGGCTTCTTCGATCCGAGAGGACAGCGGGCGCGGTGCGCCCCGATCGGAAGCCGTGAGAGACTGAGAGGGGATATCGAGCGCCATGGGCGGTAGACCTTTCCGCGACCTTGGCGGCCCCACATAGGCTTTCGTCCGTCGGTTCGCAAGCATTCGCTTTGTGATGGTTTTTTGGAGGTGGGGTGGTGGGGTGGTGGGCCGTTTCGGTTGCAATACTGCCAGCACGGCGCCAGTATTGGCCGCATGTCGGACGGAATCGCGGCGGCGGATGGGACAGGAGGTCTGGTCAGCGCGGTCCTGAAAGGCCTGCGTTGGGCAGCGTCGAACGCCGTGCCGGAGCGTTGGCGGCAAGAGGCGGCAGAGCGTCTCGCCGAGCACAATCCATTTGACGTTATCGAGGACCGCCATGATCTGATTCGCGCGCTGCGGATCGCCTGGATTCGCGCCGCTCTGACCGTCCTGCGATCGGCTGACTGGACCAGGGCCGCCGATCCGCCCGAGACGCTTCGGTTCCGTGCCCTGGCACGACAGAAGTTGCGCGCGATCCGATTTGATGCGTTCGATCACCGCGGCCATGCCGGCACTACCCCGATCGACAAGCACCGCGTCGATCTGTCGCACCACTCATCGGCAGTTGGGCCGCACCCGCTCACCACCGGGTTTGGCACGACCCTGGCTGAGATCGTCGGCTGGCCGACCGAGGAAGTGCCGCCCGTCTTTACAGGCGCGGCGATCCGGGGCGTGCGAACATTTCCGACGGCGGAACCTCGGGATTTCGCGGCTCTGGTGCTGGACGCATTCGGCGATCTGCTCGTCAATCCGAAACGCTACCGGCAGGCCGGGCAGGCGTTCCAGATCGACATGATGAACGCGGCGCGTGTGCTGGGCGAGCAAACGTTGCAGGCGGTGCAAGGTCTGGATGACCGGATGACCGTGGGTCTTGACGCCACCATCACCGCTCTACGCACCAACCTCCGCAAGACCGTCGATGAGAGTCTGCGCCCCTGGTTCGAAGTCCAGGACTATGGCGGGGCCGTCCCATCCAACTCCCCCGGCGCTCGGCGAGCCTTCAGGCAGCGCCCGACCAACATGCTGGTCGCGCGGTATCGCATCGTGCCGTTCCTCGACCGCGACGGCATCCTGGCCGAGGCCCTGGCCTGGGCCACTAACCCGGACGAGGAGACCTTCCCCGGCCGCCTGTATGTGGCGCCGGGCGGGTTCGGCAAAACCCGCCTCGCCCTGGAACTGACCGAAACCCTGCGCGACCAGGGCTGGCGTTGCCGCTTCCTGTCCCGTCAGAACGCCGAAGACCTAGTGTCCGGCGCCCTGCCCGACCTGCTGCGGGACGAAGCGGCGCGCGGCGTGCTGCTGGTGTTCGACTATGCCGAAAGCCAGGCCGACCTGCTGAAAAAAGCCGCCGTCACGGTCGATGCCACCGAAAGCACCGTGCCCATCCGCCTGCTCGCCTTGGCCCGGTCGCCGGAAGGTTGGTGGGACGGCCTGTCGCGCGAAGATGCCATGGCGCGCGTGTTCGACCCCACGCCCTTCCGAACCATCGAGGACCGGTTGTCTCCCCAGGACCAAACCGCCCTGCTGGACGACGCCACCACCGCCTTCACCCAGGCCCTGGCCAACGCCGGGGAGGCCCCTCCGGAGGGCGGCGCCAAACGCTACGACCTGTCCGGCCGCGACTTCGACCGGCCGCTGATGGTCGCGATGGCGGCGTTCCTGGGCGCGCGCGGGATCGTCGCGAACCCGGAACAAAGCCTGCTCTCCCACATGTTCCACCAGGAGCAGTCCCTCTGGAAGCGCGCGCTCGGCCCCAACGTGCCCGACAACGATCGCGGCCTGGCCTTGCTGCAAGGTGCCGCCGCGCAGATCACTCTGGTGCAGGGCGCCTCGACAAGCGCCGCCGGCACGCTTCTGGCGGCCCTGCGCATGGGCCAGGATTACGGCGCCCCCGCGCGCGACACCGCTCTGGCCGCGCTGGCACGGATTTACGGCACCGAGACGGATGCCGGCGTCTTCCGGCACCCGATCCAACCCGACATCCTGGGCGAGCATGTCGCCCTGCGCGTCGCGGAAACCGTTCACACCGACCTGATCGAGGCCACGATGCGCGCCGCTCTGGCCGGCCCGCCACTGCATCCCCAGGACCCCGGCCTGATCCTGACCGTCCTGGTCCGCGCCTTGCGCCCGGAGCATGACACGCCATACAGCAAGCACGGCTCAACCGTTCAGCAGATCGCCGCCACCGCGATCGACCGAATCGCCTCGTTGGTCCCAACCCTGCCGCACGACGAAATCCTGCGCCTGGCTGCCGCCCTGCCGCGCTTCGCCCTACCCCTGCTGGACCTGTCCCTGGCCGTCGCACGCCGCGCCGTCGACACCGCCACCGACCCGTCCGAGCAGGCCGCCGCGCAAAACGACCTCGGCATCCGTCTGAGCGAAACTGGCGATCGCGCGGGGGCGCTGGAACCCGCCCGGCGCGCCGTCGAGATTCGCGAGCAACTGGCTCGGGAGAACCCGGCGGCCTATCTTCCCGGTCTCGCGAACAGCCTCAACAATCTCGCCGCCTTACTGAGCGGAACCGGCGACCGCGCGGGCGCGCTGGAACCGGCCCGACGGGCCGTCGAGATCAACGAGCAACTGGCCGGGGCGAACCCGGCGGCCCATCTACCCGGTCTCGCCACCAGCCTCAACAACCTCGCCAACCACCTGGGCGAAAACGGCGATCGCGCGGCAGCGTTAGAACCGGCCCGGCGCGCCGTCGAGATCCGCGAGCAACTCGCGCGGTCGAACCCGGTGGCCCATCTCCCCGGTCTCGCGAACAGCCTCAACAACCTCGCCATCCGCCTGGGCGAAAACGGCGATCGCACGGCGGCGCTGGTACCGGCTCGGCGCGCCGTCAAGATTTACGAACAACTGGCGCGGGAGAACCCGGCGGCCTATCTCCCCGATCACGCGACCAGTCTCAACAACCTTGCCAACACCCTGAGCGAAACCGGCGATCGCGCGCGGGCGCTGGAACCAGCCCGGTACTCAGTCGAGATCCGCGAGCAACTGGCGCGGGAGAACCCGGCGGCATATCTCCCCGTTCTCGCCACCAGCCTCAATAACCTCGCGAACCGCATGAGTGAAGCTGGCGATCGCGCGGGGGCGCTGGAACTGGCTCGGCGCGCCATCGAGATCAATGAGCAACTAGCCCGGGAGAACCCTGCGGCATATCTCCCCGTTCTCGCCACCAGCCTCAAAAACCTCGCCATCCGCCAGGGCGAAAACGGCGATCGCGCAGGGGCGCTAATACCGGCTCGGCGCGCCGTCGATATCGGCGAGCAGTTGGCGCGGGCGAATCCGGCCGCCTATCTCCCTGATCTGGCGAACAGCCTCAACAACCTCGCGAACCGCCTGAGCGAAACTGGCGATCGCGCAGGGGCGCTGGAACCGGCGCGGCGCGCCGTCGACATCGGCGAGCAACTTGCAAGCGCGAACCCGGCGGCATATCTCCCCGTTCTCGCGACGCACCTCAACAGCCTCGCCACCGTCCTAAGCCGAACCGGCGATCACGTTGGGGCGCTAGAACTGGCTCGGCGCGCCGTCGAGATCAACGAGCAACTGGCGCGGGAGAACCAGTCCACCTATCTCCCCGAACTCGCGAGCAGCCTCAACAACCTCGCCAACCGACTGAGCGAAACCGGCGATCGTGCGGGGGCGCTGGAACCGGCTCGGCGCGCCGTCGAGATCGGCAAACAATTGGCGCGAGAGAATCAGGCGGCCCATCTCTCCGTTCTTGGGGGCCGCCTCAATAACCTCGCCAGCCACCTGAGCTTAACCGGCGATTATACTGGGGCGCAGGAACCGGCTCGGCTCGCCATCGAGATGTACGAGCAACTGGCTCGGGCGAACCCGGCGGCCTATCTCCCCGATCTCGCGACCAGCCTGGGGGTGATGGGGGATGTGACGCGGGCGGCCGGCGATCTGGGGGCGGCGGTCACGGCGTTTACGGACAGCCTGACCGCGTTCCGGACCTGCTTCTACTCCCTGCCGCAACGGTTTGGCCCCTACCTGGCGGCGGTGGCCGAGCGTCTGGCGGATGCGTTGGTGCAGGCCGGGCGGGGGGCGGAGGTGGAACCGACCCTGCGCGCGGTCCTGGGGGACTCGGTGTATCAGGCGATGATGCAGGAACGGGCGGCGACGGCTCCGTCCCCGGCGGCGGAGGAGGCGCGGCGGTTGCTGGAAGGCTTCGTGGCGGCGTTCAATGACGCCGTTTCGGCGCGGGATGCGACGAAGGGCGCGGCCGCGATGGGACAGGCGGCGGCGCTAGACCGGCATCTGGCCGAGCATGCGGGGGATGCGTCGCTGGGGCCGTTGCTGGCGCACTGGGCGGGGATCAAGCAGCAGATCGGGCTCGGCTCGGCGGAGGGTGACGGGGAGTCGGACGCGGGTTAGGCCGCGTGCGATCTCGGTTGGATCGTGTGATGCACCGCCTCGCCCTCATTGCTGGGGTAAACGCGGCAACCCGCGCCCCACCGTTGAAGCGTGGGTTGCCGGGGGTATGAACCGGGCACATACCTGACAAAACAGACCGGGCACATGGTTGACAGTCCACGATCTACGGCAGGGAGGACCTGCCGATGGTTTGGAAAGTCACAGGTGTCATGGACGAGCGTATGCGATTTGTCATT
>CALQHT020000335.1 GCA_943330455.2 Nitrosovibrio sp. Nv4 | reverse complement strand
GAGAGGTCCGTGTAGGCTCCCTATCCCCATGCCACCAAAAGAATCGCATTCCAAAGGCCGCGCCTTTGGTGGGGTCCAGGGGCAAAGCCCCTGGTAGGGGTCCGGGGCGGAAGCCCCGCCCTTACCACACCGTCGATAGCGCATTGCCCGCCGGCCCTGTAGTCTGCGCCCGAATCTAAGAAGGGACTCGGGTATGCGTCGCGTTGCGATCCTGTTGTTGTTACTGGCCGGCATGGTCTCCACCGGCTGGGCCGACCAACCACCCCGGAAATACGTGATCTTTTTCCAGGAATGGTCCGCCGACATCGACGGCCCGGCCGAGGAAATCATCGGCCAGCTCGCCAAGATCGCGAAATCCGAATCGGGCACCATGGAAGTGATCGGTTTTGCCGACCCGACCGGCTCCAAGAAGGCCAATGTCCTGGTGTCGGAGCTGCGCGCTCAACGGGTTGTCGATCTTTTGATGGACGCTGGCGTGGCCCCGGCCCGCCTGAAGCAGCTCGGCAAGGGATCGGTGAAGTTCGCCATTTCCGCACAGGAAGCACGCCGCGTTGAGATCAGTTTCCACAAGCGCTGATACCGCGTTCATGGCGCCGCCCGCCGCGGTTGATCCCGCGCGTGTGCTGCATCGCGTCTTCGGCTTTCCCGGGTTTCGCGGGCAGCAGGAAGCCGCGGTGCGCCACGTGGTCGCGGGCGGCGACGCCCTGGTGCTGATGCCCACCGGCGGCGGCAAGAGCATCTGCTACCAGGTGCCCGCGCTCTGTCGGCCGGGCATGGCGGTGATCGTGTCCCCCCTGATCGCTCTGATGGACGATCAGGTTGCCGCGCTGCGCCAGGTCGGGGTCAACGCCGGCGCCCTGCACTCGGAACTGGACCCGGCGGAAGCGCGATCCGTCACGCGGGACCTGTTGGAGCAGCAACTGGACCTGCTCTATGTCTCGCCCGAACGACTGCTGGGCAACGGCACGCTCGACCGGCTGTCGCGGCTGAACATTTCGCTGATCGCGATCGACGAAGCGCATTGCGTGTCTCAATGGGGCCACGAGTTCCGGCCCGAATTCCGCGAACTGGCCCGTCTGCCGGACCTGTTCCCCGGCGTGCCGCGGATCGCGCTGACCGCCACGGCCGATTCCCGCACCCGCAGCGACATCCTCGCGGCCTTGCGCATGGAACAGGCCGAGGTCTTCGT
This sequence comes from Nitrosovibrio sp. Nv4, assembly GCA_943330455.2. Lineage (GTDB taxonomy): Bacteria > Pseudomonadota > Alphaproteobacteria > Acetobacterales > Acetobacteraceae > Rhodopila. The sequence continues at coordinate 5,826 of CALQHT020000335.1, read as the reverse complement.
TTCCAGCTTCCACCGCCCCAACCTGCACCTTGCCGCCGAACCCAAGGTCGGCGAATCCGCCCAGTTGCTGGATTTCCTGGCGCGCCACAAGAACGAGTGCGGCATCGTCTATTGCGGCAGCCGAGCGAAGACGGAACGCGTGGCGGCGCGATTGCGGGAGAAGGGATTTGCCTCGGTGGCCTTTCATGCCGGGCTGGACCCGCGGGAGAAGCGGGAATCGCTGACCCGGTTCCGCTCTGGGGAGCCGCTGGTCGTGGTCGCCACCATCGCCTTCGGGATGGGGATCGACCGCCCAGATGTGCGCTTCGTCGTGCATATGGACATGCCGGACAGCCCCGAGGCCTATTACCAGCAGATCGGGCGCGCGGGGCGGGACGGCGATCCGTCCGAGACCTTGCTGCTGTTCGGTGGCCAGGACATCGCCCAGGCGCGCCACTGGCTGGCGCAGTCATCGGCGCCCGACGCGCAGATCCGGGTGATGCGCACCAAGCTGGAAGAAATCGTCGCACTGACCGAGGCGGTGACCTGCCGCACGCGCACCCTGTTGGCCTGTTTCGGCGAGTCGATGACCGGCGATTGCGGCCATTGCGACAATTGCGATCATCCGCCGGTGACCGCCGACGCGACGGTGGATGCGCAGAAGGTGCTGTCGGCGATCTACCGCACCAGCCAGATCTTCGGGATGATCCACGTCATCGCCGTGCTGCGCGGGGAGAAGACCGAGATGGTGCTGCGCCATCACCATGACCGGCTACCCACGTTCGGCGTCGGTGCCGACCGTCCGGCGCAGTATTGGCGCGGCCTGATCCGCCAGTTGATCGCCATCCGCGCCGTCGATGTCGACACGGCCGGGCATGGCGGTCTGTTCCTCAATCAGGATGAGGCACGCCCGATCCTGCGTGGTGAAGCCAAGGTGATCCTGCGTCAGGACGCCCCAGCGCGCGAACGCAAGGCGGATCGGCCGGAGCGGCGGCAGACCTCACCAGCCGCAATCTCCGTCAGCCGTCCCGGGTCGGAGGGGCTGTTCGAAGCATTGCGCACCTGGCGCGCCACCCAGGCGCGCGTGCAATCGGTGCCGCCCTACGTGATCTTTCACGACACGGTGTTGCGGGAAATCGCCGCTGTGCGCCCGGGCTGTCAGGACGAACTGGCGCAGATCAAGGGTGTCGGCGCGTCGAAGCTGCAACGCTATGGCGACGGGGTTTTGGCGGTGTTGCAGGCGGATCGGGGCGCCGGTTAGAGCATGATCACGGTGAGCGGAACGTAACAGCGTGTGATCCCCTTCGTCCGAACCACTGCCCCGTAGCTTCCCATCACCGGCAACGACGATGAGGTGACGCTATCGGTCAATGGATTGGGCCGTTGGCATGAATCATACGACAAAGCACCGATCCAGAGCGGCTTTGCCGTTTCCGGTCAGGGTCAAACCGCTCCCGGCTTGCGTCGCGCCGGACCGGGTCAGGGCAGGCGCTCCGTCGCAACGATCCCCCATGCGCCGATCGGTGGGTCGACCGGGATGACACCACCGACGATCGTGGGCATCCGCGCCGGCGCCACCTCGCTTCCCAGCGTCCCCGCCGTCGGGAGTAAATCCACGGGCGCCACGGCGGCGGCGGCCAATCCTACACCCGCGACCGGTATGGCATCGGGTTCGTCGGCGGCCCTGAAACACGCGACCAGGCCAAAGTCAGCATGTAGCTGCCGACCGAGCCCCCACTGCCAGACGCCGCGATGTGGTCAATATTCGTCTCGGCCGGGGTGAACGTGATGCGCGCGTATGACAGGTCCCGATATCCGCTCCGCTCCGAAAAGCCAGGCCACCGGGCCGTCCAGGCCAACCAACACCGCATCCGCATCCCAAAGATCCGATCCGGCCCCCGTGCGCCGAACCCCATCCCGCGGTGCCACCCGCTTGTTCATCGACAATGCCCCCCTGTGGCACTCTTGAGCCGCATCGCGCCAATCAACCGGAGTCGACGCCTTCATTCCGAACCATTCGGCCCGAACCATCCGGCGTGGTGCGCAAGCGCGGGCCGATTATGCGATCGCGATGCCCGCGTGGCCGATGCCTGCGTGACCCTGGGGCGGATCAACGACCCGTCGCCGCTGGCCGGCTCGACCACCATCCGTGCGCGATTCATGATCGCGCCACACACAAAGCATCACAATTTCGCGAAAAGACCGTAATGCGCGCCCCCCGATCCCGTCAATTAGGACCGGATCGGCATCGGCAAGTCTCGTCATGACCGGACATGGCAGCCTCATCGTCATGCCCAGGCTTGATCCGGGCATCTCCGTCGGCCAAGACCGTTGAAATGATTATATTGTCACCGCCTCCATCAATCGCCCAAACATGCTCAGCCATGCCCGCATGACGATTGCGCACCATCATGAGAATTTCTGGACGAACACACGACCATTGACGATATCGCCGTGGTTTTTCTAACCGACACCGGATCCTGATCGCGAATTTACTTCATATCATGTCTTTTTGTTTCTTAACGTCACAGAGACCACCGGTCGGCCGGCCCATCCCCCCAGACACCGATCAGCGGTTCGGCCGCAACCAGACCCGCCGCGACCATCGCGGATGGCGGTAACCCATCAACCCCCTCACCCAAACCGATCGAAGGGAGCAAATCCCCCGGCCCCGTCACCACACCAAGGTCCAACGCGGCAAAAGACGCACCCACCGCCGCACCCGAACCGCTCGGAACACCACCCGCAATGAACGCCATCGCCGACGGTCCCGCGGCATGAGAGAGCCCCATCCGCAGTAGGTAGGTCCCGACCGTGCCCGCGCTGCCAAGAGCGGCAACGTGATACAGCCCGGTCTCGGTCGGTGTGTAGGACAGGCGTGCGTTCACCCCATCCCCGCCGTCCGCGTTGGAGCCAAGCAGGACCGTGCCGTCATTTCCATATATTTGTAGATACGGATTGGCCAGACTGCCCTTGCCGGTCGGTGCGCCCTCCAGATCGAACACATAGGTCTGGCCGGCGGTCAGTCGCGTGCCGAACCAATCGACATCGCCTCGGCCATCGATGGTGCCCGCAACAGCCGCGGACGTGGTCAGACGGCCGATGGTGGCTGGATTGGCCGCGTAATCATCTTCCAGCATCGTCCTGATCTGGTAGGTGCCGACCGCCCCGCCATACCCTTCCGCCGTGAGGTAATAAATGCCACTCGCCGTCGGCGTGAAGCCGAAGAACGAGTCCTTGCCCGCCCCCGCATCGTCATCGGACACCAGTTTCACCATGCCGTCGGCGCCCAGCAACCGCAGCACCGGATCCGCCAAGGTCCCCTTCCCGGACGCACTGCCCTGCATGCCGAACCAATAGGACTGTTCGGCCGTCAGCGAGATGCGGAACCAGTCGCTGTCGCCGGGATCATCGATCCGGGCACTGGCGATGCCACCGGGGGACAGCACCCGGGCTGTCGTCGGGTTTGGCGCCGCGTCGTCCGCCTCGGTCCGCGTGAGCACATAGGTCCCGCTGCCCCCGATTCCCGCGGCGGCAACATAAAAAGTCCCGGTTTCGGTCGGCGTCTAGGCCATGAACGCGTTGGTGCCGACGCCTCCATCGCGGTTGAAGGCAACAACAGACGTGCCATCCGCGTTGAGCAGCCGCAACGATGGATCGGCCAGGCTGCCCTTGCCGGTCGGGCTGCCTTCCATGCTGAACCAATAGGTGTGGCCGGCCGACAGGGAGGTGCGGAACCAGTCGCTGTCGCCCGCGACGTCGATGGCGCCGAACACCGTCTTGGGGCCGGAACCGCCGGGGCCGGTACCCAACGTGCCACCGGTCGCCGGAACCGCGGCATAGTCGTCCGCCACCTTCGCGCTGACCCGATAGGTTCCGGCGCCACCGTCCATCCCGGCCACCGCGACGTGATAGGGGCCGCTTTTGGTGGGCGTGAACGCAATGAACGTGTCCTCTCCCACGCCGCCGATATTGCTGGCCAACAGATCCTTCTCGCCATCCGCGCCGATGATCCGCAGCATGCTTGATGTCAGCGTTCCCTTGCCGCTCGACGCGCCTTCCACGCTGAACCAATAGGTTTCGCCAGCGGACAGGTTGGTGCGGAACCAATCGCTGTCGGACGCGAAGGAGATGGCGGCACCGACATTGGCGCCGGGATTGAGCGTGCGGTTCGTTCCAGCGCCCTCCGGCGCATCGTCGGCCAACGCCATGCTGACGCTATAGGAACCGGTGGTCCCGCCATACCCAAGCGCCGCCAGGAAATAGGTTCCCGTTTCGGTCGCGGTATAACGAATGAACGCACGCGTTCCGGTCCCGGAGTCATCGTCCCGCGCCACCACGACCATGCCGTCATTGCCGCGCAGTTGCAGGATCGGGTCGACAACGGAGACATCATCCGTGCCGGCGATAGGTTTCATTTCAAACCAATAGGTCTGACCCGCCGTCAAAGACGTCTGGATCCAATCGACATCCAAGGCCGCTTCGATCTTGCCGGCCCGGGACTGACCCGCGGTCAGTTTGGCGCTCGTTGCGGGGCTGGCGGGCAAATCATCCGCCACCGACCAGCCGACCCGGTAGCTGCCGGTCTGATCGCCCGCTCCGCCGACCTCCAGGTGGTAGGACGCATCCGCGCTGGGGGTGAAACTGATAAACGCATCCCGCCCGATGCCACTATCGTCGTCCGTGGCAACGACGACGCGACCGTCATCGCCCATCAGACGCAGAAACGGATTGGTCAAGGTGCCTCGGCCGCTGCTGGCGCCATCGGCTCTGAACCAGTAGGTCCGGCCCCCGGTGAGTTCGACCTCGAACCAGTCTCGGTCACCGGCGGCATCGATCACGCCACCGAGGCTCTTGGCGCGGCTGCCAACGAGATCCCCGGCAGCACCAGGGTTGGCGGAGTAATCGTCGGCCAGAACCTCGCTGAGCCGATAAGTGCCGGCCCCGTCCGAGAAATCGGTGATATCGATGAAATAGGTGTCGGTGACGGTCGGCGTGTAGGAAAGAAAGACGTCAGCTCCTATGCCAGTGTCAAAGCGCAGCCCCTTGAACGTGACGCCATCGGAACCGAGCAGACGAAGCGCGGGATCGGGCAAGGTCCCCTGCTTGCTCGAAACGCCTTCGACATTGATCCAATACGTGATGCCCGCGGTCAGCGTCGTGCGGAACCAGTCGTGGTCGCCAGGCATGCCGATCGCGGCCACCAAGGAACCGCCGAGGACGAGGGTTCCCGTGGTGTCAATCGTGTCGGAATAGTCATCGGGGGATGCCTCGATCGGAACGGAATCGGACGCACCGAAGCGCAGCCTTTCCACACCGATCAGCCGATCGGATCCGTCTGGACCGACGATCGTGAAGCGGCCCTGCCCTTCGTCGATGATCATGTAATCGCCGGCCGAACCGGCATAGAGGGCGGTGTCAGCGCTGCCGGCGGCACCGTCGATGGTGTCGTTGCCCAAACCGCCGGAGAACCAGTTATCCGCGCTGTTGCCAGTCAGAAAATCATTGCCATTCCCAGCGATCGCGTTTTCAATCAGGGAGCGCGCGTCGTTGTTATACAGGTTCGCATTGCTGATATTGCCCGGCGGGCGGTGCAGGCCAGGAGCGGTGCGGTCCAGTTCCGGCAACTGCGCGGCCGAGAACAAAGCCCACTCACCGGGGTTCAGGTTGATGATCAGGTTGGTCGAATAGTTCGAAAGATCGTAACTGCCCAGCTACCCCGCCGCATCTCCCACCAATCGTAATCGGCCGATCAGGCTGAACGGATCGGTCATCAGGGTCTCGAGCAAGCTCCACCCCTGCTTCCTGGCGGTGGAGAGGACGGATCGGATCGTGGCGAAATCCTTC
>CALQHT020000334.1 GCA_943330455.2 Nitrosovibrio sp. Nv4 | reverse complement strand
TGGCCAAGAGGCCATCCTTGACAGCCGCCATCCCCGGCGTCCTTGGATCGTCAGGCCGGGACGGAGAAACGGCGCCCAACCGAACAGAGAAACACTTGAGGAAGACCGGATTGGGTCGTTACCACCCACTCCAAACAGCGAGGAGGCGCCTATTTCGACCTGTGCAGCGCGGCCCGCTTGCTGCGGCCCGGCGGCATTATCTGTCTGGACAATGTCGAACAGCCTGGCCCGTTCTGGGCGGTCATGGAGTTCCTGCGGATCAACCCAGGTTGGACGGAAATTGGAGACAGCATCTCCAAGTTCGACGCCAGTGAGCCGTTTGTCGAACTACGCGGCCTGATGAAGGAGACGGACTTCATCATCATTCGGGCACCATCCGCGCAGGTCATTGCATCCATTCCCCAGGCATCCGGTCAGCAACGCTACGCGGGCCCGATTTTGGCGGGCTTGCGTGGCACATTGTCGTCCCCAGCGCCGAAAGGGTGTTTGCATATCCAGGTGTTCCTGCGCGGTTTCGACAACACGCGCGATCCGGAGCAGTATGTTGCCGTGACAAAGATCGTGTTGGATGGACAGACAGCTTTCGAGCTTCTGCTGCCGGAGCCGATGGCTACCACCCCGTCGGACTATTATACTTCCGAAACAGTCCTGTTCTGGCAGCCGGATGGACACCAGGAACCAGTGAGGCTGAGTGGCCCGGTCACTCCCTTTGGGCTCGCATCGTAAGCCTGTGTTCGGGTGAGCGCGCCTCGCGGACAATCGTATGCGACACCGCTTGTCCCGCGGCGAGCGATGCCGATCACCTTGGCCGGCGCGATCTGACGCCCGGATGACACGTGGGATCGTCGCCAGCCCCGTTGGTGCGGCGTCGGGACGTCGGGTGGCGTATCCTCAGAAACCGGGATGCGAAACCCAGGAATGCCGGGTATTGTCGACGGGAATGCCCAAGCAGGAGGACACAGCATGCCGCGATTCAAGGACTACGTGCCGCATGGCGTCATCCCGGCGACCTTGCTCGCCCTGAACGATGATTGCAGCATCGACGAACGTGGCACGCGCCGCCATCTGCGCGACGTCGCCGCCACACGCGGCCTGTCGGCCATTACCGTGAACGGCCATGCCTCGGAGGTGCATGCTTGCACGTTCGAGGAGCAGCGCCGCATCCTGGATGTCACGTTGGAGGAAATTGGCGACCGCCTGCCGGTGATCAGCGGCGTCTGGGCGGATGGCTCCGATCAAGCGGCGCGGATCGCGCGCATGGCGGCAAGCCAGGGCGCGTCCGCGTTGCTGGTCTTCCCGTCCCAGGTGTTCTCGATGGGCGGGCAGTTGCGACCGGAAATGGCGATCGCGCATTTCTCCGCGATCGCCGCGGCGACCGATCTGCCGATCATCGTGTTTGCGTATCCGGAGCGCAGCACGCTCAGCTATCCGCTGGACACGTTGGTGAAGCTGGCCGAGTCGGTGCCGAACATCCGTGCCATCAAGGACTGGTGCAACGATCCGATGCTCCATGAACGCCAGATCCGCGTGTTGCAGTCCTTGCCGCGGCCGGTGAATGTGCTGACCACCCACTCGGCGTGGCTGATGCATTCGCTGACCATGGGCTGCAACGGGCTGCTGTCGGGATCGGGCAGCGTCATTCCCGATTTGCAGGCGGCGTTGTTCCAGGCGATCCAATCGAATGACCTGGCGGGCGCGCGGGCCATCAACGACCGCATCTATCCCCTTGCGCAGGCGTTCTATGCCGCCCCAGCGCTCGACATGCACAACCGCATGAAGGAGTGCCTCGTCATGCTCGGCCGCATGGACCGCGCCGTGGTGCGCGCGCCGCTGGTCCGCATCACCGACGCCGAACGGGAAAGGTTGCGCCAGGCACTGGTGCGGGCGGGAATCGGCCCGGACGGAGCGCTGGACCTCGCCGCCTGATCGAACGCTCATCCGGGAAGGCTCAAACCCATGATCACGCTGTCCGAAAACTTCCGTGCCCTGTTCTACGCGCCGTTCTATGCCGCCCACGCGATCGGCGCCTATGAGGCGGAAAAGGTGGAGGTCACGTTGCGGGACTCGCCAGACCCGGCGCGCACCGCGGCCGACCTGCGGGCCGGACGGATCGATGTGATGTGGGGCGGGCCGCTGCGGGTGCTGCTGACGCATGATGCCGACCCGGCGTCCGACCTGGTGTGTTTCTGCGATGTGGTGGCGCGCGACCCGTTCTTCGTGATCGGACGGGAACCGAAGCCCGATTTCTCGCCGGCGGATCTGGTGGGAATCCGGTTCGCCTCGGTGTCGGAGGTGCCGACCCCGTGGCTGTGCCTCCAGGACGATATCAGGCGTGCGGGCATCGATCCGGCCACCCTGAACCGCACGCATGGGCCGAGCATGGCGGACAATGCCGCGGCTTTGCGCGCCGGCCAGTTGGACGCGGTGCAAGTGTTCCAGCCTTATGCGGAGGAATTGCTGGCCTCGGGCGGTTTCCATCTCTGGAACGCGGCGGCAAACCGGGGCCTGACCGCCTATACGACCCTGGTCACGCGCCGGCCGGTGATCGCCGAACGGCGGGAGGAACTGGGTGCGATGGTGCGCGCGATCTATCGTTCGCTGCGCTGGATCCGTGCGACGCCGGGGCAGGAGGTGGCGCGGGCCCTGGCCGGATATTTCCCGGATGTGCCGGCACCGATCTTCGCGGCCGCTATCGACCGCTATCGGGCCCTGGGCCTCTATGGTCCCGACCCGGTGCTGCGGCAGGAGGGGTTTGAACGGCTGGCGGCGGCGATGCGCTCGGGCGGGGCGTTGTCACGCGACATTCCGTTCGCCGCCTGTGTGGATAACAGCCTGGCCCAGGCCGCGGTGGACGCGTTCGGGAACGGCTGATCCGCTACGTGTAGGCTGCTTCGAGGGTACGGCGAATCTGCTCGTCTGTCAGGTCCGTGCCGGTCCTGGTGTCCTCGATCGGGGCAGCCGCTTGTTTGAGATCGGGACCGTCCTGGGACGTGACCGGGACCGGCGGCGGAGCAACCGGGCGGCGGCGGATGGGTTTGCGCGTCTGTCTGGGCATGGTGCATTCGATATGCGCAGCCGAGTGGGGTCTGACAAGACGGCGCCGGACCGAGCGCTCGCTTATCGGACCGACCCGCGGGCCTGGCTCTGGCTCTGCGGCGTCGGCGATCTTTCCGTCAGCCGCAACAGCATGGCGCTGCCGTTGCTGGCCTGCAGGACCATGTTCGCGCGATTGACGGAACACGGTCCGATCCCGGTCGGACGATCGCACCACGTCATGGGACTGGCGATATCCGGTGGGCCATAGCGCTCCAACATGGAAACCGTTATCGCCTCCGCTTCGCCTGACCGCTTCGCATCGAGCCAGTAAGCAATCGTGACGACCCGGTCGGGATCGTTGGTGGACGCACGGTCGAACGTGACCGAGATCCACCCATCCATGGTTCGGGTGGAGATGGAAATCAGGCAGCGTTTGCTCGCATCCAGGCGGCACGGCTGGTGGTCGCGCCGGAAAGCCGGCCCGTCGAAGCCCTGTTCCAACAATTTCGCGGCCACGTCCGCCTCGACCATGCCGAGGCGGAGAGCGATGATGTCGGTCGCTCTCGGATCGAAGGCGTGGGCCGATGATGGGCAGAACAACATGCAGAGCAGCATGAATAACGCGACGGACCGGAGCGGGATCATGTCATGAACCTTTCGGGAACACGAACAGCGTCCGCTGAGTCCGGTTAAGGCATGGTTAACGCGGCGGAGAAAATCGACCGTGATGCTCGATTTGCTTTGGGCGCGGTCGGTGCCTGCCGCTTCCCGGTTGGCGACACATGCCCCGGCGCCATCAACGAGTTGTTAAGTTTGTCGTGATACCGGATCACCCAGAATGGCCCCCTCGGCCTGGAGCGGTATCCGACGATGCACCTGCTACGACGCTTCGGCGCAAACACACCAATCGCATGGCGTATGGCCCTCGCGACCACGCTGCTGGTCGTCACGGCCGTGACCCTCGCCGCCTCGGTCATCGGGGTACAATGGCAACGCGCCAACCAGATGGGCCATCTGCATGCGTTGACCAATTTCACCACGCAGATCAGCGACCTTGTCCATGAGTTGCAGAAGGAACGCGGTATGTCCGCGGTCTTTCTCAACAGCAAGGGCACCCAGCTCGCAGCCACCCTGCCGGACCAACGCAGGCTCACCGATAATCGCCTGTCGATGGTGAAACAAAGCGCCGAACGGCTGCCCATGAACGCCTACACGGCCGAGGTGCGGGATGCGATAGCCGCGGGGCTTGCCGCAACCACGGACCTCGATGTCCGCCGGACGGATGTCTCAACCCAGCGCATCGCCGGTCCGGATTCCAATCGGTTCTATACCGGTCTGATCGCTCGTTTGCTCTCGGTTCCGCGTGAAGCCGTGAAATCGTCCGTGAACCCGGTGCTGACGACCGGCCTGCTCGCCTATGACAGCTACCTTGCGATGAAAGAGCGTGCGGGGCTGGAACGCGCGACGGCCGCGGCGGGCTTCACGAGCGGACAATTCACCGCGCTCCAGCATCGCGCCTTCCTGGCCGCGGTCGCGGAGCAGCTTGTCTATCTCGACGCGTTCAATGCCTACGCGACGCCGGCCCAACGCGATTTCATGCGCCAGACCGTGGCCGGCCCGGCCGTCCGGGAGGCGGAACGGATGCGCGATGTCGCCATCAATGCCGGTGTCGGCGGCGCGACAACCGGCGTGTCGGGCACGGACTGGTTCAAGACCGCCACGGCGCGGATCGACCTGATGAAACAGGTCGAGGATCGGTTGGCCAGCGATCTCGCTCGGCATGCAACCCAGGAGGAAGCAGCGGCCTGGGACACGATCACGTTGACGATAGCCTGGATCGTGGGCGCGCTTATTGGCTCCGCACTGCTGGGCATCTGGCTGGTGCGCGGCATCGTGACCCCCATCATCGCAGTCAGCCATGTGATGGACGCGCTCGGCCGGGGAGACCTGGCGACGCCGGTCCCCACCGATGAGCGCAAGGATGAAATCGGGACCATGCTGCGGACGGTCAGGCGGTATCGCGATAGCCTCATCGATGCGGCCCGGATGCGCGAGGAGAACGAGAGCAACCAAGAGCGCCTGGAAGCCGAGAAGCAGGCCGCCCTGACGGGCATGGCCGATAGGGTGGAGACCGAAACCAACCTCGCGGTCGAACAACTTGGCGCACGCACCGCGACGATGACGGTCACCGCCACGGAAATGCGGGAGCTGGCGCATCGGACCGGCGATGCCGCCCAAGGTGCCGCTCGCGCTGCGACGGCGGCCTTGGACAATGCCCAGACCGTCGCCAGCGCGGCGGAGGAACTTGCGGCCTCGATCCGGGAAATCAGCGGGCAGGTCCATCACTCCACCACGGTTGTCTACCAGGCCGTGGAGGCCGGCACGGAAACCAGGGCCACGATCGAGGCCCTGAATGAAAGGGTCGGACGCATCGGCGACGTGGCGGACATCATTGGCGACATCGCGGCGCGGACGAACCTGCTGGCGTTGAACGCGACGATCGAGGCCGCGCGCGCCGGGGAAGCCGGCAAGGGCTTTGCGGTGGTCGCAAGCGAGGTGAAGCAACTCGCCAACCAGACCGCGCGATCGACCGAGGAAATCGCTCGTCATATCGGAGAGGTCCGCGCCGCAACCGCGGCTGCTGTCTCGGCGGTCGCCCGGATCGAAACGACCATTGGTGAGGTGAACACGATTTCCGCGTCGATCGCCGCCGCGGTCGAACAACAAGGCGCCGCGACGGCCGAGATCGCCCGCAACGTCGCCGAAACCGCCGCCGCCGTGAATGACATGGGCGCGCGCAACACCGAAGTCGCCCGGGAGGCGGAACAGGCCGGGCGTTATGCGGATGAAGTGACTGAGAACACGCGCTCCGTGGACGCGGTCACGTCCGATTTGCAGCGCGCGATCGTGAGGGCGGTGCGAACCTTTGCCGCCGAGGTCGATCGCCGAGCGCATGAACGGCACCCGTTGTCGTTGACCTGCCATCTTGAAGTCGCGGGCCAGACGATCGTGCCCGCGCGGCTGATCGATCTGTCGGAGGGCGGGGCGCAACTGGCCGGGGTGGCTGCGATCCCAGACGGAACTGTCGGTTTCCTGCGAATCGAGGGGATTCCCACGGTACTACGTTCCCGTGCTGTGGGGACGAGCCAAGGTAACCTGCGTCTCGCCTTCGAGATAGACGCGGCGACCCGCCAGCAAATCCGAGCCGTCCTACCACTGCCAGAGATGGAGGAAGCAGCCTAGGCCAGGGCACTCCAGGCGAATCGCACTTCGGTTTCGCTTGACTGTGGCAAGAATGCTTGACCGAATCGGATTCGGCCGATTCTACCTCCTTGGGTGTCAAAACCACCCCAGGAGGCAACATTGGACCGGTTCACCGGCTGCTTCGAAGACCTGGACGACCCAAGAAGCGGCAATGCCGCCCTGCACGACTTCCATACCCTCCTGATCATCGCCTTGTGCACGGTTCTGTGCGGCGGCCAGGGGGCCGTGGATATGGCGCTGTTCGCTAAAGCCAAGGAGCCATTCCTGCGGGAATTCCTCGACCTCAGGAACGGTCCGCCCAGCCACGACACGTTCAGCCGGCTGTTCCGCCGCCTCGATCCCGATCAGTTCAGGGTGGCGTTCCAGCGGTTCATGACGGAGTTTTCTCAGGTCTGTGAAGGCGTCGTTGCCATCGACGGAAAGGTGCTGCGCCGCTCCTTCGACACCGCCAGCGGTAAATCCGCGCTGCACATGGTCAGCGCCTGGGGCTGCGAGCAGCGGATGGTCCTGGGCCAGATCGCCACCGACGCCAAATCCAACGAAATCACCGCGGTGCCGAAACTGTTGCGGATGCTGTCGCTGAAGGACACCATCGTCACGGTCGATGCGTTGAACTGTCAGCGCGCCATCGCCGCCCAGATCGTCGCACAGGGTGGCGATTATGCCCTGGCGCTGAAGGGCAATCAGCCCAGCCTGCATGCGGACGTCGCGCTGTTTCTCGACGATCCCGCGCGTGAGGCCGGTGACACCGACACCACCGTCGACGCCGA
>CALQHT020000333.1 GCA_943330455.2 Nitrosovibrio sp. Nv4 | reverse complement strand
GACCAGCACCTGTAATGCCTGCTGCCGCTGAGATTCGGTAAGACCAGCGATCCCGTCAAGCCACGCTTCGAATGCAGTCGCTTCCATGCTGCCCCCCCGCCGGTGGCATCCTAGCCGATTTCAACAAATACCGCTATAAGAGCCTAAAAAATACCGGGGCCAGGCGTGACGGCGAGCACGCAGGCCGCCGCGACGTAGAGGACGAATTGGTCAAAATCGAACACGACATCACCTTCCAAAAGGCTGGACCAACCCGCACTCTGCGTCAGAATTGCCACTTGATCACCATCCATCACGTCCGGTGTCGCAAATGTCTCACATGTCGGATGGACCTGCCCCCAACAACACAACCACGCTATCAACAATACCACACCATGGAATATGATACCGTCATCGGCACACTCAACGTCCGAAACCTCTCCGACCAAACCCACAAAGCCCTGCGCATCCAAGCCGCCAGGCATGGCCGCAGCATGGAAGCAAAGGTCCGGGCCATCCTCGACGACGCAGTGAACCCAGACAAAAAGCTCGGCCTCGGCTCCACCCTCGCCGCGATCGGTCGGGACTTCGGCGGTATCGACGTGGCCGCGCCGCGGGATAAAACGCCGGCCGAACCCGCTGACTTTGGATGATGATCGTCGATACAAACGTCCTTTCGGAACCCTTGAAGGCAGACGCCAATCCAGCGATCGCGGCCTGGCTCGACCGCCAGGCACTCGACACCCTGTATCTCACGACCGTCAACCTCGCCCAACTGCTGCTCGGCATCGAACTGATGCCGCTCGGACTTCGCAGGTCCAGACTGGAGGCACGGATCAGCGAGATCGTAAGCGCATTTGGCGAGCAGCGCACACTGGCCTTTGATACCCGCGCGGCCCGCTACTTCGCGTTGCTTGTCTCCCGGACGCGCGGCGCAGGTCAAACAATTGGCGTGGCAGACGGGCAGATCGCAGCCATCGCCGCCGCCCATGGGTACACAGTGGCAACCGGAGATACCGCGCCATTCATTGCCGCGGGCGTCTCGGTGATCGATCCTTGGAGTCTCGGACCAGAGAACTGATGTTCCAGGATTCCGTTGGTCACTCAAAACAATCCGCCCGTCTCCGGAAGCCACTGCCGCAGAGTGGGCTGGCCTGGCCCCCAGTTACTTGGGTCTCAGTAAGGCGTATATCCGTAGTCCGCTACGCCGACGCGACCACGACACCCAAGGTGGACGCACAGGACGCCATCCCCTTATCGAACGTCGCCAGAACAACACCCAACCGCCGCGCGATCGCGATGTTGATCGCATCAGGCGCGCGAAGCGTGAGATCGAGACGCCGAATAAAGCGCGCCGCCATCGCAATATCGCCGGGCGCTGTTTCGATGGGTCGCGCGAACGTCCGTGTCCATTGGTCCAGGCTATCGAACGCGGCCCTCGCATCCACCTCGGTCAGTTCACCGGTGCGCACCCGACGCGCAATGACGGATGCAACCTCCGCCGCGGCGTAATCGCTGATGAAAAGCGTCAATGACCCGGACTGAAGGAAAGCCCGTGCGCGAGCGGTCAGCGCATCGTTGGTCAGCAATGCGACGATGACGCTGGCGTCCAAATAGACGTCCACTACACCCCTTCGTCTCGCATACGCCGCACCTCGGTCGCGGCGTCGAGACCGGCCTGGGTTTGGCCCACCCGGTGCGCGTCAAGCCAGTCGATATCGGCCTGAGTCACGGGCCTGGGCATGGCCGGAAGCGGCCGCAATTCGACGACCGGCTGGCCGTCGCGCGAAATCACCACTGACTCGCCGTTCAGCGCGCGGTCGATCAAGCACGGAAGCTGGCTGGTCGCATCGGCGATACTGTGTGTACTCATATAGGCATCATCGTCCATATCGCGGCCACGAGTCGAGCGTTTCGCGCTGCCGTCCTTGCCCAGGGTTCCCGGGCCGGCCAGTCGCTCCGGACGCCGCCCTCGACGCTTCGCCATCCAAGACCGAAGTTAAAGCGCAAGCCGCCAAGCCTTCAGACAATCCCCCCAAACCCCACCATTGAACCCAACCCCCACCCGCCCTATCCTCCCACCAACCAGGAGGAGCGCCGGTGACAATCCCCGCGCCAGGAGCCATTGACTGCGACATCCATCCGGCCTTGCCCGGAACCCACGTGCTCGTCCCCTATCTGGACGACTACTGGCGCGCCCACGTCAAAATGCGAGGCCTCGACCGCGACAACTACAACGCCAGCGCCTTCCCGCCCAACGCGCCGATCAACGCTCGCCCCGACTGGCGCCCGCCGAAAGGCTTCCCGGGCAGCGACCTGACGACGCTCCAGACGCAAGCATTGGACGCGTTTCAGACCCGGTATGCGATCTGCAACGTCCTGCACGGCTCCCCTGCCATCTTCTCGGAAGACCTTTCGGCAGCGTTCTGCCGAGCGATCAACGATTGGATCAGCAAGGAATGGCTGGATAGGGACGAGAGGCTGAGGGCCTCGATCGTCGTGCCCATGCACAGCCCCGACCTCGCCGCCAAGGAAATCGAACGTTGCGCGGCCGATCCCCGCTTCGTGCAGGTCCTGGTGTGGGAAATGACCGAATTGCCCCTCGGCCGGCGGCTGAACTGGCCAATGTTGCGCGCGGCGGAGCAGGCGGATCTGCCGATCGGGGTGCATGCCGGCAGTTCGTATCGGCATCCGCCCACCAATCTCGGATGGCCGTCCTATTACCTGGAAGACTACGTCTCCTGGTCCACCGGGTTCGCGGGCGTGCTGAACAGCCTGATCTCGGAAGGCGCCTTCGTGGAGTTCCCGCGCCTGAAGATCGTGCTGATGGAATCCGGCGTCACCTGGCTGCCCGCCTGGATGTGGCGCGCCAACAAGACCTGGCGCGGCGTGCGAGCCGAAGTGCCATGGCTGGACAAATCCCCCGCCGACTATGCGCGGGAGCATGTGCGTCTGACCATCCAGCCCTTCGACACGCCGCCCAAGACCGAACAATTGCTGAAGATCATCGAGGAAATCGACTGCGAGGACATGCTGTTGTTCTCCACCGACTACCCGCACTGGCATTTTGACGGCACGGACGCGCTTCCCGATGGGCTGCCCGAACGCCTGCTGCGCAAGATCCAGGTCGAAAATCCGCTGAAAACCTATACTCGCCTGAAACCGTAGGAGTCCTTCCGATGAATGTCACGGTGACGGACCGCAAGCCCGATGTCAGCGCGCAGACCCAGTTGGGGTTTGTCGATTGCGACGTGCATCCCTACACGAAATCCCCCGCCGATCTGGACCAGTTCCTGTCGGAGAAATGGCGCAAGCATCGCCAGACGATCGGCGGCCGAGCGCGGTCTCCGTTCGGTGCGGCACCGAATTATCCGCGGATGTCGCCCGGCACCGGCATGCGCCATGACGCGTGGCCGAAGGATGGCGGGCACCCGGGCTCGGACCTGGCGTTGATGCGCGAACAGTTGCTGGACGCGTTCGGCGTGTCCTACGGCATGATGATGCCGCTGTTGGGCCGCGGCGGTGACGAACGCAACCTGGAATTCGGCGCGGCGATGTGCACAGCGGCGAATGACTGGGAAGCGCAGGTGTGGTGCGACGCCGAACCGCGCCTGAAGGCGGCGATCCAGATCACCACCGAATACACCGAAGCCGCGATCAAAGAGATCGAACTGCGGGCTGGCGACCGGCGTTTCACCCATGTCATGATCCCGCCGCGCGGGCTGGAGCCTTTGGGCAGGCGCCGCTACTGGAAGATCCTGGAAGCCTGTGCCGCCAACGGCTACTCCATCGCGCTGCATCTCGGCGGCACATCGGGTCATCCGTCCACCGGCGGCGGCTGGCCGTCCTTCTATCACGAAGAACACCCGTCCTATCCACAGTCGAAGGAAGCGCTCGTCACCAGCCTGGTGATCGAAGGCGTGTTCGAGCATATTCCCAACCTACGCGTCGCCCTCGTCGAAGGCGGCTTTGCCTGGCTGCCGTCGCTGGCCTGGCGCCTGGACAAGCACTACAAGCGGCTGCGCGACGAAGTGCCGCATTTGAAGAAGCTGCCGTCGGAGTATATCCGTGAGCATATCTGGGTCACGACCCAGCCGATCGAGGAACCGGAGCGCCCCGAAGACCTGCTCGCCACCTGTGAGTGGATCGGTTGGGACCGCATCATGTTCTCCACCGACTATCCGCATTGGGATCAGGACGATCCGCGCTACGCCTTCAAGGTGCCGTTGCCCGAGAAGCAAAAGCAGATGCTGTTCCGCGAGAACGCGCTGTCGTTCTACGGGTTGGTGTAGGACACACAAAGTGGCTCGTCATGTCGTTGCCACCGTTGACGAAATTGCCCGCGGCACCTGCAAGATCGTCACGGTGTCGGGGCGCGAGATCGGTGTGTACAACGTCCATGGCGAATACTACGCGCTGATCAATCGTTGCCCGCATGAAGGGGCGGCCTTGTGCCTGGGGCCGATCATGGGACGGTTCGAATCGAGCCGCCCCGGCGAATACAGCCTGTCCCATGAAGGGGAAATGCTGCGCTGCCCCTGGCATGGCTGGGAATTCGACATCAAGACCGGCCAGTCCTGGTGTCATCCGGACAGCGTGAAAGCCCGCACCTACAAGGTGGAGGTCGTTGCGGGTGAAACCCTGGCCAAGGGCCCGTTTGTTGCCGAAACCGTGCCCGTGACGATCGAGCAGAACTACGTGGTCGTGGAACTTTGACCGCGTGATGATCAAGGGCCTGCACCACAACGCCTATCGCTGCCGCGATTCCGAGGAAACCCGCGCCTTCTATGAGGACTTCCTCGGCCTGCCCCTGGCCGGCGCGTTGCGGATCGGCCAGACCAAGACCGGTCGCGACACCAGCGCGCTCCATATTTTCTTCGAACTCGGCGACAAATCCTACCTGGCCTTCTTCGAGGTTCCCGGCTCACCGTTCGATTTCAAGACCCAGCACGATTTCGACCTGCATATCGCGCTGGAGGTCGATGCGGCGACGCTGGACTCCATGCTGGCAAAGGGACGTTCGGCGGGGGTCGATGTGCGGGGGCCGGCCGACCATTCCATCATCCGGTCGATCTATTTCCGCGATCCGAATGGCTATGTGATCGAGTTGACCACGAAACTTGACGGCCACGACGCGGCGATGGACCCGACAAACGGGAAATCGCATGAAATTCTGGCCCGCTGGCAGCAGGAAAAGCGCGCATCGGCCTGACCTGATTGGCGGCCGCCCACCGAACGAGTAGACTGCACAATCAACAATCCAACGGGAGACGACCAATGGCAGACAGTGAACGCCGGATCGCCGGCAGGGCAATGCGACGCAAGCTGATGGGGGACGCGTATGCGGACAAGCTGGACAGCTCCGTCTACAGCAATCCCATCATGGAGAAATTCGCCGAAGTTACCCAGGAAACCATCTTCGGCACGCTCTGGACCCGTCCGGGCCTGGATCTGAAAACCCGCGCGCTGATCGTCGTGATCTCCGACGTCGCGCAGGGCCGCGATCCGGAACTGAAGCTGCATCTGCGCTTCGCGCGCAACCAGGGCTGGACCGAGGACGAATTGTCCGAGGCGCTGTTACATCTGGCCGGCTATGTCGGTGCGCCTTTGGTGCGTGAAGCGTTGCTGACCGCGTGCGAAGTGTTCAAGGAAATGAACGCCGAGAAGTAGGACGAACCGGCTCCGCCACCCCGTCATGACGGGGTGGCACCGACCGGGCAGCCAATTCTTTCACCGTCTGGCAGTACAATGAGCCCGACTGCGACCGGGCCTGGCTGTCGCGAGACGATATCAGACGAAGACGCCAGGCCCGGACAGCACAGCCCCCCAATCCAGCCACCGATCTTGGCCGCGGCCGGACGATGGTGCCTGTTCAGGGCAAGTGCCGCAACAATGGCCGCTTGAACACTTGGTCTTTCGATCGCCCTATTCTAACTGTATCGTTTCTTCATCGTCGGATTGGCCGCCCCTGGCGGTCACATGAAAATCGGGGACCGGACCTTTGGCACGCTTGAGCCTGACCCGATCGATCACGGACTGATCCGCCCTGTCAGGCGGCCCTATCCGGAAACACCAACCGCGGTCCATATTGGATCGGCCGTGTCCTGGCATGACGCTCCCGCGGGTAGCCGAGGGAGACTTCCTCGTGCCGCACGCCGTCGTAATGATCCGTCAGCGGGATGTGCAGATGCCCATGGATCGACACGGCACAGCGATAGCGCAGATGCCAGTCCTCGGTGGCGCGCGTCCCGCACCAGATCGCGAACTCCGGGTGGCGCAGCCGCCGCGTCGGCCCTGGATGGAGCGGCCAGTGGGAAATCAGGACCGTGCGCAGCCCTTCCGGCAGGGCATCGAGGCGCGCGGTTGTGATGCGCACCCGCTCCTCGCACCAGGCTTCCCGGCTGGGATGGGGATCGGCGAACAGCAGCAATTCGTCGGCACACACGACCGAGGCCGCATAGGCCCGCGCCATTGCGTCCTGTTTGGTGGTTCCCTCCGGACGCAAAGTATAGTCGTACAGCAGAAACAACGGGGCGATGACAAAGTCCTCCCCGTCCTGATGCCAGATCGGATACGGGTCTTCCGGGCTGCATACACCCAGTTCTCGGCATATCGAGACCAGGCGCCGATAGCGATGCTCCCCCCGCAATCCGCCACCATCGTCGGATCGGGTCCACAGATCGTGGTTGCCCGGCGTGTAGATCACTTTTCCGAACCGGTCTCGCAACAGCTCCAGAACAAGGGTCAACTGATCGAGCCGGTGGCTGACATCGCCGGCAACGATCAGCCAATCACCCGGATTGTCCGGCATGATCGTGTCGACGAAGGCCCGGTTTTCCCGGTAGTCGACATGCAAATCGCTGATCGCGAACAGGCGGGGCGGAGGCGGCAAGTTGGGTCCTGGGTCAGGGTCTGAGAACGCAGCGATACCACGGCGCGTTCGGTTCGGCGATGCCCCGGCCGCGAGGGGCGTTGCCAGCGGGTTGGCCGGTTCAGTCGGGCCAGGTGGAAGCCTTGGGGCTCCGCCCCAAACCCCGCGAGGGGCATTGCCCCCTCGACCCCCACCAAGGCTGGGCCTTGGAGGCCATTTATTGGGTCATGGACGAAAGGGG
>CALQHT020000332.1 GCA_943330455.2 Nitrosovibrio sp. Nv4 | reverse complement strand
TGCCTGACACGTTCACCCTGGCGGACTTTATCAACGCACGGGGCCGGATCTGCCGCCGGCTTGCTGAATCGCGAAGGAGGCGGGTCAGGCAAAGGATATTCTCCGCCAAAAGCTTATCCTAACGCTGATGGGGCGGAGCCCCGCCCTTCCCTCAAACGTGAAAACTCTCCCCGCAGCCGCACCGCCCCTTCTCATTCGGGTTCACAAACGTAAACCCGGAAGCAAGCGCCTTGACCTCATAATCCATGACAGTCCCAATCAGGAACAAGCTGGCCTTACGATCGACCAGCACTGTCAGGTCCTTGTCCTTCACCACCTCATCGGTCGGTGCCGGCACATCGGTCCAGCTCATGTCGTACGACAGGCCGGAGCAGCCCTTCGTATTAACGCCAATCCGCAGCAGCTTGCCCTGCTCGCCCTTGTCATACAGCCCGCGCAGCCTCTCGGCCGCGGCATCGGTCAGGGTCATCAACGGCGGCAGCGCACGCATCTTGCGGGCGGGAGCCGGGGTGGAGGAAGTGGTTGTGCTCATGATGCTCTCTATCTCGCGATCGATCAGAACATGTTCAACTGCAAGCGGGCTTCTTCGGTCATCCGGCTTTGATCCCAGGGCGGATCCCAGACGGTCTCGACCTCGCAGGATGTGACTCCCGGGACCGCCAGCACGGCGTTGCGGACCTGCTCGGGCAGTTCCTGGGCGCTGGGGCAGGCCGGCGCGGTCAGGGTCATCTCCACCTTCACCGCGCCGTCGTCATGAATATCGACAGCGTAGATCAAGCCGAGTTCG
This sequence comes from Nitrosovibrio sp. Nv4, assembly GCA_943330455.2. Classification (GTDB taxonomy): domain Bacteria; phylum Pseudomonadota; class Alphaproteobacteria; order Acetobacterales; family Acetobacteraceae; genus Rhodopila. Next base: position 6,363 of record CALQHT020000332.1, on the reverse strand, counting down.
TAGATATTCACCGGAATCTCCGGGTCGTACACCGTGGCGATGGCGTCGATCAGCGTCGCCTCCGACGGGAGAGCCGGGGTTTCGCCGTCAGGCGTCCAGGCGGCATGCGGCTGGGTCATGTCATTCACTGCTCGCCTCCTTGGTGCCGTCCAGCGCGGCGATCAGCGCGTGCCAGGGCAGGGTCGCGCATTTCACGCGGGATGGGTAATCATGGACACCCGACAATGGCGCCAGTTTCTGCATAGGGTCGGCCAGACCCGCCTCGCAATGCGGGCAGACGCCGGTGCGCGCCATCTCCCTGAACGCGGCGAACAGGGCGCGCGTGTCGGATTTGTCACGCCCCTGCACCGTTTCCGCCATCAGATCGGCCGAGGCGATGCTGATCGCACAGCCGCGCGCGTCGAAGCCGGTCGCGGCGATGCGTCCGTCCTCGGCATATTTGACCCAGACCTGCACGCGATCGCCGCACATCGGGTTGTCGCCCTTGGCGGTGGCGTCGAACGCCTCCAACCGCTGGCCATACCGAGGCTTGCGACCGCGATCCAGGATCACCTCCTGGTAAAGGTCCCGCAGGTCGTCGAAACTGTCTACTGGTGTATCAACTGCCATTACTTGAAGAACTCCCGCACCCGGGTCAGCGCATCCGCCAGCACGTCGATTTCCTCCAACGTCGTGTAGATGCCGAAACTGGCCCGCGCGGTGCTGTCCAGGTTCAGCCGGCGCATCAGCGGTTCGGCACAGTGATGCCCGGCCCGCACCGCGATCCCCTGCCGGTCCAGCAGAGTGGCGACGTCATGCGCATGCGCCTTGTCCAGGGTGAACGACACGACGCCGCCACGATCCTGCGCGCGTCCGATGATCGTCACCCCCTCGATCGCCGACAATTTTGCCAGTGCCCGATCGACCAGCGCGCGCTCGTGTTCGGCAATCGCGTCGTAGCCGATGGACTGCACGTAATCGATCGCCGCCTTCAACCCGATGCCTTCCAGGATCGGAGGCGTGCCGGCCTCGAACTTGTGCGGCACCTCGGCCCAGGTGGATTTCTCGTAACTGACGGACGAGATCATGTCGCCACCACCGAGGAAGGGCGGCATGCGCTCCAGCAATTCCCGCCGGCCCCACAACACGCCGATCCCGGTCGGGCCGTACAACTTGTGCCCGGTCCAGGCGTAGAAATCGCAGCCCAGCGCCTGCACATCGATCCGCCGATGCACCACCGCCTGCGATCCGTCAAACAGTACCTTCGCGCCATGCGCATGTGCGATCTGCACGATGCGCTCCGCCGGTGTGACCGAGCCCAACACGTTCGACATATGCGTGATCGACACCAGCCCGACCTTGCCATCGGCGAACAGCGCCTCGAACCCCGCCAGATCGAGTTCCCCCGCATCGGTGATCGGGGCAACCCGCAACTCGATCCCGCGTTCATCGCGCAGCATCTGCCAGGGCACGATGTTGGAATGATGCTCCATGCCCGAGATCACCACCGCCTGGCCGGGCTGCAACACGCCGCGCCCATAGCTGTGCGCCATCAGGTTCAGCGAACCGGTCACGCTCTGCGTCAGCACGATCTCGTGCCGGTCGGACGCGTTCATCAGGACGGCGATGGCGTCGCGGACGGCCTCATAGGCCTCGGTGGTGCGCTCGCTCATCCAGTGCAGGCCGCGATGGATGTTGGCGTATTGGGTTTCCATGGCGTTGCGCATGGCATCGATCACCACGCGCGGCTTCTGGGCCGAGGCGGCACTGTCCAGAAACACCAAGGGCTTGCCGCGCACGGTCTGGGTCAGGATCGGGAAATCCTGGCGGATGCGCGCGACGTCGAACGTCGCCGGCTTGCTCATAACGTTCATGCTCCGACCGCCTTCGTCGCATTTGCCCGCTCGGTTATCGCCTGTGCGGATTGCCGGTCCCACCAACCTTGCACACTGGCTTCCATGATGGCGTGGATGCGCGCGTCGGTCACGTCGTCCAGCCCCTCCTGCAGGAACGCGCGCACCAGCAGCGCGCGAGCCTCCTGGTCCGGAATGCCGCGGCTGCGCAGGTAGAACAGTTGTTCGGCATCCAGTTCGCCCACCGTGGCGCCGTGGCTGCATTTCACGTCGTCGGCGAAAATCTCCAGTTCCGGCTTGCTGTCGATTTCGGCATCCGGCGAGAGCAGTAGCGCCTGGTTCATCTGGTAGCCGTCGGTTTTCTGCGCGCCGCGGGCAACCTCGATTCGCCCCTGAAACACACCGCGAGACCGCCCGGCCAGCACATTGCGCACCGTCTGGCGCGACGTGCCATGCGGTTCGGCATGCCGGACGACCGAGGTGAAATCGGCATGCTGCGTCCCGGTCAGCAGTTGCGCGCCGTTCAGATGCGCCACCGCGGCCGCACCGGTCAGGCCGACATGGAACTCCGCCCGGGTCAGCCGCCCACCGAGGTTCAGGGTGAATCCGTCATAGGTTCCCGCCGCCGCGACATCGACATAGAGCGTGGCGAGATGGAACGCGTCGGCACTTTCGTCCTGCAGCCGCACATGGATCAGATGCGCGTCGGCGCCGACATGCGCCTCGGTGACCGGGTTGTGCAGATAGGTGCCGTCGCCGATGGAGACATCGAGCACGGTCAGCCGAGCGCCCGGTTCCAGATGGAGGACGTGGCGCGGATGCAGCGTCTCGGCACCGGTCGCGAGACTGACCAGCCGCACCACCCCGGCATCGCCCCCTGCCGCGATGCGCAACCGAGCGCCATCCTCAGCCAGCATGGTGTTGAGCGCCGTCATCGGGTCTCGGTCGGGACGCGCCAGATCACCAAACTCAGGCTGCTTCGCAAAAGTCGAGAAACCGGCCGGCGGGTTCGACAGATCGGCGCGGAACCGCCCGTCAACGAAGACCACCAGCGGCGAGTCCAACGCGGGCACCCGGGCCAACAGCGCGGAAACGTCGCGATCGTCCGCCAGACTCTGCAACGCGGTTTCCGCGATCGGACGCAGGCTGGTGTATTTCCATGCCTCGGGGCGTCGCGCGGAGGTGCCACCCGGCAGACCGGACCGGCGGAACGCCTCGGCCGCCGCGTCACGGACCGACGGATCGCCGGACAGAAGGTGGCGCGCCGCGTCGTACCGCGCCAGGAACCCGGCGGCGCCCAGGGAGACGGGCGCGTTCATGCCGCCTCCGGAACCAGCCCGGCATAGCCGGACTTCTCCAGATCCCGCGCCAGATCCGGCCCGCCGGAGCGCACGATGCGGCCCTGCGCCAGGACATGCACGCGATTCGGCACCAGATGGTCCAGCAGGCGCTGGTGATGCGTGATCACCAGGGCCGAGAAATCGGGGCCGCGCAGGGCATTCACCCCATCGGCGACGATCTTCAAGGCGTCGATGTCCAACCCGCTGTCGGTCTCGTCCAGAATCGCCAGTTTCGGACGCAGGATCGCCATCTGCAGCACTTCGTTGCGCTTCTTTTCGCCACCGGAGAACCCGACATTGACGTTGCGGCGCAGCATGTCGTCGGGCATCGCCAGCCGCTTGGCCTCGGCGCGCGCCAGTTTCAGGAACTGCACCGCGTCCAGTTCGCTCTCGCCGTGGCTGCGCCGGATCGCGTTCAACGCGGTGCGCAGGAAATTGGCATTGTTCACGCCGGGCAGTTCGATGGGTGCCTGGAACGCCAGGAACACGCCGGCGGCGGCCCGTTCCTCCGGCTTCATGCCCAGCAGGTCCACGCCGTTGAAGGTCACGGTACCAGCGGTGACGACATAATCCTCCCGTCCGGACAGCACATAGCCCAGGGTTGACTTGCCGGAGCCGTTCGGCCCCATGATGGCGTGCACTTCCCCGGCCGGAACGGTCAGATCGATACCGCGCAGAATGGGCTTTTCGTTGATCGAGGCGGCCAGGCCGCGAATTTGCAGCATGCGTCTTATCCCACCGAACCTTCGAGACTCACCGCGAGCAGCTTCTGTGCCTCCACGGCGAATTCCATCGGCAATTCCTTGAGCACTTCCTTGCAGAACCCGTTGACGATCAGGTTGACCGCGTCTTCTTCCGACAGGCCCCGCTGGCGACAGTAGAACAACTGGTCCTCGGCGATTTTCGAGGTGGTGGCTTCGTGTTCCACCTTCGCCGACGGGTTGCGGCTTTCGATATAGGGCACCGTATGCGCGCCGCACTGATCGCCGATCAGCAACGAATCGCATTGCGTATGGTTTCGCGCGCCCTTCGCACTGGGCAGGATGCGCACCAGGCCACGATAGGTGTTGTTCGACTTGCCGGCGCTGATGCCCTTGGACACGATCGTGCTGGTCGAGCCTTTGCCCACATGGATCATCTTCGTGCCGGTATCGGCCTGCTGATGCATGGTCGTCACCGCGACGGAGTAGAACTCTCCGACGCTGTCTTCGCCCAGTAGCAAGCAGGACGGGTATTTCCAGGTGATGGCGGAACCGGTTTCCACCTGGGTCCAGGAAATCTTCGACCGCGCCCCGCGGCAGGCGCCGCGCTTGGTGACGAAGTTGTAGATCCCGCCTCGGCCTTCGGCGTCACCGGGATACCAGTTCTGCACCGTGGAGTATTTGATCGAGGCATCGTCCATCGCCACCAGTTCGACGACGGCGGCGTGCAATTGGTTCTCGTCGCGTTGCGGCGCGGTGCAGCCTTCCAGGTAACTGACATGGCTGCCGGCCTCGGCGATGATCAGGGTACGCTCGAACTGGCCGGTGTTGCGGGCGTTGATGCGGAAATAGGTCGACAGCTCCATCGGGCAGCGCACGCCCTTGGGAATGTAGACGAAGCTGCCGTCGGTGAACACGGCCGAGTTCAGGGCCGCAAAGAAATTATCCGCCACCGGAACGACGGAGCCGATATACTGCTTCACCAGGTCTGGATGATCGCGCACGGCCTCGCTGATCGGGCAGAAGATCACGCCCGACTTGGACAGGGTTTCCCGGAAGGTCGTCGCGACCGAGACGCTGTCGAACACGGCGTCGACGGCGATCGGCGGGCGTTCGTTTTCGTCCGGTTCGACACCGGCCAGGATCGCGCGCTCCTTCAGGGGTATGCCGAGCTTCTCGTACATGGCGAGGAGTTCTGGATCGACCTCATCGAGGGATTTGGGGCCGGCTTTCTTCTTGGGCGCGGCGTAATAGTGCAGGTCCTGGTAGTCGATCGGCGGGTGGGTCACGTGGGCCCAGTCGGGTTCCGGCATTTTCAGCCAGGCCGCATAGGCTTTCAGCCGCCAGTCGAGCATCCAGGATGGCTCTTCCTTACGCTCCGAGATCAGGCGGATGATGTCCTCGTTCAGCCCCTTGGGCGCGAGGTCCATTTCGATGTTGGTCTCGAAACCCCATTTGTAGCCGGTGTCGGCCAGCGCTTGGACGGTGTCGATTGTTTCGGTGGCGGCGGGCATCGGATATCCTACTCGGCGGCCGGCAGATGGGCGGGTTCACGGTCGGGCACGCGGAACATCGCGGGGATCGCGGCTTCGCGCATATCGGCCAGGGTGATGTTGGTCAGGGCCTGCTGGATCGCGTCGTTCACCGGATCCCAGCGTCCGCGCATCGGGCACAGCGCCTGGGATTCACATTCGGTGACCGAGCCTTCCACGCAGGCGGTCAAGGCGATCGGGCCGTCGATGGCGGCGATGACGTCGGCCACCGGAATGTCGGCCAGCCGACGCTCCGAGCGATAGCCGCCGCGGGCACCCCGCTGCGAGGTGACCAGACCCGATATGGCAAGCGCTTTCAGCACCTTGGCGACGGTCGGTTCGGGAATGCCGGTAGTCGCGGCGATTCCGGGCGAGGTTTGCACGCCGGGTACGCTTGCGAGTCGCACGAGCACGACGACCGCATAGTCGGTCAGTTTCGACAGCCTGAGCATGGCGAGTTGGCCCCTCCAGCCCCGGTGGTTCCGCGGGCGTTTGCTAACTGGACCGGTAAAGTCCTGATTGACGCGAAATGGCGTATCGGACCGGCGTCGTCAAGGGGTTCGGGGGGGAGGAAGCGCGGGGCTTTGCCCCATAGACCCTTGGGAACCCCACCAAGAGGGCTTTGCCCTCCTGGACCTCCCACCAAAGGCGCGGCCTTTGGAATGCGATTCTTTGTCGTTTGAATCCCTGGAGCCTACCCGGACGGCGATAGGTCCGGGTAGGCCCCAGAGATCACACGACAATTATCCGGTTCCAAGGGCCGTCGCCCTTGGTGGGGTGTCCAGAGGGGCAAAGCCCCTTTGGCGGGGTCCGGGGAAGCGCCCTTCCCTCCCACCCCAGACCCGCCTAGTTTCCCGCCCGATCAACCAAAGATGACCGCTATGTCAGGTATGATGGAAGGCTAGGTCGCGGTCGTGACCGGTGCCGGCGGCGGAATCTGGCGCGAAATCGCGATCAT
>CALQHT020000331.1 GCA_943330455.2 Nitrosovibrio sp. Nv4 | reverse complement strand
GCGCCCATGGTACTGTGTCTTAAGGCACGGGAGAGTAGGTCGCCGCCAGGTCCTCCAATCTTCCCTTACCACCGCGGGGTGGAGCAGCCCGGTAGCTCGTCAGGCTCATAACCTGAAGGTCATAGGTTCAAATCCTATCCCCGCAACCAGACCGCAAGCAGATACCCAAGCGCCCCGTGGCCAAGGCCTCGGGGCGCTTGGCGTTCGGGCGGTATACGACCGGTCAACACTGCATCAACTCGATGCTCACGCCATCCGGAGCCGCCACATAGCACAGCAGACTGCCGCCCACGCCCCGCTTCAACTCAACCGGGAAGTGGACCCCCTTCACGCGCAACGCCTCGCAAAATGCGGTCAGATCGCCCTGGTACATAAAACCAAAATGATCCGTCCCCCAGGCATTGTGACTGGAAAAATCCGCGTATTGCCGCACCAGACGAGCCGGAAGAGGCTCCTCGCCGGGCCGACGGCCACGGATCAGGATCGTCGTGCCACCAAGCGCGACAAAGATCTGCGGGGCGCCGCGGGCAACCGTGTCGGCGGCGATCGTCGCCCCGAACATCGTCACGTACCATTCAGCCGACGCTCTGGGCGTTTCGCTAATAATATGGACGTGGTCGAATTTGAACGCGGGATTGCTCATCTTGTTTCCCTCTAATCTTCGACCTTGATGGCCGAACCGCTACGAGCGCGCCGGGGCGCTGCGGATAGCCAAAATCACGGACCCAGACCATCAAAACGTGATGACGAGCCGCCCGCGGGTGCCACCGTCCTGCAATCGCCGGTGAGCCTCGCTGGCGCGTTCCGGTGGGTAGGTATCCGCAACGCGCAACGTCAACACCCCAGCCTCCACCTGTTGGCGAAGCCGGTCGAGCTTCTCAAACTCGCAGTCGTAGCTCCGGACGAAGGTCGTGGTGAATCGAATGCCGCGTTGCGCCTCACCGCTAAAGCCGCGCACTGACGTGAATGCACCCCCATCCCGCACCGCGGGGATCACGCGCTCGTTCAGAACCGCCCCATCGGCGAGACCGTCCACCCCATCAGGAAACTCAGCCCTGATCCTGGCCGCGACGTCATCGCCCCGGTGGACAACGATGTCCGCCCCAAGCGATGTCACAAGTGCATGATCGGCCTCCGACGCGTCGGCAATCACGGTCAACCCCTCGGCCTTCGCAAGCTGGATGATATACCCGCCATACGCGCCCGCGGCTCCGGTCACGGCCAGCGTCTGGCCGCGCGAAAGGCCAAGCAGGTCCAGCGATTGGCGAGCGGTCAGCCCGTTCATCGGGAGCGTGCTTGCCTCGATATGCGATTTGCCCCGCGGCGCCGGAACCACGGCGCGTGCCTGCAGGACAATCTGCTCACGATACGCCCCGTGGCTTGCCTTCGGGACCACCATGGCGATCACGGCGTCCCCGACTTTGACACCGGTCGAGACAGCATTGCCAACCTCATCGACGATGCCAGCCACATCCATGCCCGGTACATAGGGCGGCGGATCGACCTTTTGCTGTTCGGCGCGCGATCCATTCCGCGCCATGATATCCGTCGGGTTCACTGTGGCGGCATGCACCCGAATGCGGACCTCGCCCGGACCCGCGTGGACTTCGGGAACCTCAACGACCTCCAACGCTTCCGGGCCGCCATGAACCATAACCCCGACTGCACGCATTGGCGCGATCTCCCTTCGGACAAGGTTGTTTTCGCCCGAGCATCGCGGTCGGGCTTCGTGATCAATCATCCGATAAACCACCTCGGTGGCAACGTCGATGGCGAACCAACCCCGCGATTGTTGACACAACGCCGATGACGGCGAACGATCGCCCCACTGAGCGGCCAACAAGCCGACCCGGGAGGGAACAAAACCGTGGAATTCGAACTCAAATACACCAAGGCGCAGGAAGAGTTCCGCGACGAAGTCAGAACCTGGCTCGCCGCGAACGTACCGGACGGGATCACCGCCCGCCCGCGCAGTTTCCAGGAATCGCAAGCCATCTACCGCATGCGCCGAGAGCTCGGCCGCCGCCTGGGCGCCCAAGGCTGGCTCTACCCGTCTGGCGAAAAGCAATATGGCGGCGGCGGTCTCGGCCTGGACCAGATCATCGTGCTGGAGGAGGAAACCGCGCGCCTCGGCCTCGGCCTGCCGCCCTATTATGACAGCGGCGGCAAGATGGGCAGCGCCAGTATCCGCGTCTGGGGCACAGACGAGCAGAAACAGCGATTCCTGCCGCCGATCTATCGAGGCGAAGTCCGCAGTTGGCAGTTGCTGACGGAACCCACCGCCGGGTCCGACCTGGCGGGCGTCAAGATGACCGCCATCCGTGACGGCGATGTCTATGTCTTCAACGGCCAAAAGATCTATATTGGCTCTCATCATGGAGCCGACCGCTACTGGACCATCGCGGTCACCGATCCCAAGGGCAAACGCCACCAGAACGTGTCCTGGTTCATGATCGATGCCAACCTCCCGGGCATCACCACGCAGCCGCTCTATCTGCTCAGCGCCCAGAGCGAGGGCGAGACAGACGAGCACGGGCACAAGAATATCATCTACTTCGACAATGTTCGGGTGCCCGCCGATTGCCTGGTGGGCGGCGAGAACAACGGCTGGAAAGTCGCCTCCACCCATCTGGAGGTCGAGCATAGCGGCCAAGGCAACATCCGCACCAACCCGGTCTGGATCGCCCTTTTGGCGCATTGCCGGACACACAATCGCGACGGACGGCCCCTGATCGAGGATCCGGACGTCCGGTCGAAACTCGCGGAGATTTTCAGCCGCCTGGAAGCCGTGCGCTTGTTGTCGACCCGGAATTTTTGGATGGTCTATGCGGGCGAGAAGCGGTCGTATCAGGGTTCCCAGGTCTCCTATCTGAGGAAGACAACGAATCTCTGGCTGACAAAGGCCATCCTCGACCTGCTCGGGCCGGACGCCTTGACCAATGATCCCATCCTGGGCGCGGTCGGTGGGATCGCCGAGGCGCAGCAGCGACGGGGCATTGTCGAACAGCATCCCGGTGGCACCACCGATATCCAGCGGGTGGTCATCGCCCGTCGGCTCGGTGTCGGCGCCCGCGAACCGCAGCAGGCAGGGAAGCTGGGCGAAGAGGGCATGGCCCGCAAGAACCCACAGCCGGTGGATGCCTGAGCCATGGACCTCTCCCTGACGCCGTCGCAAATTCTGATCCGGGACAGTGCCCGCACATTTGTTCAGCGCCACGTCCCTCGTGCGGACTTGGTGCGCCTGGCCCAGGACGGCGACACCTGGAACCCGGCCTGGTTCGCGCAGTTTCGGGAGGCCGGGTGGACCGGCGCCCTGGTGGCGTCCGAATTCGGCGGCCTGGACCTGGACCCGCTCAGCGCCGCCCTGATATTCGAGGAATTGGGACGCGGCGCGGTGCCAAGCCCGTTGATCGCATCGAGCGCGATCGCGGTGGGATTGTTACGCGGCTGTGCACCATCGGAACAGCGCGACGCGGCGCTGACGGCGATCGCGGATGGCCAGATGATCCTGATACCGGCCCTGCGCCTACCCGACACATCCTGGAAAGGAGTCGCTGCAACCGCCTCGATCCTGACGGAGGCCAACGGGGCCTGGGTTCTGACCGGGACCAAGGTGTTCGTGCCCTTCGCGGACGCGGCGACGCATTTCCTGGTCAGTGTCGTCACAAGGGCCGACATGCCGCCGGCACTGGCGATCGTTCCGGCCGGCGGGCCTGGGATCAAAACGCGGCTGTTGCCGGGCTTCCTGCAAGCCAACCATGAAGTCGTGTTCGATCAGGTTCCGATCGCGGCGACCGCCATCCTGCGGGCGGACGGCCCGTCGTTCGATGACTCGCTCGCCGTCGCGCGCGTGATGGTGGCGGCCTATCAGGTCGGCGGAATGTCGGAAATGCTCGACATGTCCGTGAACCATAGCAACACGCGCGTGCAATTCGGCACGCCGATCGGCCGGTTCCAACGCGTGCAGGATCACATCATCCGCCTGCTGAACGCGATGGACGCCGCGAAATGGACGACCTATGAGGCGGCCTGGGCCATCGAATCAGGGCGCGACGGGATCGCCCGCAGCTATCTGTGCGCCTCGACCGCCAGCGACAGTTACTTCGAGGCAGCGAATGCGGCCCACGAAGTACACGCCGCGATTGGCAGCGATCCGCGCTACGGCCTGACACTCTACACGCGCATTTCCCGCACGATGTATGAACTGCTCGGCCCACCCGGATGGCAGCGGAAACGAATGGCCGACGCGCTGGCCTGGTAGAGCAACGAACCAACGGAAAAGGCGGGCTTGGCACCCCAAGCCCGCCACTCCGGCAGTGCGCCAATCAGGCTGGCAGCGCCGCCGGGATGTAGCCCAGCTCGATCGCCTTGATCTGCAAAGCCACATACCGCGAGTAAATGCGGCTCTGCGTCAGGCCCCCGCCCATGAACCACAGCCCGGGTTGGCGGGTGCGCTTCCACATATTGGCCATCTCGCCCTGATCGTCGATGCCCCAGACCTGACCAACGCGTTCGGCGGTCTCATCGCCCAGCAGCCGCCGCACCATCTCCTGCTGCGTGTGATAGCCGGTCGCCAGCACCAGCAGATCGGCTTTCTGCACCGTGCCGTCCTTCAGCAACGCGCCTTCCGGCACGAAACGCTCGATCGTGTCGAATTGCAGCAGCCCGATCTCGCCATCGATCAGCAGCTGAGCGCATCCCGCATCCAGGTAATACCCACCGCAACGACGGCGATATTTCATCTGGTGGCCGGTGTCGTCCTCCCCGATGTCCCATTTGTAGCCGATGGATTGGAGCCCCGCGATCATGTCCTTGTCGGCTTCCACCATCCGCTTCACCCCGGCCTGATAGCCACGGATCATCAGCGGATAGGTCGTTGCCGTGCCGATCAGATCGCAATCCTCCAGCGGCGGCCCTTCCTCATACAGCGCATAATTCATCTTCGCGCTGGGCTCGATGCTGACAACAGTGGTCGAGCCACGCTGAATGATTGTCGTATCCACGCCATGACTGTGCAGATCTTGCGCCACGTCATGGCCGGAATTGCCGGTCCCCAGAACCAGCGCCTTCTTGCCATGCCACGGCGCCCCGCTCTTGAAGCCGTGCGAGTGAAACATGTCGCCGGCGAAATCCTTCAGCCCCGGCAGATCGGGCATATGCGCAATGCCGTTGGTGCCGTTGGACAGGATCAGATGCTTGGGATGCATCACACGCTCGTCACCATCAGCGGTGCGCAGCCGAGCCGTCCATCGTCCGGTGACATCGTCGTAGGAACCGCCGAGGAACTCCGTCTCCGACCAGCAGTTCAATTCCATCGCTTTCGCGTACATCTCCAGCCAGTCGCCGAGCATGTCCTTGGGGATGTATTTGGGCCAGGTCGGCGGGAACGGCATGTAGGGCAGGTGGTTGACCTGGATTTGATTGTGCAGCGCCAGAGAATGGTAGCGAACCCGCCAGTTGTCGCCGATGCGCGGATACTTATCGACCACCAAGGTATCGATCCCCAACTGACCGAGGCACGCGGCAACCGCCAGGCCGTTCTGCCCGCCGCCGATCACCAGCACCTCCGGATCGCGATCCTCGAAGCCGCGCGCCTTGTTGCGCTGATCCAGCCAATTCAATCCGCCGAAATTCCGCGAATACGCATCACCGCTGGGTCGGCGAGGACCGGTCCGGTCCTCATGCCCATTCAACTCATCGAGCGATGTCATCATCACCCACGCCTGGCCTGGATTGGCAGTCGGCAGACGGACCACGCCGTAGCCGCGGCCGGTTGCTGTCTCAAACCGGAAGATCGCCTCGTTGACCTCGACGCCCAGGCGCCGGACGACGCGCGGCGGCGTGCGACCGTCGGCCAGCGCGAAACCGTGCGCGCCGATCGTCTTCTGGGCCGAGGTGAGGAAGGCAGCGATGGCGCTTGGACCCTGGGAAGGGCGGATCGTCCAGGAGAAGGCAAGCATGTCGCGGTAGTGGGATTCCTCGGCGAACAGCACGGCGAGGCCGGCGGTATCGCCCGCGGTCAGCGCGGCTTCAAATCGGGCGAGCCACGCGGAAGCGGCGTCGTAGGCCCGCGTGGCGGGTGATTCTTCCATCACCATGGTGGCGATATCATTCATTGGCGTTTGCCTCGGTACACTGCTTGAAAGGGTAATCCCGCCTCGATTGAGCGCGTTTCAGCGGCGGAGGCAAGAGCGGCGGGCTGCGAACCCATTGTTGCGGTTTGCTCACCAGGGCGATTATCGTGCCGCCAACCGCCGATCGACAGGAGTTTCCTATGCAACTGAGTGCGTTCTTCCCGACCCGCCATATCGGCAGCGATCCGGCCAAAATCCGCGATTGGGCCCAGGCTGCCGAGGACCTTGGCTATTCTCATATCGAGGTGCCGGACCACGTCTTCGGCGCGACCGCCCGCGGTGATTGGACACCGACCTATAACGAGACGGACGCATTCCACGAAACCTTCACCACCATGGCGTTTCTGGCCGCGGTGACGAAGACCATCGGGCTGACCAGCGGTGTCCTTATTCTGCCGCAACGTCAAACCGGCCTGGTGGCGAAGCAGGCGGCGGAGGTCGATCTGCTCAGCGGCGGGCGGCTGCGCCTTGGCATCGGTGTCGGCTGGAATCATGTCGAATATGAATCCCTGGGCGCGACATGGAACACCCGCGGCGCCATGCAGTCGGAACAGATTGAGGTGATGCGGCGCTTGTGGACGCAGGACCTGGTCACGTTCAAGGGCCGGTTCCATACGTTGGACAGTGTCAACATCGTTCCGCTACCGGTGCAGCGTCCGATCCCGATCTGGTTCGGCGGATCCTCCGATGCCGTCATCCGGCGCGCCGCTCGGCTGGGTGACGGCTGGATGCCGATCATGACGCCGGATGCAGCCGGCGAAGCGAAACTGGCGATGCTGCGGGGATTTCTGACGGAGTTCGGGCGCGATCCCGCAACCTTCGGTCTGGAAGCCTGGCTGCGCGCAACCGGCCCGGATCCCGATCGTTGGGGGGCCGACCTCGCGGCCTGGCGCAGGCTCGGGGCAAGTATCGCGATGCTCTATCCGGTCTATCCGCTGGAGGGCCTGGACGCGCAGATCGAAATCCTGCGACGGTTCAAGGACGTCGCCGGCGGGTAGGCGGAGTCACCGTTACGTCACCGGTCTGGCGCAGCGGACCGCGGTCAACCGGCGTCGG
>CALQHT020000330.1 GCA_943330455.2 Nitrosovibrio sp. Nv4 | reverse complement strand
GGGACGGAGGAACAGGCGCCTTGATCGAACAAAGGAACACCCACGCGCGTCATCGTCCTTGTCGTCTCGGTCATCCGCCGCTTACAGTCGCTCACCCAATGGTGGGTGAGACAGCACAAGCCTCACACACAGAAATTCGGACACTCCCGCGCTGCGGTCAAATTCGCGATCGCCGCCTTCACCTCCGCCTTGTTCTGGATGGCGACCTGATTGCTGCGGAGCGCCTTGTTGTGATCGATCGCCCCAGCGACATCGATAACCTGGGCGACGGCCGCGGCGTCACTTGCAATACCTGTCGCCGCCGCGCCGGACGCGAACTGGGTTCGGATGGTCAGGTCACTCTGGAGTGGAAAGAACACGCCACCTTTTGAACCGACATCGTATTCGGCTCGGAATCCAGCGAACATGTTCACCGCCTCCCCATCGACCTGCCCCTGCGATGTGGAACTGCCAGCCGACGGTACGATGCTGGCGACCTTTCGGTCCAGGCCAAAATTGATGTCGATCGGCGTCGTCTCAGCCGGCCGAACGGCGACACTCATATTGAATCCGGTCCGCTCGACGAATACAAGCGTTCGACCACACCCACTGACGGCCAATGCGACCGTCAACGGCAGCACGACCAGTCCGCGGCGGCGGAAAGAGGAATCGCCCATCAGTTTGTCCCTCCACCGTTGGCAACGGCTGTCTTCTTGTAGCAATCGAAGAAATTATCGGCCTGTCCGTTGGGGGCCATTAGTTTCTGGGAAAATGTCTTCGCTGCTTCACCTGTTGCAATGCTCTCCGAGTATTTCTTCAGGAACACGCCGTCCACTACCAGGTCAGAGCAGACCAGCGCCGCCATGGCGTCACGTTTATCCAAGCCTCCGGGCATCGGGACGCTCTTGGGAACCACCGCGATGAAGTCGCGATTGTAGCCCACGATCAGATGCCCCTGGGTCAATTTCTCATCAACCGAGGCATTTATCCCGACGTTCGCGCGGTAGCCGAGATAAAGCTGATTCGCCTCGCACGCACTCAACAGCGCGGGGCATGCGGCCAGCAGGGCTATTCGTCCAAGTTTTAGCACACGATTTCTCCTCCACATATTTTCAACATCGTCCTGCCTGGTTCGCCGGGCACGAGAATCAGCGTCCGCCGGACTGACTTGCCCGACTCGATCGGATCGACCTTCATCCACTCAGACAGGCCGAGTGAAATTCCAATGGTGTCTTCATTGACTTCGACCCCGAGGCCCACGGCACGCCGATGCATCGCGATGGCGGGCGTTTGTCCTTGAAGGGCACCGAACAAATACTGCCCCGGGATCGGCGCATCGCCGCCCGCCGGCAGCACCTGCACCAGGCGAGAGTACCCAACAGAAAGACCCGACTGCCGCGGCCTCGTGTTCAGATCGACGCCATAGGTCCGCGTGGTGATCACCGTGGCCCCGTCCGCCGACACGACATCCGTATCGCTCAGACCGATCCCATTGATGCTGCATCCACCCAGCAGCAACGTCATACCAACGAAAATCCACATCGAGGCTGTTCGGTTCATCGTGTCCCCC
This sequence comes from Nitrosovibrio sp. Nv4, assembly GCA_943330455.2. GTDB lineage: Bacteria > Pseudomonadota > Alphaproteobacteria > Acetobacterales > Acetobacteraceae > Rhodopila. The sequence goes on along the minus strand of CALQHT020000330.1, from coordinate 5,651 downwards.
CAACGGGCCATCGCGTCCCCAGCTATTTCAACGTGCGGATCAGGCTGATGAAAGGGGAGGCGGCCCGCTGCGCGATCAAGCCGGCGGCGCTCAACTCGACACGGGTTATCCCGACGGAGTTGTTCTCGTTTCCGCCGATCGTCCGCGCAAAGCGTCCACGACTGTCCTGGCCCAATGCCACGACAATGGCCGAATGGGACGAGTAGGACTTGTCGGTCGTCGCATAGGCGAAATCAAAGGTTCCGCCGAGTTGATTCCAATGCACCAGGTCGCCCGGCTCGGGGGGCGCCGCGTCGAAACGAACCGCCCGGAACAGTCCGGTGCCAGCTTTCTCATTGGCGATGGCCCAATGCACGAAGGCGGCGTGGCGGGCATGGAACAGAAAATCGTCTTCCGTCGCGCCCGCTTTCAGCAGGCACCAGCACACGAACGCGGCCGACCATGGTGTTGCGACCCCCGGAAAGGTCCATTGCAGGTCGGTCCAATAGGTCTCGATGCGCGGGCCGAGCACCCCGTCGGATTCACGATGCCCGCCGTAGGTCCGGAATTCAGCATCGGCGACTTCCACAAGTCTGGTTGCGAAATCGGACGTCATGTGTCCCTCCCCATTTCGCCGGTTGCCGGCGGTCATGAGTGGAACAGACAAGGTGTCAAAAAGTCGGCTAACGCCGCGTCAAAATATCGCGCGGCTTATCGGCAAGGCGTCAAAAATGCCGGCGCAGGCGAAAAAACCTCCCCCTACTGAGCCAACTTCAACGTCACAACCCCAGCAACAATCAACAGAACCCCCAGATACCGCCCCAAACTCGACGGATCCCCAAACAACCAAATCCCCACCGCAAACGTCCCCGCGGCCCCAATCCCGGTCCAGACCGCATAAGCCGTCCCCAACGGAATATCCCGCTGCGCAAGCCAAAGCAGGAACCCGCTAATCCCCATCGACACCACGGCAAGAACAACGCCCTGGACCGTCTTGGCCGGCTCCTGCGCCCATTTCAGCCCCAGCGGCCACCCAATCTCGAACAATCCCGCCGCGGCCAGATACACCCAGCTCACAACCCCGATCTCCCCTTCAGTGCACAGGGCCGGCCGGCGAAGCCGCAGCAGCAACTTTCGGCTTCCCACTGCCCAACCATTCCTCAAACCGCTGCATGACAACGAAGAACGAAGGCACGAACAGCACCGCCAGACAGGTCGAGGCCAACATGCCGCTGAACACGGTGATGCCGATCGACTTCCGCGCGCTCGCCCCAGCGCCCGTCGCCAGAACCAGCGGCAACACCCCCAGAATGAACGCAAACGACGTCATGATGATCGGGCGGAACCGCGCCCGAGCGGCATCGACCGCCGCATCGATAATCGCCCGCCCATGCAGGACCCGACGTTCTCGCGCCACCTCCACGATCAGAATGGCATTCTTGGCCGACAGCGCGATCAACAGGATCAACCCGATCTGCACGTAAAGATTGTTAGACAGCCCCAACGACGTCAACGCCGCGACTGGTCCAAGCAACGAAAGCGGCACCGACAGCAGCACCGTGATCGGCGACAACCAGCTCTCGTATTGCCCCGCCAGCACCAGATAAACCAGCAGGATCGCCATCCCGAAGGAGAAGAAAATCTGGTTGCCGACTACTTTCTCCTGGTACGACATGGCGGACCAATCGTAACTCACGCCCGGCGGCATTGTCGCGGCAGCGGTCTGTTCCATCAGCGACAGAGCCTCGCCGCTGCTGAACCCGGCGGCGGCGGTCCCCAGGATCGTGGCACTCGGATACAGGTTGTACAGCGTGATCAACGACGGTCCGATGACCGGCTTCAGCGACACGATCGTCCCCAGCGGCACCATCGTCCCGGACGCGGTGCGGACCGGCAACTGCTCCAGATCCGTCACGCGCCCTCGGAAATCGGCGTCCGCCTGGATATAGACCTGAAACGTACGGCCGAACTTGTTGATCTGCCCGACATAGCTGGACCCGATATAGGCGGCCATGGTCTGGAACACCTGCCCGACCGTCACGCCCAGGGTCTGAGCCTTGACCCGGTCGACCTCCACGTCGAACTGCGGCACGCCGGCCCGGAAGGATGTCGCAACGCGCGCCAACCCGCTCTGTGTGCGACTTGTGGCGACCATGGCCTCGGTCACCGCCCCCAGCTTGGCCAGGTCGCCGGACCCGTCCCGCAATTCCACCTGCATGGTAAAGCCACCCGAGGCACCAATACCCTGAATGGCTGGCGGCACGATCACCAGGTTGGATGATTCGGGAACATCCTCCAGCATCTTGTTCAGCGCGGTATAGATCCCCATCAAATCCTGCCCGGGGTTTTTGTCGCGGACCGACCAGTCGTTCAACGTCACATAGGCAACCGCGCCGTTGGCAAGGGTGGCATTGTTGTCGATGGCCGACACACCCGTAATTGCCACCACATTCGCCACACCAGGGACGGCGGATGCCAATGCCGAGACCTTGGCCACCACGGCCTGAGTCCGCTGCAATGACGCCCCGTCCGGAAGCTGAACGCTGATCATCACATATCCCTGATCTTCCAAGGGCAGGAAACTGCTGGGAATCCGAGCGAACCCGACAAACGCCAGGGAAATCAGCGCCAAACCGACCAGAGCCGTCAGTCCGCTATGCCCGGCCATCCCCCCGATGATGCGGGCGTACCCGCTTTCGATCGGGGCGTAGGCCTTGTTGAACCCGCGGAAGAAGAAATTGCGCTGATCCGGCGGGATCGGCGTGCGTAGCCACATGGCGCACTGGGTGGGTTTCAAGGTCGCGGCATTGATGGCGCTCAGCAGCGCGGTCGCCGAGATCACCAGCGCGAACTGGGCATATAACTGCCCCGTCAACCCGGGCAGAAAGGCCGAGGGCACGAACACCGACATCAACACCAAGGTGATGCCGATGATCGGTCCGAACAGTTCCCCCATGGCCTTGATCGCGGCGTCGTGCGGACTGAGCCCCTGCTCGATCTGATGCGCCGCCCCTTCCACCACCACGATCGCGTCGTCCACCACGATCCCGATGGCGAGAACGAGCGCGAACAACGTGGATAGATTGACCGTGAAGCCCAGGGCCGCCATCGCGGTGAACGCGCCGATAATGGTGACGGGCACGGTCGTCGCGGGCACCAAGGTGGCACGCCAATCCTGCAGGAACACAAGAATAACGGCCAGAACCAGCACACCGGCTTCCAGCAGGGTCTTGTAGACCTCCGAAATCGAGGCCTGCACGAACGTGGTCGTATCGAACGGCACGGAATAGGACAGACCCTGCGGCAAGGTCTTGGCCAACTCCTTCATCTTCGCATCCACCGCCTTCGCCACATCCAGCGCATTCGCGCTCGGCGTCTGATAGATGGCCATGCCGGCGCCCGGCTTGCCATTCAACGTGAAGCCCTGGCTGTAGGTCTGAGCACCCAACTCGACCCGCCCGATATCGCGGATGCGGGTGACGGCGCCTCCATCACCCGTCTTGACGATGATGTTGGCAAACTGATCCGCCTGGTCCAGACGCCCGGCGACGTTCAACGTGTACTGGAACGACGTTCCGTCGGGAGCGGGCGGCCCGCCCACCTGCCCGGCCGTCACCTGCTGGCTTTGTTGCTTCAAAGCCTGCGACACGTCATCGACGGTCAGGCCGCGCGCCTTCAACTGATCGGGATTGAGCCAGATGCGCATCGCATACTGGCCGGCCCCAAAGATATTGACCTGTCCGACCCCAGGGACTCGCGCCAGTTCCGGTTGCAGCGAAATCGTCGCGTAGTTGGCCATATACAGACTGTCATACTGGCCCTGATCGGCGGTCAGCGCGATGATTTGCAGAATGGAGGTGGATTTCTTCTGCACCACCACGCCCTGAGTCTGCACCGCGGCCGGCAGCGACGCCAGCGCGGCGGACACCTTGTTCTGCACCAGAACCTGCGCGAAGTTCAGATCGGTACCGATCTGAAACGTCACCGTCAGGTTGTAGCTGCCGTCGGACGCGCTGGTGGACAGCATATAGAGCATGCCTTCCACGCCGTTGACCTGCTGCTCGATCGGCAGGGCCACGGTGTTCATCACGTCTTTGGCACTGGCGCCCGGATAACTTGTGGTGACGGACACCGTCGGCGGCACCACGTTCGGATACTGCGCCACCGGCAGGGAGAACACCGAAACGGCGCCAATGACCACCATCAGAATGGCCAGAACATTGGCCAGGACCGGGCGGTTGATGAAAAATGCGGAGATCATGGCGGCTCAGCGAGAGCCAGAGGGGGTGGCTGGCTTGGGGGTGGCTGTCTTGGCCGGCGCCGCCTCGGGTGCCACTTTCTGGCCCGGCACGGCACGTTGCAGCCCGGTGACCACGACTTTGTCCTTCAAGGTCACGCCCGTCTCGATCACGCGCATGTCGCCGACCAGGTCGCTGGTCGTCACGCGCCGCTGCTCGACCACGTTCTGGTCGTTGACCACCAGCAGATAGCGGCCAAGCTGATCGGTGCCGAGGGCAACGTCGGGCACCAGGAGAGCATCGATGTCCTTTTCGATCGGCACCCGCACCCGCACGAAATAGCCGGGCAGCAGCGCCACATCAGTGTTCTTGAAGACGCCCCGGACCGAGAGCGTGCCAGTCGAGGTGTCAACATTCGGCGCGACATAGTCGATCAGTCCGTCGCGCGGATAGCCTGTCTCAATTTGCAGGCCGATCTCGACAGGGACGGTGCCGACCGGATCGGTCGTGACCTTGCGTTTCACCCGTTCGGCCTTGATGCGCAGGACGTCGGTTTCGCTCAGGGAGAAATTCACCCAGATCGGGTCGATCTGGATCGCGGTCGCGAGTTTGGTGGGCGTGGTGCCCCCAACATACTCCCCGATCGAAATCTGATGGGCGGTGACCACGCCATCGAACGGCGCGTTCACCCGCGTGTAGGTGTATTCGATCGCCGCCTGCTCCGTCGCCGCTTTGGTCTGCTGCACGTCAGCCCGGGCCGAGTCCCGCTTCGCCAAAGCCTGGTCGACCGTGGCCTGGGACGCGAAGTCCTTCTGCCCCAGTTGCGACTGACGGATGTATTCCGCCTCGGCCTGTTTGACCTGCGCATCCGCGGCGGCTTGCGACGCCTGTGCCTGCTGCAGCTTGCTCAGGTACGGAAGCGGCTCGACGGTGAACAGCATATCGCCCTTCTTGACCATCTTGCCGTCCTGATAGCCGATGTCCTGCAGGAAGCCGGACACTCGGGCGACCAGATCGACCTGGTTGACGGCGGCCGTGTTGCCGGTCGATTCGACATAGCGCGTGATCTTCTGCTGTGTCGGCGTCGTGACCAACACCTTGGGCGGAGGCGGTGCCGCAAACTGGTTGGTCGGTTTGCAGCCCGCCAGCATCAGCACGGCGCTGGCGAGCAGCGCGCAAGATGTCGAACTCGCGGCAACCCGGCCACTCGATATGGCACCACGTCTCAGCATCTTGCACTCCCAACGGCAAAGTTCACGGCGCGGCAATCAGAATCCCGCGGTCTCATACTAACCGACCTAACCATTGACGGTTGCACGGTGCCCCCACGCTCATCGTCAGCGGTGGGATTAACCGTTGCATGGCTCCCCCACACCGTCATTGCCGGGCTTGACCCGGCAACCCGCGCTTCGACGGCAGAGGGCGGGTTGCCGG
>CALQHT020000329.1 GCA_943330455.2 Nitrosovibrio sp. Nv4 | reverse complement strand
GGCCCAGGACCTCTTCTCCCTGACCATGGCTCTGGACACCGCGAGACACCCCCGATGAGGATAACCAGCCACTGGAGAGCCGTGTGCGGGAGAACCGCCAGCACGGTTCGGAGGGAGGGGAGGTTGGTAGCCTTCCCTACCCCTATCGAGGGGGCCGAGGGGCGGCGGCGGCGGTACATTGGTCGTTGTTCCGCCGGTTAGTTTGACGGGCCGGAATTGAGGAAGGTCTGCCCCCCGACCGTTGGGTTCAGCAGGTAGGAGAAGGTGAAGTTCGGGTTGGCGAACTGCTGTATATACTGGTGGTACCACCGGTACACCTCGGCGATGCCCAGCTTCGGCACCATGACGACATCGAACGGCGCCAGGCGGATATCGGCCGCGGGATCGCTGCCGCTCATCACCGCATCGTAGCGGGTCGCCAGATACAGAGGCGTGTCATTGTCACCCCGTCGCACCAGGAAGACGCGCGTTTCGTCGCCGCTCAGCTTCAGGCCGCCGGCGCGAGCAATCGCCTGTGCCAGGGTGGGCGCGGTGCCCACAATGCTTTGCTCGCCGGGCAACGCGACCTCCCCGCCGACGAAGACCCGGATCGGCGCGACCGTCTTGACGATGACCGAGACATGCGGCTCGCGCAGATAGCGTGTGTAGCCCTGGTTCAGCACCCCAATCAGGTCCGGCACGGTGCGGTTGGCCGCTCGCTCATCATGCACGATGGTGGTGGAGATATGGCCGTCGGGCCGCACCGTCACATCCTCGTTCAGGTCCGGGTTCAGCAGTAGCCGGATGGACAGCACATCGCCAACCTGGATCCGATAGGTTGGCGTGACGTAAGTCTGCTCGCTGACGAGCGGGGTCACCGGGGCCTGCGGCAATTCGACCCGCGGCGCACAGCCGGCGAGCAGCGCAAGCACGGCCAGTCGGGCGACGCGGGACGTGGGGAACGGGCCGAACATCAGGCGGCCGCGTGTCCGGTTTCGGCGACCAGGCGCTTCGCCAGTCGCATGGCCAGGGCGACGGCTGTCAATGTCGGGTTCGCCTCACCCGAGGTCGGAAACACGGCGCTACCGGCGAGGAACAGGTTGGCCGATCCGAACACCCGGCAATCGCGGTCGACCACGCCATTGCGCTCATCCTGTCCCATGCGTGCCGTCCCAATCTGGTGATGACCGTCATAGCACTGCGCCAGTATGAAATCGGCGCGTTCTTCCGCGGGCACCAGCCAGTGCATGGTGCCGGTACCGGTGCGGGTCAGCCAGGCGTCGAAGCAGTCATGCATGCGGATCAGCAGATCGGCGTTGGCGCGCGTATAGCGGAAATCCACCGCGGCGCGAGGCAACCCGTAGGCGTCCCGTCGATCCGACAGCGTGATTCGCGAGTCCGGATCGGGCAGATGTTCAGCGTGGAACCGGACCGCGTAACGCCGAGCGGCATTGCGTTGGAAGAAGCCGGGCATGCGGTGATCGGCGAGGTAGCGTCGATACAGGAACCCCGGCAGGAAGGCTGCGGTGTGCGGCGCATCGCGCAGGATGTTGAGGATATGCGGCCAGCGCCTGATGTGATCGCCGACATAATGCTGGCGGATCGACTCGGCGACGATCCGGCGCCCCAGGGGCGGAATCGACAGCGCAAGATAGGCGAGCGACAGAATGCCGTTGCGATGGGCCGGATCGCGGATCTGAGGATAATCCGGCCATAATGACCCGTTGGTCAGACCCATCCGGCGCTGCAAATCCTCGCTGGGGGTGAAGCGGCGGCGCATATAGAACCCGGCGGGATCTCGGAAATATTCGACCTGGGTTTCGACGGCTGGATTGCGCAGCTCCATTTCTGCCACGATACCATACAGGTGGCCCATGTAGAACCGCCCCAGCGGGCCATCCGCCCCGCCGAACCGGTTCGGGGCGTCGCGCCGGGACGCCAACAGCAGGCGGGTGGTTTCCAGCCCACCTGTTGCCATCACCAATCGCCCGGGCGCCACCCAGGCTCGCTGTTCCCCACTGCGGACCTCGATCCGGGCCACTCGCCCGTCGTCGCCGAAATCGAGCCCCGTGACCGTCGCGCACAGCCGCAGATCGATCGCTCGGCTTTGGCGCAAGTGCCGGGAATACATATCGGTGAAGCGCGGTCGCCGGCTCCAGCGTTCCAGTTTGTCGAAGGTGAAGTCGGTATCGGACGGGGTGAAGCCAGGCAGCGCCTGTTCGAACTCGTCCATCCCGCAGCCGATATGGGCGCAGGCGGCCGGCATGAACGGCGCGATATCGGCCATGGAAATCGGCCAACCGCTGTGGGGAACGGCGGCGCGCTGCTCGAAGTCGATCGGCGCGAAGGGCACGCAGCGGCCACCCCACAGGTTGGACGTCCCGCCCAGGCTACGCTGCACGGCGATATCCATGGGGACATGGCGGGCGGGATCGTCGATCTCGGCATCCGACAGGGCCTGCGCGCTGGCGGTCGGCTCCTGGTCGCCGGATTCCAGCAGCAGCACGTTATGCTCGGCGCGTTCCAGTTCCAGCGCGAGCGACAAGCCAACGGGCCCGGCGCCGACCACGCAGATCGGTGGGCGGGCGCCATCCAGGCCGGCAAGTCCTTTGCTGATCACGCGAGCCTGCCAGACGAGTTTTGCATTGGCGGCCTTCTGCTCCTGTGCATCCTGTGGTGGAATCCTACCGTGCGATCGACAGTTCGGGTAGCACGCGACGCACCGCCAGTGCGAAGCTGACGCGGCCCTGGATCAGGCAAACCGTGCTGACCACGGCCGCGCCCATCATCCCGAACGGCGGGATCAGGATGGCGCCAAGCACACAGCAGACGACAAGCTGGTGCAGGTTCAGGCGGCGCAGCAGGGCGCCGTGACCGGTCATCGACAGCAGCATGTCCTGCGTTGGCAGTGCCGCGTTGACCACCTGGCCCACGCAAAGCACGAACAGGGTGAGGTCCGCGCCGGGCAGGTCGCTCGCCATCAGCCCTAGCAGCGGATGGACGAACACCACCATCCCCAGGATCACCGGCAGGCACAATGCCATCGCGACCATCCGCGTTTGCCCTTGCAGATGCCGCAATGCCACGAATTCCCCGCGCCGATGATACGACGCGAAACCGGGCGCGGCGATCATGGCGATGCTGACCAGCATTGTGTTGATCAGCATCGTGATACGACTGACGATACTGAATGCACTGACCGACGGGGCATCGGCAAACACGCCCAGCAGCAGCACGGGGACGGACAGCAGCGTCACCTGCACCATCTCGATCACCAGAAACGGGCGGGCGGTGACCCAGATCGGGGGCAATGGCTCGATGGGCGGCGCGTCTTCGGATATGGCGGGCCGGGGAGCGGTGTCGGCCATCACACGGCGCCAGTCCCAGACGATACAGCCGAGGCCGAGCAGGCAGCATAGGCCATAGGATCCGGCATAGACGATCAGGACGGTATCGAGTTGCGTCAATCCCGCGACCAGCAACGCCAGCGACAGGACCGGCGGCAGGGCGCTTTGCACCATCTGACCCATCACCGGTCGGTTGAGCCCGATCAGCGCGAAACCGATGGCAAAGGCCAGCGATTGAGGCACCAGGATCAATGCCGCGATCGCCAACGGATGCGCGAGTTCCGGCAGGCCGAACACATGGATTGCCAGCGGCGTGGCAATCAGCACGGTGCCCAGCGCGGCCCCGGCGCTGGCAACCGCCGTCCAGCCAACGCCGGTGATCAGCGCCGCCCGCGCCGCTTCGGCATGACCGATCGCAAGTTCGGCCGCGATATGGCGGGACATGGCGCGTTCCAACCCCATCCGGGCGCCGGTGGAACACAGGTTCACCCAGGTCAGGCACAGGAAGAACAGGCCCGAATCCGCGGCGCCCATCATCCGGGCGGCCAGCATGTAAAGGCCGAACTTTCCGGCTGCCTCCAACCCGCGGGAGGCGAGCGCGCCGCCGAAGCGGATCAGCCTGGCGAGCAATAAAGGCTGCAAAATAAGCGTTCGCACGCGGCTGATCATGGTATCATGATGCCCAGGCTCCAGCCGCGAATATACAGTGGTGGATGGCTTTGCATGCCTTGTTGTCTGTCCGAGAATCCATACCAAAACAGCTTGGCCTCGTCGCTACACTTTCCTGCCCGCGCACCGCAAGCTAATGAGAAGGCGAGCAGGTTCACCGGCGCGGGCCCGACATGCTCGCGGATGACATCAACGCGAAGGAGCGGAACCTGTATGGGGCCGGGGAACACGGGCCAGTCGCGTCCTGCGACGCTTCGATCCGCGGTGCTGTTGCTTGCGGCTTTGTTGTTGACTCAGGGGGGTGGACCATTGGAGGAACTGCCATATCCGCCAGCGCCACCCGATCCGTTGTCGCTGCTGACGGCACTGCGCAAGAACCTTCCGGCGAACTGGAGATTGGGGCAGCCGGGACTCTATCTGAATATCGCGCAGGTGAAGGTGAACATCCTGGACGAATGGCGCGGCAATCCGGTGGCTGCCGCGGTCGCCATGTGTCCGGACCCGAGAGACGAGATATGGAAGCAGGTACGCGTGTTTCGCCTGATCATGCGCCACCGGCAGCGAGACTGGCCGCCTTACGAATGCCGACCATGATCCGCCTGACGGGAAGGCCATGAATGTCTGACGGGATCGTCGACAGCCCCAAGGGCGGCGGACAGAGCGGCAGCCCGGTGGAGACGCGACGGCGATGGACGTTACGCGACATCGCCGTCTACGGGTTCTACCGAATCCGCCTGTTGCGGAACTGCGTGCTGCTGGGTGTGCTGGTGGGGATATCGGGCGCATATTTCGCGCGAACCTATTATACCGCCGACGCCCTGATGATCGTCCTGCTCGGCTCCGAATCGGCGGCGGTCCAGAACTCGCTGGATCTGACCAACACGCAGATCTCGGTTGACGGGTTGAAAGCCGTGCAGGCGGAAATCCAGATCATCCAGACCGATGACGTGCTGCGAGCCGCCATCGAACGGATCGGGGTGGAACAGCTCTATCCACGTCTGTCGCAGGGCCGCCTGTTCGGCCTGCTGCCGCCCTACGCTCCGGCGGACCGGATCATTGCCGCGGTGGAGCGGTTTCAGACCGATCTGCGCGCCGAGGCGCAGGGGAGCAGCAATGCCATCCGCATCGCCTTCACCCATGACAACCGCGAGCTGGCCATCAAGGCCGTTCAGGCCGTCACCGACGCCTATCTGGCGCGTCGGAGCGCCATTTATGTCGATCACAATTCCTCGTTGCTGACCGATGAAATCGGTCGCTACAGCGCCCGCCTGCGCCAGTTCGAAACCTCGATCCTGGCGGTCAAGCGCAAGAGCGATGTGCTGGACATGGCGCAGGATATCGTGCTGGCGACCAACCGGCTCGATGGTATCGCGCAACGGAACAACCAGGTGCGGGAACGCCGGGTGGCGGTGCAGACGGAAATCGTCGCGGTGCGCGCCAACCTCGCAGCCCAGCCCACCACGGTGCTGGATTTTCGGGAAACCACCAATAACACCGGCAACGACGAAGCTCGCAACACGCTGGTGCGGTTGATGCAGGATCGGGCGCATCTGCTGGAGCAATACAAAAGCGTTTGGCCGGGGCTGAAGGAGCTCGACCAGAAGATCGCCACCGTCCGCCAGCAAATGAGCGGCAGCGGCCAGGCGTTGTATTTCGCGGAACGCACGATCCGCAATCCGGCCGTCGAGGTGTTGAACAACCGGCTTGCAGCATTGGAGGTCGAAGAACAGGCCTTGGGCCAGCAACTGGTGGAACTGGAGGAGCAATCGCGCATCGCGGCGGATCGGATCGGCATCCTGCGGGAGGCGGAGGCCCAGTTGCACAGTTAGCAACTGAACCGGGACGTGGCGGAGGGCATCTACCGCCAGTTGTCGCTGCGTCAGCCGCGGGCGGTGTTCAATGAGGACACCGTGGTGGATCAGAATTCCAATATCCGCCTCGCGCAGCCGCCCACCGCACCGCTGCGGGGTCGCAACCTGGCGCTGTCCTATCTGGTCGGGGGCGGTTTCCTGGGGTTGTTGATGGGAATGGCCGGTGTCGCGGTCGCCACCGCGCTCCAGCATTCCTACATCGTGCCCTCCGAAGCCGAGGCGGATCTGGGCCTTGCGAATCTAGGGGAGGTCAGTATCGACAGCGGGGGCAAGCAGCCGGCTGGTGCCATTCAGGGCGCGGGCATCGTTGCCGCCAATCTCCTCGGCATGACAAATGATGGGCGGCCGTTGTCGCTGATCCAGGTCGTGGCGACCGAGACTGGGGGCCTGCAAGCCAGCTTCACGCGCGCCCTGGCCGAGGAATTCGCCCGCACTTTCGCCATGCGGACCCTGATCCTCGATCTGACCGAGCCGGACGGAGCGGCGAGCGATGCGCCGAAACCCGACATGCCGAAACCGGGAACGCCCGAGGCCGATTTGCCGATCCCGGTGGCGCGCACCGAGGTGGAAGGGCTGTGGGTCAGCGTCAACGCCGTGCCCGTGCTGCTGAAGGAACTGCAGTTCGTGTCGGCCAGCGATTGGCATGTGCCGGTCAGGTTGCGGCAACATTTCGCCGTGGTGCTGATGATCGGTCCGTCGGATCTGGGCAGCGCCTGGATGCGGCGTCTGTCCGGGCTGGTCGATGCCAGTGTCCTGATCATCCGGGCGGAGGGCGCTCGTCCGGCCGTGGCCGTGCGCTATCGCGATGCCATCCTGAAGGCCGGCGGCAACCTGGCGGGTTTCGTCTTCGTGGGGCGCCGGTTCTACATCCCCCGCTGGCTCTATCGGCGCCTGTAGCGCGCAACCCCGAGGGGCAGAAGGATATGTCATACCAACCGGCCGAAAGCCTGACCTATGGCGCCACCTTACCGTCATTGCCGGGTCAAGCATGACGAGGGAACTTGGCAAGGGATCAGGCACTGGGGCTCTGTCAGGCAATGCCGGTTTTCCGGTTCGGTGGTTCCTGGGGGTGCCGTTTACCCCGATGACATTGCCCGATGCCGCGCGCGAAATCGCCACCCGCGACCTGGATGCGCCCTTCCGCTTCGTGAGCACCCCGAACGCCCAGCACGTCGTGGCGGTCTGGCGCGGCGACACTAGTGCCCCCCGTCATTGATTTTGTCGTGAATTTCGGACTCGCTCCTCCCGGAAGAATGCGGAGATGAGTCGTGACCGCGAAACAAAGTTCTGTAAAGAAGTACGTCGTGAAGCTCAGCGATGAAGAACGTGCACAGCTCAGCACG
>CALQHT020000328.1 GCA_943330455.2 Nitrosovibrio sp. Nv4 | reverse complement strand
CCCCCCCCCCCCACCCCCCGCCCCCAAGGGGAGGGGGAGGATTTTCTGCCTGAGCGCGATATCCGTACGATTGCGGCCCACCCCCGACAAATCCCCGCCGCGTTAACCGGATAGCAGCAATCTCCTGACACCATCCGCATATGCGGATACTCACCAAGCTCGGCTCGGATGTTGCGGCGGGTCTGGCGACCATCGCCGTCATGCTCCTTCTCGCCGCCCATGCCGGAGCACAGGTTCTCTCGACCCTGTTCCCCGAGGGCGTGCCCGGCTACGCCACCCAACCCGGCGTTACAGTGCTGTCGCGCAACCGATCGGCGTTCGAGCCGCCGGGCGTCCATGCCGGCACCTTCCTGCTGTCACCGCGTTGGGAGCAAGCGATCGGCTATGATTCCAACGTCCTGGGCGGCAGCGCCCGGAAGGGAAGTTGGGTTATCGGCACGCGTCCCTCCTTGCTCCTCGGCAGCGACTGGTCGCGCGACAGTTTCGGCGCCTATGTCTCGCTGAGCGACACACGCTTCTTGAACCTGCCGGCGCAGAACCGGACCGACGGAACCATCTCGGCCGGTGGCACTATCGATATTGGCCGCGACAAGCTGACCCTGGGTGTGGCGCATGTGGAGACGCACCAGGACCGCACCCAGATCGATGCCCTGCCGAGCGATCGGCCGGTGCCGGTGAGGGTGGATGATGTAAGGGCGGCGTATGATGCCTCGTTCGGTCGCTGGACCTGGTCGCCGAATCTCTCCGCCGCGCGCTGGCATTATGGCGACACGACGATCCTGGGGGTGCCCACCAGCCAGGCCTATCGCGATCGAGATGTGCTGCGTGGCGGCGTCACCCTGAGATACGAACTGGCGCCGCGCCGCAATCTGGTGGTCGTGCTGCGCGCCACCAACCAGCACTACACTCGAACGACCCCGGGGCAGGCCAGCCCGGATTCCATCGGCTATCAGATGTTGGCCGGGCTCGATTACGACGACAACGCGATGTGGCGGTATCGGCTGCTGCTGGGCGGCGAATCCCGCCGTTATGCGTCGGCCACCTTCAACACGAACAACGCGTTCATCGCCGAAAGCGAGATCACCTGGACGCCGACCGGCCTGACCACGGTCCGAGGGTCCCTGGTTCGCGGCATCCAGGACGCGGCGCAGGAGGGCGTCGCAGGCTACACCTACACCGCCGGCCGTCTGAGCATCGACCACGAATATATGCGCGACATCCTGCTGCGGGCGTCGGCCGAAATCCGCCAGGCGACCTTCCTGCAAGGGGGCGGCCGGCAATGGGGCTACAATGTCGGGGCGGGGATCGTCTGGATGGTCAATCGCTCGGTGCGGATTTCCGCGACCCAGGATTTCAGCGCGATTCAGGGGACGCAGGTAACGACCGGCCCCATCAATGGCGACTACACCAGAAGCCTGACGATGCTGACCGTCCGGTTTGGCCTATGAGCGCGCAAATCCGCCTGCTGGGCCTGGATTTCGAGGCCACCGATCTGGTGGAGACCACGAACCGACTATTGGCGCGTCCGATCGACGCGCCGTTTGGCTATGTGGTGACGCCCAATGCCGATCATCTGGTTCGGCTGTGCGCCGATCCAGGTCTCGCGCGGATTTACGACGACGCCTGGCTCCGTCTGCTGGATTCTCGGGTCGTTGCCGGCCTGGCCGCTCTGTGCGGACTGCCGGCGCCGCCGGTTATACCGGGGAGCGATCTGTCCGCCCATCTGCTGTCGCTGTTGAGAGGCCAGCGTGTGACCATTATCGGCCTCGCCCCGGCCTTCCTGCCCCGTTTGGTCGCGCGTTTCGGCCTGGTCGATCCGGCGCATTGCGATCCACCGATGAGTCTGGACCGCGATCCCGCCGCGTTCGCCGCGACCGTGCAATTCGCGTTGCGACACCCCGCTCGGTTCACGTTCCTCGCCGTGGGGTCCCCGCGACAGGAGCGTCTGGCGGCGGCGATCGCGGCGGCGGGGACCGGGCAAGGCATCGGCCTGTGCGTGGGGGCCAGCCTGGATTTCCTGAGCGGCGCGCGCCGGCGGGCACCAACCTGGATGCAGCAATCGAGGTTGGAGTGGCTGCACCGGCTGGCCGGGGACCCGCGCAAGCTGGCTCGTCGTTATTTGGTCGACAGTCCGGCCATCATCCCGCTGCTGCTGCGGGAGCGGGCGGAGCGGGACCGTTGGTCGTTCTCGACCGATGAGCCGGGCAATACGGCGAGCACCTCACGCCCCAATCGTTCGATCAAATTGCCGCGGTGAAGCGTGTCGTTGCGGCGGATGTAATCGCGCGCGGCTGGCGGCAGGCGGTGCGGCGATGTGGTTCGGCTCATGCGGATCGCGGCGAGGATCGCGGTCAGGGTCTGTCCCGGCATGGCGTTGTGCAGACCCCGCAGCAGGTAGCCGCAAATCCGAGGGGTCAATGCCAGCCACGGCACGCCATGCTTGCGGCCGAGATAGAGCCGGTTGCGGACGAAATGGAACCAGCGCTGGCCTGACCACTCCATCCGCCGCTCGGTGCTGACCTTGTGGTGAACGACGATGTCGCCGCGATAGCGGATCCGCCAGCCCCGGGCGATGGCTCGCAGGCAGAAATCGAACTCCTCCCAGCAGAAGAACAGAGCCGGGTCGTAACCACCCAGCTCGATCCAGGCGGAGCGTCGGATGGCATGGCCGGCACCGACGAAGGTGGTGGCATCGAAGCTTTCGCCCGCGGCGGGCAGCAGCGACAGCGGATAGCCCCAGGACAAAAGGTCGTCGGTGTCATCCGCGAAGCGCAGGATGCGGCAACCGACCGCGGCAAGGGCAGCTTCGTTGTCCAGCGCGCCGACCATGCGCGCCACGGTGTCGGGCGTCGCGAACTCCGCATCATTGTCCAGTGCCGCGATCACGCGCCCGCGCCCGGGGGCGGAGGCCAGGTTGCGCCCGCCGGCCACCCCGAAATTGCCATCCGCCGCGAACAGGCAGGCATCGGGCCGCCCATCCAGTTCGGCGGCCAGCCGGGTCAGATTGGCGGGCGAAGACCCCTGGTCGAGCACGGTCAAATGCCACGACACGCCGATCTGCCGGAACACGGAGGCGATCGCGGCCAAGGTCTCCTCGATCCGATCCAAGGCCAGCATGACGATGTCGGCATCGTAACCGCCGCGGCGGGATGGCGAGGTTCCGGCGATCAGTTGCATTCGCCGCTCCGCTGCGTCGCGGGGATTGCCAGATAGGCCAGGCGCTTCATCTCCTTGCGGCCGCGGGCAACCGCGTCCAGCACCAGGCCGCAGCCGAGGGAGAGGGAGCCCATCAGGATCAGGCCGGTGGCGAGGATCGCGGTTGGCATGCGCGGCACGAGGCCGGTGTTCAGGAATTCCACGATCACCGGCGTGCCAAGCGCGATGCCGGTGGCGGTCATCAGCACAGCCAGCAGCCCGAAGACGGGCAGGGGACGTTCCTGCTCGATCAAGGTCAGGATCGCGCGCAGGATGCGCAGGCCGTCGGAGATGGTGTTGAGCTTGGAACTGGAGCCGCTGGCCCGCCCGCGATAGGCGGTGCGCACCTCCTGCATCGGCATGTTCAGGGCCAAGGCGTGGATGGTGAACTCCGCTTCCGTTTCGAAGCCGGCCGCCAGGGCGGGGAAGGATTTCACGAAGCGGCGGCTGAAGACCCGATATCCCGACAGCAGGTCGCTGATGCCACGCCCGAACACGGCACGCACGATGCCGGTCAGCAGGACGTTGCCAAACCGATGGCCGAATCGATAGGCGTCGGTGTGCTGCGATCCTCGGGTCGCGCTGACCATATCGAGCTGGCGGTCGAGCATTACCCGCAACATCTGTGGGGAGGCCGCCGCGTCGTAGGTGTCGTCGCCATCGACCAGGATATAGGCGTCGGCATCGATGTCGGCGAACATCCGCCGCACGACATGGCCCTTGCCCTGGAGCGTCTCGCTGCGCACCGCGGCGCCGGCCGAGCGGGCATGCAGGACCGTTCGATCCGTGGAGTTGTTGTCATAAACATACACCGTTGCGTCCGGCAGGGCTGTGCGGAAATCCGTGACCACTTTGGCAATCGCGGCTTCCTCGTTGAAGCAGGGGATCAATACGGCGATTCTGTAATCCAGCCTGGGTTGCCGCGGGGTTTCAACGCCGTGCCTGTCCGAGGCCTTGTTTTCGGTCCGCCTGGTCGCTTCTGGCCTGGCCCCGCCCGGTTCGGCGGTTTCCGGGCGCGCATCGGCAAGCCAGCCAGGCGCGGTGCTGGGCAAGGCGGCGGCGGCGGCCAGCTTCTCGATGGCGTCGGACACCGTGGTTTGCGACATGGTCTGGTCCGATCAGTAAGCGTTGCGCATGCGGAGCAGGCACCACGCCGTCCGCCAGATGATCTTCAGATCCAGCGCCAGCGACCAGTTCGCGATATATTCCAGATCGCTTTCGATCCGGAGCAGGAGTTTTTCCTCTGTATCGGTTTCGCCGCGCCAACCGCGGATCTGGGCCAACCCCGTCATCCCCGGCCGGATCTGGTGCCGGGCGGCGTAGCGGTGGGTGACATCCTCGAACAGGCGGCGTCCGGCGCGGGTGCCGGGCGCGTGTGGCCGAGGCCCCACCAGGGACATGTCTCCGGTCAGGACGTTCAGCAATTGCGGCAATTCGTCGAGCGACGTGCGCCGCAACCAGGCGCCGAACCGGGTGATGCGTGGGTCCTGCCGGGTGGCTTGGCGGAAGCCGGCCTCTCGGCAGGCGTCGTGGTGCATGGTGCGGAATTTCCACAGGGCGAATCGGGTGCCGTGAAGACCGATCCGGGTCTGGCGGAACAGCGGTGCCCCTGGGCTGTCGAGCCGGATGAGCAGCGCGATCGCCAGCATCGGGAGGGCGCCTACGATGATGGCGGTCGTGGCGATCACGATATCGAGGCCGCGTTTGACGACTCCTGGAAACCCGGCGAGCGGGGAACTGAACGGAAGCGACGGGGTTGCGGTGTCGCGCGCCGAGCGTGGGATCGAATAGGCGGGAGTCCAGGCGGTGCGGTGCTCGCGTTGGTGGGACGTTCCGTTGCCGCTGGGTGTGCCGAGGGAGGTGGCGCCGCGCGTTGCCGAGACAAGCACCGCCCCGGAAGCGACCGATGCCACGTTGGCTGACGGCAAACCAGGAGCGGTCGATCCCAGGACAGGGGGCGCGAAGACGACATCGCCGGCGGGTGCGGGCGGTCGGTCAAGGGCTCTGGGTTGGACATCGAGCATGGTTCAGCCGCGTGATGTGACGTGAGGCCACCATCACAACCCGGAGGTGCTGAGCGAGGGGTTAACGCGGCATGCATCTGCATTTCGGGGGCGTGATTTTTCGTGAAATCGACGCCGAACGGCGAACACACAACGAACAATATCCAACTGTATGCGGGGATCGATCGAGCGGGGTTCGCTGCCTGGGGAAGTCACGGTCTGCGGGACGGGGACGATGTTATACCAACCCGCCGAAACAATGACCCATGCACCGCCCTGGTCCCTCTCGTCATTGCCGGACTTGACCCGGCAACCCACGCTGCGACGTCCGGGCGCGGGTTGCCGGATCAAGTCCGGCAATGACGGTGAGGAGACTCCCGTGGGTCATTGTTTCGGCCGGTTGGTATTACTGGAAGGTCAACGAAACACCATCCGGCGCGACAGATAGAAATTCACCGCCATGCCCATGACCGACCCGGCGACGATGGCGATCGCGGGTTCTCTGGCCGCCACGGGCAACCAGGTGATCAGGATGGCGTAGGTTCCTCGGTTAAGGACGAATCCCACGGAATTGGCGGCGATGAAGCGCGCCCATTGTCGGTGGGCGGGGCCGCCGCCCTGGCCGCGAAAGGTCCAGACGCGGTTCAGCACCCAGTTGCCGGTCGCGGCGACGACATAGGCAACCACGCCGGCGGCATAGAGGCCCATCATGCCGCGCAGCCCATAGACCGTGGCCGTATCGAGGATCAGGCCGAACAGGCCGACCGTGCCGAACATGGCGAACTCGTTCAGCATGCGGATGCGTGCATCCGTGGCGAGTGCCTGCCATCGACCAGGCAGTATCCCGACCAGCCGGCGCAGGATTGGTTCCATGTCGGTCGATCCGTTCGGCCTGAGTTTCGATCGCCGCACACAACACCGAAGCTTGCTCCGCCCGCAACCCGGCGCCACCCTGGAATTGCCCATCCTGGGATTGCTGCTACCAACGGCCCAAACCATTGGCCGATGCATGCTCTCCCTTCGTCATTGCCGGAACACGTCGGGCAATGACGGTTAGGGGGTGGTGCGCCCGTCAACAGTTTGGGCCGTCAGTATAAGTAGGAGACCGCCATGCCCCCGCCTATCGGCCCCGAGGTCGACTCCACCCCGCGCACTCTGCCGCCTCGCATCCCGATCCGGGGACACAATGTGGTGCTGGAACCGCTGCACCGGCGTCATGCGCCGGAACTTTGGCATGCGGCGCAGGGGGCGGATGACAGTTGGGCTTATCTCGGTGTCGGGCCCTTCGCGTCGGAGGAGGCGATGACCCGCCATGTCGCCGACGCCGCCTCCCAGCACGATCCGATGGTTTGGGCGGTGCGGCCGGTGACGACGGGGGTGGTTTCGGGTTGGTTGGCACTGATGGATATCCAACCGAAGAATGCCTCGATCGAGCTGGGCGGCATCTGGTTTGGCCCGCGCATGCAGCGCACCAAGGCGGCGACCGAGGCGATCTACCTGATGTTGAAACTCGCGGCCGACGATTTGGGGTATCGGCGACTGGTGTGGAAGTGCAACGCCCTGAACGCCCCGTCCAAGCGGGCGGCCGAGCGGCTGGGATTCACCTATGAGGGCCAGCATCGCAAGCACATGGTCACCAAGGGACGCCAGCGCGACACCGATTGGTACAGCATCATCGACGACGAGTGGCCGCGCTGCCGAGAAGCGCTGCTGGCCTGGTTGGACCCGGAAAATTTCGATCCGAATGGAACGGCACGCCGGGGCTTGGCCGAGATCAGGGCGGCTATCGCACCGGCTTGATCCGGGTGGCAGGGACGCCAGGGTAGAAAAATCTCCCCCTCCCCTTGCGGGTGGGGGCCGGGGGGAGGGGTTATTTTGCACGCATGTCGCCCGAAACCCCTCCCCCCAACCCCCTCCCGCAAGGGCTACGGTTGTCGCACAAGTGCGGAACGACTTGCGAATCAGTCTTTTCTCCGAATCGATGCGCTGATCGGTTCAGGGATAGGGCGCACATCACATG
>CALQHT020000327.1 GCA_943330455.2 Nitrosovibrio sp. Nv4 | reverse complement strand
TTGGGGGGTGGGGCCTCAGGCAAGATTCGTGCGGGTTCGCCCCTCCCCCCGGCCCCCTCCCGCAAGGGGAGGGGGAGAATTGTCTCCGGTCGTCACCTGCCGCCACCACCGCGGAAACCTCGACAGGTTTGACGACTTCGGGTGACGCCCCCCCGGCGGACGGCGCCGACACGGCACCTCCAGAGACCGTCGCATCCGGCGCACCACCCACGCGTGCCGGATGGCGTCGCCCAGTGATTGCCGCCCTAGCCCTCTTGCTGCTGGCCGGCATCGGATCAGCGCTCGGTGGGGCGTATTGGCTGCACGTGGCCCCGGACCGCCCGGGACCTTTGGCCCAGGCCCGGGACCTGGTCGTGCATCCAGGAGGCACCATGGATGTCGCCCGTCACCTCACCGAGGCCGGAATCATCGCCGACCCATGGCAATTCCGCGTGCTCGCCTGGCTCAGCCGCGATTCGGGGAAACTGCGGGCCGCGGAGTTTTCTTTCCCGGCGCATGCCTCCCCTCGCCAGGTTCTGGCCATCCTGCGCACGGCACGCCCGGTCGAGTATCGGGTGACGATCCCTGAAGGTCTGACGGCCAAACAAATTGCCATCCTGCTCAACGCGACCGAGGCCGCCGCCGGGAACGTGGATGCCATTGAGGAGGGCAGTGTCCTCCCCGAAACCTTTAGTTATGAACGGGGCACCGCCCGGTCCACGTTGGTGCAGCGGGCGCGCCAGGCGATGGAGCGGGAACTGGCCGCCGCCTGGGCCGACCGCTCGCCGGACCTGAAACTGGCATCGCCGCGAGAGATGCTGATCCTGGCCAGCATCGTGGAACGGGAAACCTCCCGAGCCGATGAGCGTGCAGAGGTCGCCGGGGTCTATCTCAACCGGCTGCGCATCGGGATGCGGCTACAGGCCGATCCGACGGTTGTCTATGCCGCCAGCGGCGGCACTGGGGTTCTGGACCGGAAACTCAGCCGAACGGATCTGGAGCGAGGGGATGCGTATAATACGTATCGGAATGCGGGGCTGCCGCCCGGTCCGATCTGCTCGCCCGGGGTCGCCAGCCTGCGCGCGGTGGCGCGGCCGGCACAGACCGATGCGCTGTACTTCGTGGCGGATGGGTTGGGCGGGCACGTGTTTTCGCGCACGCGGGAGGCGCATGAGCGTCATGTCGCGCGGTGGCGGGCTTTGGGGACGACCGGCGGGGTGCTCGGGGACTGATAGCAGGTCGAAACAATGACCCATTGGCGGCCCGTCACCGTCATTGCCGGACTTGATCCGGAAACCCGCCCGCTGCCGTTGCAGCGCGGGTTGCCGGGTCATGTTTGGCAATGGCGGTGATGGCGGTTCATCGGTCATTGTTGCGGCCGAGCGGTATGAGATTGGAACGTTTATCGCTGCTCCGGAGGCTCTAGCCGCTTGCCCGACCCGAGATGCCGCTGGGCCCGCCGAAGCAGCGTGCTGCCCCTGAACACATATAACGGAGAACGACCATGACCACACCTCCCCCTGCGCTGATCGGTCGCGACACCGCCGGCGCCACGCCGCTGGAACCTGGCCGGCTCTCGGCGCTGATGCTGCGCCATGGCAGCATGGAACTGCGCTGGTATGCGCCACCCGGGCAGGACCCGCAGACGCCTCATGACAAGGACGAGGTCTATGTGGTGGTCTCCGGCTCCGGCTGGTTCCGACGCGGGGACGAACGCGTGGCGTTCAAACCCGGTGACGCGTTGTTCGTCGCCGCCCATGTGCCGCATCGGTTCGAGGATTTCTCCGGCGACTTCGCCACCTGGGTGATCTTCTACGGTCCGGTTGGCGGGGAAAGCCCGTAAGCCAGCAACCCGATCCGAGACAGAAACTCCCGCGCCGGCGGCACCAGGTCCCCACCCGCGGATGCCACGAACCCGCCAAGCTCGGCTTCTGGGACCACCAGCAGCGGGTCGTATTCGGTGTTGCCGCTCGCCCGGTGCGTGGCACGGATCGTATCGGCATCCAGATGCGTGGTCATCGCCAGCCCCAGATCGGAGACGCGGCTGCCGGGATGCTCGACGATGCACAGCGGAACCGGGGCGCTGACGTCGATGGGGGACAGCCCCAGTTCCTCATGCAGTTCGGCCAAGATCTGCCCGGCCAGGTCGATGCGGTTGTCCGGGCGCAAGGCGTTGGCGTCGACGCTGCCGGCCGGGGGCAACTGCCACATGCCCGGCTGGTAGACCGCGGCGGGAG
The DNA here is from genome assembly GCA_943330455.2 of Nitrosovibrio sp. Nv4. Classification (GTDB taxonomy): domain Bacteria; phylum Pseudomonadota; class Alphaproteobacteria; order Acetobacterales; family Acetobacteraceae; genus Rhodopila. The sequence continues at coordinate 5,003 of CALQHT020000327.1, read as the reverse complement.
GCCGGCGCCCAATGACCACGCCGCCCGTGCAACGCAGCACGCCGCACACGGCCAGCGGACGCAAGTCCAACGCCTCCGCCAGCGACGTGTCGTCCATCTGCGCGACGATCCGGCGAAACTCCGTCATATGGCCGGTGATTTCGGACCGAGTGATCCGGTCGGCGCTGAACACGCGACCGTTGAACAGCCGGCCCGCGCCGCCCGACGACACACGGTCACATGCGGCCAGCCACAAAAGCTCTACCGCGCGATCCAGCGCCGGCGAGAGGTCGGGCATCGGCCGCGTGACGCGCACCACCACGTCGGCCGCGATTTCATGCACGATAAATCCGTCCACAATGCCCCTCCGCCCGCCTCCCCGTACGCTTATGCCGACGCACGCCGCGTGACCACATCTTTCGCGCCGGGGCTTTCGCTGTTGCGCCAGACGCGCGAAAAGGTCCGTGACCGCCGATCCAGTGGAGACACGCCATGAGCCACAGCCACGACCACGATCACCCCCATGGGCATGGGCATGATCACGACCACTCGCACGATGCCCCGCCGGCTCCCGGCTCGATCGACTGGCGCCTGAATGGCGTGCGAGTGATCAAGGGCGATCAGTTGGATACCAATACGGCTCAGACACCGGGCATGAACCGCGCCGCCGCGATCAATGCCGCCCGGGTCGGCGCGCAAAAGATCTGGGCCGGGACGGTCAGCATCTATGCCAACGCGAAGACGGGTGCGCATCACCATGGCGCGCTGGAAAGCGTGATCTATGTCGTGCGCGGTAAGGCCCGCATGCGCTGGGGCGAGAAGCTGGAATTCGTCGCCGAGGCCGAAGCCGGGGACTTCATCTTCGTGCCGCCCTATGTGCCGCACCAGGAAATCAACGCCAGCACGGACGAAACGCTGGAATGCGTCCTGGTCCGCAGCGACAACGAGGCCGTCGTCGTGAACCTGGACATCGATCCGGTGGAAAAGCCGGAAGCGGTGTTCTGGGTCGATCCGATTCATAAGCACCCGTGACGCGGGGCATTCGGGTGCGGGGGAAAGCCTTGGGGCTCTGCCCCAAACCCCGCGAGGGGCGTTGCCCCCTCGACCCCAACCAAGGCTGGGCCTTGGATGACGTTTATTGGGTTGGGGAGTAAAGGGGGCCGACACGGACGCTTGAACGCCATGGTCGACCCCCTTTCCTCTCTGACCCAATTGATCGCGGTCCAGGGGCCGTAGCCCCTGGTGGGTTCGAAGGGCAAAGCCCTCGCGGGGTTTGGGGCGGAGCACCATGGCTTTCTTGCCTCACCCGCCTGCCTTGCGTGGCCCCCCCGTCCAGATCGTGCTAGGACTTAGCCATGTCATACGCCCTAGACATCCCACCCCTGATGACCGTCGAGGAGTTCCTGGTCTGGGACGCGCCCGACGGCAGAACATGGCAACTGGTCGATGGCGAGGCCCAGGCAATGGCCCCGGCCAGCCGGACCCATGGGGTCATTCAGTCGCGCCTGTCGCAACGGATCGGCAACCATCTCGACGCCACCGGCGGCCGCTGCTCGGTCATCAGCGCCCCGGGCCTAATCCCGCGCATCCGGTCCGCTACGAATTTCCGCATCCCCGACCTGGGCGTAACCTGCACGCCCTATGAGCAGGAGGAGCATGCGGTTGCCGGCGTCATCCTGGCGATCGAAATCCTCTCGCCCAGCAATCAGCGGGAGACCCAGTGGGAGATGGGGACCAATATCTGGTCCTACACCACCATCCCCAGCCTGCGGGAAATCCTGATCGTGCAAAGCAGCCGGATCGGCGCCCTGTTGCTGCGCCGGCAGGAAGACCACGCCTGGCCGGGGGAGCCGATATCGTTCGATACAGGCGATATCCGCCTCGAAAGCATCGATCTGACGATCCCGCTGCACGATCTATATCGCGGCACAAGGCTGGCCCCGTCCCCGTCCTGACACGTCGCCTCTTGAGTGTCGGGCGATAGCAGCGGAAAGTAGCTGCCAGTACACCCAGGAGGACCCGAAATGCCTGAAAGCCCCGCCGATAAGGCCCTATTTGCCGCCAGCGAGACGCGTTTGCCGTTGAACGGCATCACCGTGTTGGACCTGACGCTCGCCCGCGCGGGGCCCACCGCGGTCCGCCATTTCGGGGACTGGGGCGCTAATGTGATCCGGATCGAACCGCCGACCGAGGAAGCCGAAGGCGTCACCGGCCGCCGGCATGGCTTCGACTTCCAGAACCTGCATCGCAACAAGCGCGCGATCACGTTGAACCTGAAGACGCCGGAAGGCCACGCCGCGTTCATGAAGCTGGTGAAAACCGCCGACGTGGTCCTGGAAAACATGCGCGCCAACGTGAAGCATCGGCTGAAGGTGTCATACGAGGATGTGAAGGCGGTCAATCCGCGCATCGTCTATGGCAGCATCTCGGGCTTCGGGCAGGACGGCCCCTATGGCCCGCGCGCCGGCGTCGATCAGATCGCCCAGGGCATGGGCGGGCTGATGACCATCACCGGGGAGCCCGGACGCGGCCCGATGCGCGTCGGCATCCCGATCGACGACCTGACCGCCGGCAACCTGCTCGCGCTCGGCTGCATGATGGCGATCTACGACCGGGAACGCACCGGCGTCGGCCGTTGGGTCACGACCTCCCTGCTGGAAGCGCAGATCTTCATGCTCGATTTCCAGGCCAGCCGCTGGCTGATGGAAAAGGAAGTCGCGGGCCAGGCCGGCAACGACCACCCGACGGGCATCCCGACCGGCGTGTTCCCCACCAGCGACGGCCATATCAACATCGCCGCCAGTTCCTCGCGCGTGTTTGCCCGGTTCTGCGAGGCGATCGAGCGCAAGGATTGGCTGGAGCGGGAAGACTGGAAAAGCCAGATCGGCCGCTCCAACGACCGCAAGGCGATCAACGCGGCGATCGGCGAGATCACCAAGACCAAGCCGTCGAACCATTGGATCGAGCTGTTCGAGGCCAACGGCATCCCCTGCGGCCCGATCTACACGATCGACCAGGTGTTCGCCGATCCGCAGGTCAAACATCTCGGCATGGCAACGGTGATGAAAAGCCCCTATGTCGGGGAAGCCGAGGTGGTGGCGTCGGCCATCAACATCTCCGGCTTCTCGAAGGCGATCCGCGCCTACACGCCGGACGCGGGCGAGCACCAGGCGGAAATCCTGAAATCGGTCGGCTACACCGATGAGGACCTGGCCGCGATGCGTGCGAAGGGGGTGATCTGAGATGTTGGAATCCACCGGAACCACATCCTTCGCCAGCGGCCGGATCCTGGCCTCGAAAGAGGACGGGGTCGGCATCATCACCTTCAACCAGCCCGAAAAACGCAACGCCATGTCGATGGAGATGTGGGGCGGGCTGGCCGAGGTGCTGGGCGAGTTCGAGACCGATAGCAGTGTCTGCTGCGTCGTGATGCAGGGCGCGGGCGATAAGGCGTTCGTTTCTGGCGCGGATATCAGCCAGTTCGCGAAGAACCGCTCCAACGCCGATGCGCAGCATGAGTACGACCGGATCACGAGCGTCGGCCGGGACAAGTTCAACACCTTCTCGAAGCCGGTGATCGCGAAGATCCGCGGCTTTTGCCTGGGTGGCGGGCTGGCAATCGCCATGGCGACCGATCTGCGGATCGCATCGACGGATAGCCAGTTCGGCATTCCGGCGGCGCGTTTGTCCGTGGCCTATGCATCGGATTCGATCCGGAAACTGATCGATCTGGTGGGCCCCGCGCACGCGCGCATGATCCTTTACACCGCACGCCGGATCGATGCGAAAGAAGCGGAACGCATCGGCCTGATCAATCAATGCGTGGCGATCGAGGATCTGGACAGCACGGTGATGGAGATCGCCCGCACCATCGCGGAGAACGCGCCGCTGTCGATCAAGGCATCAAAGCTGACGATCAACGAGATGCTGAAAGACGAGAGCAAGCGTAATATGGCGGTGGTGAAGGAGATGGGCGAGATCTGCTTCAACAGCGCCGACTACAAGGAAGGCCGGACGGCGTTCATGGAAAAGCGCCGGCCGGTGTTTGTGGGGCGATAGATTGGGCTGATCGGGCTGGCCAAGTTTCGACAAAGGCCAGCCCGATAGCGACATGCAAACACTCGTCTCTCGTGACAGGCTTGCCAGCCTCAAGGCAAGGAAGAGACGAGTGTTGACCAGGTGAACCTATTTTTCGAGAGTCGCATTGCCGACGCCTATCTGGGACCCACGCAAAAAATCAGGGTCCTGTCCGAGGCCTGGGCCGGACGCGAAGTCTATTGCGTAAACTGTCATAATAATGGCGTGGCAAGGTTCGCGAATAATCACCCAGCAGCGGATTTCCACTGTACGCGTTGCTCCGAACAATATGAACTCAAGAGCCAACGTCAGGCGTTCGGTCGAACAATCGCCGATGGCGCTTACCACTCCATGGTTGCGCGGGTCAGTGGGAACACCAACCCCAACCTCCTTCTGTTGAATTACGATCTGCCGTCTCTGTCGGTGACCAATCTGTTCGTGGTCCCCAAGCATTTTCTGACAGCCGATATTATCGAAGAGAGGAAGCCACTCTCGCCGCACGCACGACGGCGTGGATGGATCGGTTGCAACATCCTTCTCGACCGTATCCCGATGGTTGGACGCATCTCCATCGTCAAGAACAGCATGATCGTACCGCGGCATGACGTTCGGGATAAATGGAAAAGGACACTCTTCCTTCGTGATTTCCGAGTTGCCGACGCGAAAGGATGGCTTCTCGATGTGATCAAATGCATTGAGGCGATTGGTACGCCAATGCTCAGACTCGAACAATTATATGCATTTGAAACCGATCTGCGCAAAATCTACCCTGGCAACGCGCATATCAAGGAAAAGATACGCCAGCAACTTCAGGTTCTACGAGATCATGGATTTCTTGAATTTGTCGCCCGCGGGACATATCGTCTGCAAGGCTGACGGGTTTTGTCTTGGCTGATCAAGAGCGGCTTACCGTGACAGGCGCGGTCATGGAGCCCGCGGCGCTGGAT
>CALQHT020000326.1 GCA_943330455.2 Nitrosovibrio sp. Nv4 | reverse complement strand
CCCCTCCCCTTGTGGGAGGGGGTTGGGGGGAGGGGATGCGCGCAATATCCGTGTGGATTTACCCCTCCCCCCGGCCCCCTCCCGCAAGGGGAGGGGGAGAATCTTCTCCGATCGCGGAAATATACGATGGAGGAGTGCCGCGGCCATTCACGCCACCCCATACACGCGGGCGGCGGTGCCCGCGAACAGCGACGCCTTCTCCGCCGCGGAGGCCCCCGAGGCGATCCGCTTGAACGCGTTCCACGTCACGGCAAAGCTGGACCAGCGCTTCTGCACGGGGAAATTGCTCTCGAACATGCAGCGATCCGCGCCGAACAGCTCGATGCTGGTTTCCAGCCACGGCTTCCAGGCGTCGGCGGTTTCCTCCGACGAGGGCGGCATGTCGCGCGAGACCGTGCTGCCCGGCAGCCGGATCGGCAGCGCGCCGAGCTTGACGGTTACGTTGGGGTGGCGCGCCAACGCCGCCATCCCGGCTTTCCAATCCGCAAAGACCTGGTCACGGCGGGCGGCGTAGGGGCCACCCAGGATCGGGCTGCCGACATGGTTCAGCACGATCTGGGTATGCGGGAAGGCGCCGGCCAGATCGGCCACCTCGCCAAGCTGGGGATGGTAGACCCAGGCATCGAACACCAGTCCCAGCGCATCCAACGCCGCATAGCCCTTGCGGAATGTCGCATCCATCAGCATGCCGGCGGTCGGCACCACCTTGTGGATATCGGCGTCCCAGGCGGTGGACTGGCGGATACCGGCGAACCGGCCGCCGCTGGCGATCATGTGCTGTTCAAGCAATCCACGCGCGCGATCGCCCAGCATGAGATTGACGCTGCCGACGATCCGCGCGCAGGGGCGGGAGGCGCCGAACGTGCCGCTGGCACCCATGGCGGCGATGCCGGCCACGAACTCGGTCTCGCCCAGGGAGGCTTCCTCGGCCGGACCGTCGGCGCGATACATGGAGTGGCATTCCTCGAACACCGTGGCGCGGACATTGTGGCCGCTGTTCAGATCGGCCAGCAGTTCCGGCAGCAGATAGGTGTTGCCGTCGCGGATCCACAGATGATGGTGCGGGTCGATGATCGGCAGCTCGGGCTCGATGATCGGCTCGACCAGCTTGGCGAGCCAGGCTTCGTCGATATTGCCGGAAAAGCGGCTGGGTTGTGCCATTGGGTTCCTCCCTGTGTGGTTCTGACCGTTACGCAAGGCTCTTGGAGACCATTTCATACGTATTGGTGGTCAGGTTCGGCAATGCCAGCACGCGGCGCAAGGCCTGCTTCATCTTCTCCTGCCGGCCGGTATCGAAGCGCCGCCACTGGCCGAGGGGAGCCACCATGCGCGCCGCCAACTGGCCGTTGGCGGGGTCGATGCGGATGATCATGTCGGCCAGGAAGTCGTAGCCGCCGCCATCCGCGGCATGGAAGCGCACCTGATTGCCGGCGGGGAAACTGGCGACCAGGGACCGTGCCCGGTTCGGATTGCGCAGATCGAAATCCGGGTGATCGAGCAGCGCCCGCACATCCCGCAACGTCGAGGCACGCGGCGACATCGCCTGGATCGCGAACCACTTGTCCAGCACCAGCGCATCGTCCTTCCACGCGGCATGGAACGCGGCCAGGGCCTGGACTCGTTCGGCGCTATCTGTCGCCGCCAGCACCGAAAGTGCCGCCAGCACATCCGTCATGTTGCGCCCCGCGTCGAACTGGGCCTTGGCCAGCACGGTGGCTTCGGCGTCTTCGGTCGCGCTCAGATAGCCGAGACAGGTGTTGCGCAACGCCCGCTTTCCCACCGCCAGCCCATCCGTGGCGTACGGACCGGTGTCGGTCATCCGGTCATAGGTCTGGCGCAGCACGTCCTTCAATGCCAGCCCGATCGCCTTGCGAGCCAGATCGCGCGCCGTATGGTTCGCATCCGGATCGACCACTACCATCTGGTCGGCCAGGAACGCCTCGCCGGGCAGCAGCAGAGCCTCCGCCGTGAATGCCGGATCGGTGTCCGCGCCGGCCAGGGTGGAGCGCATGGCGTCGATCAGTCCGCGCTCGACGGTGGGGGTGCCCCCCGCCTGGATCGTTGCGACCATGCCCAGCAGGATTTGGGTCGCATATTGCTGTCCGGATTCCCAGCGCACGAACGGGTCGGTATCGTGCGCCGCCAGGAAGCGCAGCCGGTCCGCCGAAACGCCCGACAGCTTCACGGGGGCCGAGAAATCCCGCAGCAGCGATGGCACCGGCGGGCTGGCCACATCCCGGAACGTGAACACCGTCTCCGCCGCGTCTGCCAGCAACACCCGGGTCCCGGCGGTGCCGGTTGCCTCACCGTCCAACCGGATCGGCAGTTCCTGGCCGTTATCGTCCAGCAGCCCGATCGCCAGCGGCACCACCAGCGGATGCTTGTCCGGTTGCCCGGGAGTCGGCGGCGTGTGCTGCGTCACCGTCAACGTATAGCGCTTGGTCGCGGCATCGTAGACATCGCTGATCGCGATTTCCGGTGTCCCCGCCTGATGGTACCACAGCTTGAACCGCTCCAGGTCCACGCCGGACGCGTCCTGCATCGCACTGACGAAATCGTCGATGGTCACGGCATTGTTGTCATGGCGCGCGAAATACAGGTCCATGCCTTTGCGAAAACTCTCGCGCCCAATGATGGTGGCCATCATGCGGATGACCTCGGCGCCCTTGTTGTAGATCGTCGCGGTGTAGAAATTATCGATCGCCTGATACGCGGCCGGCTGCACCGGATGCGCCAGAGGGCCGCCATCCTCCCGGAACTGCGACGCCCGCAATCCCCGCACATCCCCGATCCGCTTCACCGCGCGACTGCCCTGATCGGCCGAGAATTCCTGGTCGCGATAGACCGTCAGTCCCTCCTTCAACGACAACTGAAACCAGTCGCGGCAAGTCACCCGGTTGCCGGTCCAATTATGGAAGTATTCGTGCGCGATGACCGCCTCGATCCCCTGATAGTCGGTATCCGTCGCGGTTTCCGGGCGAGCCAGCACGTATTTCGTGTTGAAGACGTTCAGCCCCTTGTTCTCCATGGCGCCCATATTGAAGTCGGACACCGCGGCGATGTTGAACACGTCCAGGTCGTATTCCAGGCCGAACACGTCCTCATCCCATTTCATCGAGGCGATCAGGGAGCGCATCGCGTGGCCGCAGCTTTCCTCGTCGCCGCGGCGGACATAGATGCCCAGGTCGACCTCTCGTCCGGACCGCGTGGTAAAACGATCCTTCACCGCAACCAGATCGCCAGCGACCAGAGCAAACAGGTAGCAGGGCTTGGGATGCGGATCGGTCCAGGTGACCCGGTGGCGGCCGTCGCCCAGATCCTCCACCGGCCCCGGATTGCCGTTCGACAGCATAACCGGCGTGCGAGCCTTGTCGGCCGTGACGGTGACCGTGTAACGCGACATCACGTCCGGCCGGTCCGGGAAATAGGTGATGCGGCGGAACCCCTCGGCCTCGCACTGCGTGAAATAGCTGCCGTTAGAGACATAGAGGCCGGACAGCTCCGTGTTGTCCTTGGGCGCGATGCGGGTTTCGATTTCCAGCCGGCAGGCATCGGGCAGGGACGCGATCACCAGCCGGTCATGGCCCAGCCGATAGGCGGACGGCGGCAACGGAGCCCCATCCAGCGCGATCCGCACCAGGGTCAGCGCCTCCCCGTTCAGATGCAACGGCGCATCGGGCGGCGCCGCCGGATTGCGCCGCAGGACCAGGGCGGATTTGACGGTCGTCGCGGCCTCGTCCAGATCGAAATCGAGCGTCACCGACTCCACCAGGAACGCGGGGGGCTGGTAATCCGCCAGGCGCACCACGGTGGGCGTATGGGCGTCGGTCGATGCGTCATGCATGGGTGGTCTCATTCGATCAGGATTGAACCGCCAGAGTATCCCGGGTTGCCCCACCCGGGATACCTCCCTGCCAGCCGCCCGCCGCAAGCCCGCCCGCCTCGGCCCGGATTGGCGGTTCCCGGTCCGCTCGGCATACTGTGGCCATCCAACCCGGCGGCGAAGCCGGACACATCCAGTCCAAGGGAGAACACCATGCAGATCGGTTTCAACGTCCCCACCTCCGGCCCGCTGATCGAGCCGGACAGCCTGACCCGCATCGTGACGGAAGGCGAAGCCCTGGGTTTCGACTATGTCACGGTCAGCGACCACATCATGGTGCCGCGCAACCTCGAATCCAAATACCCCTATACCGGCACGGGCGAGTTCCCCGCCGGCGCCTCCGCCGCCTGGCTGGAGCAATTGGCCACCACCGCCTATATCGCCGCCCTGACCAAGAAACTGCGTTTTGTTCTCTCCGTCATGGTGGTGCCGCACCGCCCGGCCGTGCTGTCCGCGAAACTTCTGTCCACCATCGACTACCTGTCCAAGGGCCGCCTGACCCTGGGCATCGGCGTCGGCTGGTGCCGGGAAGAATTCGAGGCCATTGGCGCCGCTCCGTTCGATGATCGCGGCGTCGTCACCGACGAATGGATGGCCGCCTGCCAGGAGCTGTGGACCGCCGACGAACCCAAATTCAACGGCAAATACGTCAAGTTCGACGACGTCGTGTTCACCCCCAAGCCCGTCCAGGCCCCAATCCCGATCTGGGTCGGCGGCGAAAGCGCCCCCGCCATTCGTCGGACAGTCCGTTACGCCCATGGGTGGTATCCCGTCGGCACCAACCCGCAATTCCCGATGAACACCGTCGGCCGCTTCAAGACCCAGGTGGCTCGGTTCAACGGCTTCTGCGTCAAGGGCGGGCGTGACCCGTCCGAGATCGCTCTGGCCTTCCGCGTCTTGTCCGGCCCCGGCGTGAAGTCCCGCAGCATGATCGATGGGGAAGCCGAGATGTTCACCGGCACCGATGCCGATTGGGTCGGCGACATGAAGACCCTGCAGGACCTGGGCGTGACCGCGGTCGATGTCCGCCTGTTCGGCTATGGCGGCGCCCAGACGCTGCAAGGCACCATCGACAACATGCACCGATTCCGCGACGGGGTGCTGTCCAAGCTGAGCTGACCCCGCCCCACACGGGCTTATCTGACCGCCGTTGGTCGGGGCGCGACGTCCCGACCCGCGGCGGTTTCCGATTCCCCGCGGCGCTTGACCTTCCCGCACACCACGCCACCCTACCCCCCCACACAACCACCAGGAGACACGCCCATGAAGCTCGGCATTACCGTCGACATGTCCGGACCGCACCCGAAACTCGACATGGACCGGGTCATGGAGGCCGAACGACTTGGCTTCTCCCAGGTCTGGACCGGCGAGGCCTATAGCACCGACGCCGTTTCCCCCGTCGCCTGGATCCTGGCCCGCACCACGAAAATCCATGCCGGCACCGGGATCATGCAGATGCCCGCTCGCACCCCGGCTTGCGCCGCCATGACCGTGCTGTCCCTGCAAGCGCTGTCGGGCAATCGTTTCATCTGCGGCGTCGGTGCCTCCGGCCCCCAGGTCGTGGAAGGCTGGCACGGCGTGCCCTTCGGCAAGCCGATGACCCGCACCAAGGAATACATCGCCATCATCAAACAGGTCCTCGCCCGCCAGGCACCCCTGGAATTCCATGGCGAGATTTATGACATCCCGCTGACCGGTCCCACGGCGTCCGGTCTCGGCCGCCCGCTGCGGTCCATCGCGCATGGCAACCCGGATGTCCGGTTCTTTACCGCATCGATCACCCCCGCCGGCCTGCGCAATTCCGGTGAGGTCGCGGACGGCAACCTGCCGATCTTCTATTCCCCCGAACGGCCGGAGATCGTGACCGTCCCCACAATCGAGGGCCGCAAGAAATCCGGCCGTCCCGCCGATCTGTCGAACTACGACGTCGCCCCCTATGTCCGCGCCAAACTCGGCCCCGACGTGCAGGCGTGCCGCGATGCGATCAAGCCGGAGCTTGCTCTTTATATTGGCGGCATGGGCGCGCGGAAGAAGAACTACTATAACGATGTCGCCGTGCAGATGGGCTACGAAGGCGAGGCCAAAGCCATCCAGGACCTGTATCTGGACGGCAAGCGTAACGAGGCCGCGGCCCTGGTCCCCGACGCTCTGGTGGACGAGATCTCGTTGTGCGGACCAGCCGAGCGGATCAAGGACCGGCTGGCGGCGTGGAAAGACTGCGCGAAGGGCGGCCATATTGGCACCCTGGTCCTGAAAGGGGCGAGCGTGGATGCCATGCGCGCGGTGGCCGAGGCGGTTCTCTGATCTTTGGGCCATGGGCCGAACCGGCGGGTTTTGCCTCCGGTTCGGCCCGGGTCGGAGTGGGCTTGGGCTTCGGTTTGGGGTGGGAAAACGGGCATTTTCGACACTGCGCGTGCGATGTCTCTGTCTCAAAATTTGGCGCGCTCGGGGAATCCGGGCCGGGCGGTGCGGTCCGGTGGGAAGTCTCTGAGCGGCGGCGCGTCTGTTTGGCATTGATAAAGCGGGGTTTTTCTGGTTTTCCGGGTGGTGGTGATTTGGGCGTCCCGAATGTCGGGTCCTGGTTTGTTCTAGGGTGATGGTGTGCGGCGCGGCAAGCGGTGTTTCTTGTGTTTTGGCGTGAAGATCGGCCTGCAAGTGGCTGATTCATGAGGGGCTGCCTGAAAATGGGGCATGGGTTAACGCGGATGGGTCTTTGGCGTGAACCGATGCGCCGGGGTGGTGGTGCGTCGGTTGGCAAAGTTGAGATTTTGGGTTGGATCGCGCTTGTATCGGATTGAAAAGACGGCGGAAAACCGTTTTTCTTGGAGCATTTGTCGAAATATGGATATTTGGTAATCTGTTGCGAATCCCTGCGGGATACGGGGGTATCGTTGCAAAACCGTGCGAGAAACCGGGGGTATCGTTGCGGAACCCGGCGGTTAACCTTTTCCGGGCGGCTGGCGCGAAAAGCGGCAAATGCATCCTTCCTGGATGGCGGGCAGCACCGAACCGCGCAAGCGGGCAATAGCCAAATCCGGATTGGTCTGCTGACGTATATCCCCGCCCCGCGACTCAGGCGCGGCCTTCGGCGCACGAACTTGTGATCTGGCTTGGTGCCTCCGTGGACCACCGTGGTCCTTCGTGTCCTCCGTGGTTAACCTTGCGGCCCGTAAATCCGGCACGAACCGATCGCAACGGGCACATCCGACCTGTCTCTTTCAGCACGCCACACATCCGGCAGCCCGAAGGAAAAGCCCGAACGGTTTGGAGTGACCCCCTAAACTGAGACATTAAAAAGAGGCACACTGTTCAACAAGGAGAACGAGTGTGTCGAAGACCAAAACGCGCTGGACGCGAGACTTCAAGCTTCAGGCCCTGGCCCGAATGGAGGGGGCGGGTGACGTGACGGCACT
>CALQHT020000325.1 GCA_943330455.2 Nitrosovibrio sp. Nv4 | reverse complement strand
GGTAAGACCAGCACCTGTAATGCCTGCTGCCGCTGAGATTCGGTAAGACCAGCGATCCCGTCAAGCCACGCTTCGAATGCAGTCGCTTCCATGCTGCCCCCCCGCCGGTGGCATCCTAGCCGATTTCAACAAATACCGCTATAAGAGCCGAAATATTAACCGGATTACCGCCCCAGATGCCGCATCCGCCTGCTAATTGGGCGGCCTTATGCGCATGCCTTACGATTGTGCGTTGCACAACGTTTATACGCAATAAAATCGACGTAAGAGCCGGGTATTTTGAACGAAACGGCGTGACTCGGATGAAGTCTTTGGTTAACAAGACTGTGGCCCCGACGCCCGGCGTAAAAGGGCCAAGTTTGGGGAGGAAACGCCAGACGCCCGGCAGGTCGAGGATAGAGTCCTCCACCTGACCGAGGTGGGAACCCCCGCGAGCCCAGCCATCGAGGCACGTCGCATCACGGCAAATCCGCGCTAACCGGCAAGAAAGCCGTCGCGGAAGCTGAGATAGTCGCTGGCAATCACCCAATACGCGCCCAGCCAGATCACCGCCGAAACCGCGGTGGTCACGAGCATTTTCATCAGCATCCGCGGCCGCTCCGGCGCGCCCCGCCACCCGGTCGCGTCATCCGCCCGCGCGACGGGCCTTGTGCCGATCGGCAGGATCGCGAACAGCGCGGTCCACCAAATGATAATGTACAGCACAACGCCCGAGACCCAGTTCATCGGCGGCTACACCCGCAGCAGATGCACATCCACCAATGGCCGCTTCTGCAACCGTCGCCCAAGTGCTCGCCGGAGAGCGGTGCGGGCGGCTTCGGTGAGGGCAGCGTCGTCGCGGCGCAGATTGGCAGGCAGATCGGCGACGGACGCGGCGAATTCCGCGATCACCCGATCGGCCTCCGGATCGCCCGCATCGAACAGGCCGGGGGCCGAGACCATCGGCTGACCGCGCAGCTTGCCGTCGGCGTCCACCGCCAGGCTGCCCATCACCACGCCGTTGAACAGCATGCGCCGGCGGGCGGCCATGACCTCCCCCTTGATCGGGACCAGGCGGGATCCGTCCAGCACCAACCGGCCGACCGGGGCGCTGTCCACGATCTCCACAGTACCGGGAGCCAGGTTCAGGATGTCGCCATCTTCCATCATGATCGGCTTGGCGCCGCATTCGCGCGCCAGCTCCGCGTGCGCCGACAGATGCCGCCACTCGCCATGCACTGGCACCGAGTATTTCGGCCGCACCAGCGCATAGAGCCGCCGCAGCTCATCGCGCGCCGGGTGGCCCGAAACGTGGATCGCGTGGTCCGAGTCGGTCATGATATGCACGCCGCGCCGGACCAGATTGTCCTGCACGGTGCCGATCGCACGCTCATTGCCGGGAATGACGCGGGAGGAAAACAGGACGGTATCCCCCTCCCCCAACGCCACGCGCGGATGCGTGTCCATGGCGACGCGGGCCAGGGCGCTGCGGGCCTCTCCCTGGCTGCCGGTGATCAGGATCAGCACCTTCTCGTCGGGCAGATCGTCGATATCGTCCTCGCCCAGAAAGGGCGGCAGGGTCTTGAAGTAGCCGCATTCCCGCGCGGCGGCGTCGATATTGCGCAGCGAGCGACCGACCAGAGCCGTGGAGCGGCCGGCGGCGCGGGCGGCCATGGCCACCGATTCCATGCGCGCGACGTTGCTGGCGAAGCAGGTCACCGCGACCCGCCCGCCAATGCCGCGGATCAGCGCGGTCAGAACCTGGCGCACATCCTGCTCACTGCCCGAATGGCCCTCGACCATCGCATTGGTCGAGTCGCACACCATGGCCAGCACGCCCTTGTCGCCCAGGGCGGACAACTCGGCCTCATCGGTCGGCGGCCCAACCAAAGGATGCGGATCGAGCTTCCAGTCACCGGTATGCAGCACGACGCCGGCCGGGGTGGTGATGACGACGGCCTGGGCTTCCGGGATGGAATGCGACATGCGAATGAAGCGCAGCGCGAACGGCTTCAGGTCGATCGTGCCGCCCGGCGGGATGATATGCACCTTGACCTGGTTGACCAGGCCGACCTCCCCCAGCTTGCGGCGCAGCACCGCGGCCGCAAACGGAGTCGCATAGACCGGGCAGCGCAGTTGCGGCCACAGCCAGGCGACGGCGCCGATATGGTCCTCATGCGCGTGGGTGATGACCAGGCCCACCAGCCGGTCCCGCCGTTCGGCGATGAACACGGGGTCGGCCATCATCACATCGACTTCCGGATGCGCCGCGCCGCCGAACCCGATCCCGCAATCGATGGCGAGCCAACGGTCGCCAAACCGGTAGAGGTTAAGATTCATGCCGATTTCGCCCGTCCCGCCCAAGGGCAGGAAGGCCAGATCACCGCTTGCTACGTCCATCTAGTGCTGTCGATACCTCATGTGCGAATAGCCGCGCGGGCGCGGCAATGGGATGGCGGACTTCAGGTCCACCCAGATATGGTGTCGTACCTATACATGTCATCAGCGGTCGTCGTCGAGTTCCCATTCGACAGGCTGGAGGAGGGACGCGCTTGGCGCTGTCCTGCGTCCCGCTGCCGTATGCCGCCGGTCGTTCCAGCCGCTGGAAAAACCCTCTAACCTCCGCCGGGAAGCCGGGCGTGTGGACGACCCGCCGAACGGGGGACACGATCGCATGACCGGTGAACGCACGACACGTGCATGGGCGGCCATCGCGGCCGTCACCGTCATGAACCTTCCGCTCGGTTCCATCTACGCGTTCAGCGTGTTCCTCAAGCCGATCGAGGCCGAACTGGGACTGGCGCGATCGGCGTTGTCGCTGGTGTTCGGGTTGGCGTCGATCGGGTTCACCGTCGGCATGCTGGCCGCACCCTATGCCTATGGCATCGCCTCGGCGCCCCGACTGGCGGCGATCTGCTCCGGTTCGGCCGCCCTGGGGATCGCGCTGTCGGGCCTGGCCGACGGGTTGGGGCTGTTGCTGGTCGGCTACGGCATTCTGTTCGGGATCGGCGGCGGTGCTGCCTATATCGTGGCACAACAGAGCGTGAACCTGCTGGTCACCAGCCGGCGAGGCCTGGTGAACGGCTATATCGTCGCGCTGTATCCGGCCGGCGCCATGGTGGCGGCCCCGCTGTTCGGCTGGGCCAATCAGGAGTTCGGCTATCGCTGGACGATGGGCGGACTGGCCGTGACCCTGGTAATGACGGGCACCGTCGCGACCTTTCTGTTGCGCCATTCCGGGGTGGTGCTGCCCCGGTCCTCGGCTGCGTCGGGCGCCGCCGGGGGGCACACGGCCATCTTCGTGCGGCTGTTCACGGTGTTCTTCGTGGCCGCCGCCGCCGGGCTGACCGTGCTGAGCCAGGCGGCCGGGATCATCGTGGCCTATGGCGGGACGATGGCGATGGCGCTCGCGTCCACCACCGCGATCACCGGCGCGATCGCGGTGGCTCGGGTCAGCGGCGGGTGGCTGACCGACCGGTTCGCCGTTCCCTATGTCGCCGCGTTCGCCCAGGGTTTTGCCCTGATCGGCGCGGTGTCCCTGGCGGTCTGGCCCAATCCGTTGGTGGCCGCGGTGGCGCTCGGGATGGTCGGGATGGGATACGGCTTCATCTCCGGTTGCACCGCGGGCGCCATCGCCGCCTACTGGCCAGCCGCGGCGTATGGGAAAGTGGCGGGCCGGATCTACATCGCGTGGTGCATCGCGGCGATCAGCCTGCCGATCCTGGCCGGACATCTCTTCGATCTGACGCAGGGCTATCACGCGACGGTGGTGATCGCCGGATGCGGCAATCTGATCGGAGTCATCGTCGCACTGGGCCTGCCACGCAAGCCCTTGGTCGCTGGCGACACAGTTTCGCGTGCCTGAGGGACGGAGGCGTGGCGCTGTGACCGAGCCGATCGTCTGGCACCAATCGCCCGAACCTTTGACCGATGCACCGTCCCTCCACCCACCGTCATTGCCAGACTTGATCCGGCAACCCGCGCTTCGACGGCGGGGGGTGGGTTGCCGGGTCAAGCTCGGCAATGACGGTGGAGGCGGTGGTCCACCCGTCAATAGTGAGTGCCATTGATATGATTTCGCCTCTACCCATCGTCTTTGTTCAAATGCACATAGTTCCGCGTCGCGTACCACAACGCGTAATCATCATAGATAATCGGATCGTATTTCGCCGGATTCTCCGCCGACCGGCAGCTCGGCAGGCATTCCAGCAACGTGTCGGGATGCGTGTCGAAGAAGAACGGGATCGCATAGCGATGCCGGCCGGAGACATTGATCACCCGATGCGGCGTCGACAGGAACCGGTCATTGGTCCAACGCCGCAGGATATCGCCGCCATTGACGGTGAACGCGCCCGGGATCGACGGCGCGTCGAACCAGGTCCCGTCCGGCAAGCGGATCGACAGGCCCGGCACCGCGGACGGCGCCAGGAATGTCGCGAACCCTGAATCGGTGTGCGGCGCGATGGAGAACTCGTTATCGTCATAGACGTCGTTCGGCGGATAATGCGTCAGCCGCTGGATCATGTTCGGTTTCTCGAACATCGCGTCGAAGTAATCCGCCGGCAGCCCCAGCGCCACGGCATAAACCGGCACCATCCGCCGCCCGAGGCTTTCCATCGCCGCCATATACGCCAGCACGGTTTCCCGGAATCCCGGCAAGTCGGCCGGCCATTGGTTCAACCCGCGGAACCGCTTGCCCGCGATCACATCGGGATCGTCGGGCGTCCTCTCCCGCCGGAAGAACAGCGCCTCATTCACGGACGGCCTGGTGTTGTTGTTGACCTTGGAACTGCGAGCAAGGCTGCCGCCGATCGGCATGTAGCCGATATTGTGCTCGTTGATCCGCAGCGCCAGCTTGCGCTCCACCGGTTGCGCGTGAAACCGTTCGGCCTCCGCGAACATCGCGTCGATCAGCGTTTGCGGCACGTCATGGCCGCGCAGGTAGTAGAACCCGACGCGCTCGAACGCATAGCGCAGTTCCCGTCCAAGACGATCCAGTTCGGACCGGTCGCCCGCCAGATAGCGAGAGACGTCCAACATCGGGATCACCCCATTTGCCAGTTCGGCCGGCTTCGCATGGGCTTCGTGCGCGTCGGGCATGGGTGCTACTCCGCTGCTTTCGCTGTGGTTTGGCCGGTTTTCCAGGACTGCACGGTCGGCAGGACCTCCTTGCAGTAAAGCTTCAGACCATCCTCGGCGAGCGCATAGGGCGTGCCGCCGAACCGGAACGAGGTGGCCAGTTCGAAATCACCAACCAGGGCCTTGCGTTCCTCAAACTTGCGCAGGATGCGGTCGGGGGTTCCCCAGACGGCGGCTTCCATGAAGGCGGACACGATGCCGTCCATGCCGATCTCCTTCGCCAGCGCGATCTTCTGCGCATAGGCGTCGTAGCCTTTGACATTGGCAAAATGATCGCCCAGCAATTCGTAGTGGTAGAAATTGCTCTCCACGAACTTGCCCATGTATTGGCGCGCCATGTCCTCGGCGCCGTCCATGGTGGGGGTGCAGATGCAGAAATCGGCGAGCAGAGGCGGGCCGGCTTCCTTTCCGTGCATCTGTCGCACCAGGTCTCGGTGCTTCTGGATCGCCGGCATGCGCATCGGCCAGGGACGGTCGGCGAACATCACCATCTGCGCACCCAGTTTCGCCGCCGACACGACCGAGTCGTCCGATGACGCCACGGCATAGGTCCGCCCCTCGAAGGAGCGGGTCGGGCGCGGGCGGATTTCGATGCGCGGTTGCTTATAGTGCTTGCCGTTGCCTTCCATGAAGCCGGTGCGCAAGGTGTCGATGATCAGGCGCGCGGCTTCGTCGAAGCGTTCGCGGGATTCGTCCATGGTGCCGCGAAACGCCTCGAACTCCCGTCGCGCCAGGCCGCGTCCCATACCGAGGCGCAGGCGGCCTTTGGACAGCAGGTCCAGCATGGAGGCCTGTTCGGCCACCCGCAGCGGATCGTGCCAGGGCAAGATGACGGCCGCGGTGCCCAGATCGACATTCGGGCAGGTGGCCGCGAGCCAGGACATCAGTTGCAGATTGTCGGGGCAGAACGAGTAGTCGTTGAAGTGATGCTCCACCGACCACAGCACGTCGAACCCCAGATCGGCGGCGAGCCTGGCGAGGCGGAGTTCCTCATCCCACACCTGCTCATCCGAGACGTTGGTCCAGCCATAGCTGGCGAAGACCATCTGCAAACCGACATCCATGACCGTTCTCTCTATTGTCGTTCATTCAGGCGGCATGTTCCCATGTTTGGGCTGGACCGACAACGGTTCGGCGCCGTTTGGCGTCGTGCCCCAAAGCGGATGTGGGCGGGGACGTGCGTTCCATTCGCGGTCGGCGGGGAGACGGCCGAGCGGACGGGGGGAAGGGGTGGTCGGCGGGCATGGGTAGGTCTGGACGGTTGTTCGGAGGGACCGCGCCGGGTCGGTTTCGCATCGCCATTTTCGAACGTGAGTGTGCGATTCTCGTCAGCGGCCGAGTACGGGGCCGGCTGGAACGGGAAAAATCGGCGTGGGAGCGGCGTTTTGGTGGTGGTTGGGGGCATGGCGAGCGACTCTGTGTTTGCTTTTTGTTCTAAGAAGCGCGGTTGTTCCTGGCAAGCGAAATGCGCGTTCGGAGGGGGGCGGGGCAGGCAAAACGGCGGAAAATCAACGTGCGAAGGCGGTGTTGCCGTCACAATAGGCAAAGGTTAACAAAATCGGTCGCATTTTTTATCCGCTCTGGACGGTGTCTTGCGGCAGTTTGCGGATCTTCACATGGCGAGCCAACATTGGGTGCCAGGATTTTGGTTTCGTGGACAAATCCCGCTCTCTTGAGATTTCACTTTAAGATCGGGGCGCCCCGGCATTCGTTCCGGTCAGGCGCCGATTTGCCGGGTTTTCGTTTCGGTTCAATGTGGGAAACGGGGGGTATTGTTACACTTCCGCGCGGTTAACCTTTGGGTGGCGACTGCGCAAATATTCATCAATTAGCGCCGTTTCGTCCAGTTGGCCAACCCGTCGGCGGTGCGACCGTGGGGAGACCACATCAACGCATTGGCCGCGTGCCCACTTGTAACGGCGCCCCAAGTGAGTTTGGGGCGATGGACCCGGCTGGATGGCCTTCGGGCCGCGGGGTTGGACACAATCGGCAGGCTCTCCCGGAGCTGGTTGTTGATGTGGCCTTGCTACCGACCAGCCTCTTAGGCAACACGCAAAAACTACCGCTTCAAGTTGGTGGCCTTGGCGAGATGGTATAGTTCCACTCCGGATGGAATGTGTCCCCCGTGATATTGAGAGCGGCCATCTCGGCATCTGTGACCTTGATGCCTTTCTGGTAGCTGCGCGTGT
>CALQHT020000324.1 GCA_943330455.2 Nitrosovibrio sp. Nv4 | reverse complement strand
CGATGTGGAAACGCGCCAGGACCCCAACCACGACAGCTTCGCCCTCCTGGACCTCCCACCAAGGGGGACCGCCCGTGGAACGCGGTTTACGGTGCCGGTGGCTCATGGCGGAAGGTCACAACCAGGACGTCTCGGAAGCCTGGGGTGTCCGGTTGCAGCGGTTCCACCGCCGTCACCCCGTGCATCACCCTGGCGTCATCCACCAGCGCCGCATCGAACGGCTCGGTCAGGGTGAAATGGCCGAGATGGAGCCCGGACAGATCATGCACCGAGGTCTCCCCGCTGGCGATGTTCCGCCTCCCGATCAGCAACACCAGCACGTAATCCACGCCGTCGCGATGCATCCCCTCCGGCGTCGGACGGCCGAGCTGACCGGGGCGGGCCTCGATCCGGAATTGGTGGGTTTCGACGTGCCAGGTGCTTGCCCCGGCCAGCCCGTCGAACAGGCCCTGGCAGAACCGCAGGATCGTCGTCATCGATGGGCCGGCGCCGATCTCTGGCAGCACCGGGGCGAACCACCGCTCGATCCCACCGTTCAGCGCGTTGTAGTCGCGGCTTTGATAATGCGGCTGCGGCGGCTTGCGGACGATCTCCGTGGTCGAGACCGCATACGCGGCGTGGCGGCGCTTCCGGTAGCGCCCGCCATCGGCCATGTAGGTGTCCATGCCGAGGTCGTCCCAGCTCGCCACGAAGCTCGACCAGTCCGCCAGGCTGCCACAGCGGTCCAGCAGGGCGCGCATCGCATCGGCGTGAACGAACGCGAATCCGTCCTTCCCGATCGTGTCACCCAACCGCTCGGCCAACGCCCCCAACGGATTGACCGCCCCGGGTTTCACCGCCGGCGGCTTCGCTGACGCCCGATCGTTCTCCGCCGGCTGGTCTCCCGTTGGCCGATCCCCCATCCGATGGTCCATGCTCGCTGTTCTCTCTCTTCACGTCAGGCGGCGATGCGGGATCGGCCACGGTGTAGCTGCTCAATGGGTTGAAGACCCGGATCCCGAGTTCCTGGAACCGCATCTTGATACGCCGGTTAAACTCCCGCTGCACCGACCAACGCCCCGTATCCGTGCAGACCACCTGACCGGTGATCGTCGCTCCGGCGCCATCGAACTTGTCCACGCCGAAGATCGTGACGTCGCCCAGTATCTTGGCGGAGAAATCCGCATGCGCCCGCATTTCGCGCGAGATCGCCTTCAATGTATCGACCACCCGATCGGTGTCTTCCGCGAAATCGACGGTGACGCTGACCGCGGCGTTGCCGATACCTCGGTTGACGTTGGTCACGCTGGTCACCGCGCTGAACGGGATCAGGTGCACCGATCCGTCGGACGCGCGGAGCTTGATAGTGCGGACCGACAGCGCCTCCACCGAGCCCGACAGGCCGGAAACCGTGACCCAGTCGCCGACCTGCATGGCATTTTCCAGCAGCAGAAAGATGCCGGTGATCAGGTCCTGTACCAGCTTCTGAGAACCGAAGCCGATCGCCACACCCAGGATACCGGCACCGGCCAGCAGCGGCGCGATGTTCACGCCGATCTCGCTCAGGGCCATCAGGGCGGTGACTGTCGCGATCACCACCATCAAAGTGGTGCGCAGCAACGGCAGCAAGGTGCGAATCCGCGCCGACCGCGCCAGTTGGGCGTCGCGCTGCAGCTTCGCCAGATGGTGCTGGATGCCGGCGTTCACCGCCTCCCACACCCCGAAGGCCAGCACCAGGGTCACCGCGACGGTCCCCAACGCCGACAGGATGCGCAGGCCGAGGAACGAGGACACCAGCCAGGCGAGCGCGCCGATGCCATAGAGTTGGAGGAGGATGAGGACGGTCAGGATGGCGATAACCACCCGCACGATCGTGGTCACGGCGGGCAGATAGATCCGCAGGCGGGCTTCCAGACCGGGGAATGTGGCGGCGGACTCGCCGCTGGTGCGGACAATCCGTTCCATGAGCCCCAGCAGCAGCAATTGGATCAGGCGGGAGCCGATCAGCACCAGGGCGGTCATCAGGATATAGCGCAGGACCTGCGCGTAACCGTTCCGCGCCTCGACCGCCAAGGTCACCCAGCCGCCCGCCAACAGGAACAGGGCGATCCAGTGCCAGCTCTGTGCCAGCCGGTTGCGCAGCATGGCGACCGGCCCGGTGGCTTCCTCGGGCGCGCGGATCCGGCGCCGGACGGAGCGCCGCTTCTGCATCACCATGGTCGCCAGACACAGATGCAGGACCAGGGCGACGGTCTTCTGCACGGCGTCGTAGGACACGCTGGACAGGCCCAGCAGCAGCCCGACCTCCCCGAACGCATAGCCGAACACCGCGATCACCGCGAGCCGGCGGATCCACCGCGTCAAATAGACGGCCAACGAATTCGGAACCTGGAACAGCCGCAGCCGGGATGCGCCCGGAGACAGCATCATGCGCGACAGGCACAGCGCAGCGGTGCAGATCGCATAGGCATCGACCACGGCGAGGATGATCAACCGGCTGGTGATCGCCCCGCCGAGGCTGGATCCAGCGATCACATGCGCGGTGACGGTCACACCCAGCACCGGCACCAGTTCCAGCATCAGGCGCGCCAGCACCAGCGGAACGCGCCGCAGCAGCAACCAGGGAGAGGGCCGGCGGCGGGTTACAATTGGTGGTTCGATCTCGCCCGCCTCGGCGCGATCATGCGGGTCGACGACGGCTGGTCGAGCGGGCGCGGCGGAGGGGCGCTCATCGGCGTCGGTGGGGGCCGTGGCTTCTTCGTCCGGGTAGACGGCGTCGTTATCCGCGGCTTTGGAATCGTCGTCGGAGGCGGATTCGTCGTCGGATGTAGGCAGTTCAGGCGCCTCGGCCGCGGAGGATGGGGCCGGCGCCATGGCCTCCAGGCGCGCGATCGGGCGTCGCATCATCCGGCGGAGCGCATATTCGACGGCCATCGCGGCGAGGAAAGCCACCAGCAGCCGCCACGATGCATCCGCGAGGATGGCGCGTGCCACCGGGTGGGTCACCATGGCCACCGCCCATCCCCACAACAGGGGTAGGCTCTGCACGGCATCGAACGCCTCGGTGACCTGGGTTCCCAGGTGGCTCAGGAAGTCGGAGGCGGTGATGAGCACCTGCGCGCCCAGGCTGTCGGCGCTGAGCGGGATGCTGCCGGCTTCATCCCGTCCGGCCTGCGAATCGCCCCCTTGGCTCGCCCCTGAACTTCCCGCTGAACTTCCCCCTGGGCTTCCCCCTGGGCTTCCCCCTGGGCTTCCCCCTGGGCTGGCCCCGGCGGCAGGGTCGGGAGCCGAACCGCTGGCAGAGCCGGGTGGCGCCGAGGACGGCGGTCGAGGCAGCTGACGATCGGATCCCGCGGCACCCGAACCCGCGGCCCCGGTGGTTGCGGACCCGGTGGCGGTGGGAGAAGTCGGCTGGGCGCCCGGCCCGGCCTTCATGATCGCCTCCAGGGTCGCGGCAAACGCGGCCCGCTTGCGGGGATCGTTCAGCACGTCCAGCGCGAGACGGGCCTGCTCCGGCGACAAGCCGGCGGCCGGCGCCGGCTGCGTGGTTTGGGCCTGAGCGCGTTGCGCGGAGGCCGGTGTGGCCAGACCCACGCCGCCCAGGGCGATTATGGGGCCGATCAGGAGCAGGAGAATACGCATCATGCGTCAGGAGCGACCACAAACCCGCTCGCAACGTCAACGCGTATCTTCAAATGCCACCGATTGCGGGCCGGCAACGGGTGTCGATTGCGTAGCGCGTTCCGTGGTCTCGAAATCAGGCACGAAACGGAGAAAATTCTGCCCCTCCCCTTGCGGGCTTGGGCCGCAGAGCGGACCAAGGTCGGGGGGAGGGGTTGCACGCAATATCCGTGCGTCATCGCCCCTCCCCCCACCCCCCTCCCGGAAGGGGAGGGGGAGAATTTTCTCCCGCCAGCACCCCATTCCGCGATCTGTGAATGCCGTAGGGTCGGGGGGAGGGGTAATTTCGCACGGATGACGCATGGAACCCCTCCCCCCGCCCCTCCCACAAGGGCAGGAGGAGAGTTTTCTCGACCCCGCCCGTACAGGTCATGCTCCAGGCATCGACACCGGGGGTGCGCAAACCGATCGCGCGGCCTATGTTGTGCGCATGCGCGGATTCACCATCGCCCTGATCGGGCTGTTGATGCTTGGAACCCTGGGCGTGCTGATCGCCGGGATGGTCACCATGGTACGGAGCACCCCCGACCCAGCCCGTTCCAACCGCCTGATGCGATGGCGCGTGATCCTGCAAGGGGCCGCCTTGCTCCTGCTCGCACTTCTGATGATGTCGCTGAACTGATCGGCGCGCTCGCCGACCGTAGACCCCAGCACCCTCGCCCCGCGTCTGGCGCAAGCCTGATACGCGGGTTACCCGCCAGTATGACGGGCGTTTGACAGAGGCGGGGGGCCTGAATATGGTCCGGCGCTCTATTGCAGGTGCGAACAGGTGGAGCCCAGATCGGGCGTCCGCATCGACTGATCGTACCCGGCATCGTTCTCGATTTCCCTGGAAGCGGCACGGTTTCCCATGAAAATTCTGGTCCCCGTCAAGCGGGTTGTTGACTACAACGTCAAGGTCCGCGTGAAGACCGATGGCTCGGGTATCGAGACATCCGGTGTAAAAATGTCGATGAACCCGTTCGACGAAATCGCCGTCGAAGAGGCGGTGCGTCTGAAGGAAAAGGGAGTCGCGACCGAAATCGTCGCCATCTCCCTCGGTGTCGCGCAATGCGCCGAGACCATCCGCACGGCGCTCGCCATGGGCGCCGATCGCGGCATCCTGGTCGAAACCGATGCCGACCTGCAGCCCTTGGCCGTCGCCAAGATGCTGAAGGCGATCGCCGATCAGGAAAAGCCCGGCATGATCATCCTGGGCAAGCAGGCCATCGATGACGACATGAGCGCCACCGGCCAGATGCTGGCCGCCCTGCTCGGCTGGTCGCAAGGCACCTTCGCCAGCAAGCTGACCGTCGAGGGCGACATCCTGACCGTCACCCGCGAAGTCGATGGCGGGTTGGAGACGGTGAACCTCAACCTGCCCTCGATCGTCACGACCGACCTGCGGTTGAATGAGCCGCGCTATGCGTCGCTGCCCAACATCATGAAGGCGCGCAAGAAGCCGATCGCCAACATGAAGCCGGCCGATCTGGGTGTGGACCCGACGCCGCGCCTGACCGTCCTGAAGGTCGAGGAACCGCCGAAGCGCAAGGCCGGCCAGAAAGTGGGCTCGGTGGCCGAACTCGTCAGCAAGCTCAAGACCGAAGCGAAGGTGATCTGACCATGACATCCCTCGTTCTGCTCGAATTCGACGCGACCGGCATCAAGCAGCCGTCGCGCAGTGCCGTTGCCGCCGCCACCGCCCTGGGTGAGGTGCATGTGCTCGTCGCCGGCGTCGGTCTTGCCGATGCCGCCGCCGCGGCCGCCAAACTGCCCGGCGTGTCCAAGGTGCTGGTGGCCGACAATGCGGCATTGGATCATCTGATGGCGGAACCTGCCGCGGCGCTGCTGATCGCACTGGCGCCTGGGTATTCCCATCTGCTCGCCGCGACCACGGCGGTCGGCAAGAACATCATGCCGCGCGTGGCTGCTCTGCTGGACGTCCAGCCGATCAGCGATATCGCCGCGGTCGTCGATGCCGATACCTTCGTGCGCCCGATCTATGCCGGCAACGGCATGGCGACGGTGAAGTCGTCCGATTCCAAGAAGGTGATCACCGTCCGCGCCGCCAGCTTCGATCCGGTTGCGGCCGATGGTGGCAGCGCCTCGATCGAGGCCGTCACGGTGGGCGACATGCCCGGCCTGTCGCGGTTCGTGTCCGCCGAACTGTCCAAGAGCGAGCGTCCGGAACTGACCGCGGCCCGCATCGTCATATCCGGCGGGCGTGGCATGCAGAACGGCGATAACTTCAAGCTTTTGGACCCGATCGCTGATAAACTGGGTGCTGCCGTCGGTGCATCTCGCGCCGCGGTCGATGCCGGCTTCGTGCCCAATGAGTTCCAGGTCGGTCAGACCGGGAAAATCGTCGCTCCGGAATTGTACATTGCCGTCGGAATCTCGGGTGCCATCCAGCATCTGGCCGGGATGAAGGACAGCAAGGTCATCGTGGCGATCAATAAGGATGAGGAAGCGCCGATCTTCCAGGTCGCCGATTACGGCCTGGTTGCCGATCTGTTTACCGCGCTGCCGGAGCTGGCGGCGGAACTGGAGCGCTCCTGAATGAACGTTGACGTCAAACTGGGGCCAACATCTGGTCCGGTACCAATGCTGACCGAACCGCCCGTCATCGAGCAGATCGGCATCATCGGCGCTGGGCAGATGGGCAACGGGATTGCTCATGTCTGTGCTCTGGCGGGTATGCCGGTCACCATGGTCGACATCAGGGCGGATGCCCTGAGCAAGGCCATGGCGACGATGGCGCGCAATATGGACCGCCAGGTCAATCGCTCGATCATCTCCTCGGACGATCGCGATGCGGCACTGGCCCGAGTGACGACGTCAACCGACTACGCCGCTTTCGCCGATGCCGACCTGGTGATCGAGGCAGCGACGGAAAAGGAAGACATCAAGCGCATCGTCTTCAAGGCGCTGGTGCCCAACCTGAAGCCGTCCTGCCTGGTGGCGTCCAATACGTCATCGATCTCGATCACCCGGTTGGGCGCGGCGACCGACCGGCCGGAAAAATTCATCGGCATGCACTTCATGAACCCGGTTCCGGTCATGAAGCTGGTGGAGGTCATCCGCGGCATCGCCACGGATGAACCCACCTTCCTGGCCGTTCAGACCCTGGCGCATAAGCTGGGCAAGATCACGGCGGTGTCCGAGGATTTCCCCGCCTTCATCGTCAACCGCATCCTGGTGCCGATGATCAACGAGGCGGTCTACGCTTTGTATGAGGGCGTTGGGTCGGTGTCCGCCATCGACACGTCCATGCGGTTGGGCGCCAACCATCCGATGGGGCCGCTGGAACTGGCGGATTTCATCGGGCTGGACACGTGCCTGTCCATTATGCAGGTGCTGTATGACGGGCTGTCCGACAGCAAGTATCGGCCTTGTCCGCTGTTGATCAAGTATGTGGAGGCCGGGTGGCTGGGGCGTAAGTCCAGCCGTGGGTTCTACGATTATACGCAGGATCCGCCTCGTCCGACGCGGTAGCGGCGGGTAAGGTGGGGGTGAAGGGCGGGGCTTCCGCCCCGGACCCCGACCAGGGCTCTGCCCCATTGGCGTTAGGATAGCGACAACGGGGAGAAAAAATCTCTCACATTGCGAAAAAACCATTTGGAGCGACGCGGCGGAGTACGATTCGTAGGGCAGATGTATAATGCAACATCCCCTGGCGACTCCGACTGGGAGGCCATCCTGG
>CALQHT020000323.1 GCA_943330455.2 Nitrosovibrio sp. Nv4 | reverse complement strand
CCCTCGACCCCCACCAAGGCTGGGCCTTGGATGCCAACTATTGGGTTGGGGAAGCATGGGGGCCGACACCGACGTTGAAACGCCATGGTCGGCCCCCCTGCTTCCCCAACCCAACTGATCGCGGTCCAGGGGCCGTAGCCCCTGGTGGGTTCGAAGGGCAAAGCCCTCGCGGGGTTTGGGGCGGAGCCCCAAGGCTTTCTCTCCCCACCCGGTTGCCCCACCAAAACAGGCAGTTGTTCTTGTGCGTCGCCTTACCGAGGCTCCTCCCGCCGCCGTCGCAGGGCCTCATCCACAGTTTCCGGGGCTGGAGCGGACGGCGTCGCGGACATCTCGCCCAACCGCTGCGCCAGGGCGCGCACCAGATCCGACCGCGCCACGATGCCGACCAGTTTGCCGTCACGCAGCACCGGCACGCGCTTGATGCTCTTGGTGTGCATCAAATGGGCGATGTCACGGCCCACCGTATGCTCGGTAACCGTCACGACCCCTTGCGCCATAACCGACCTGACCTTGTGCTGTTCCGCCCGAATACCCGACAGGAAATTCGGCGCCAGTTCGAAACCATCCGCCAGCATGTCCAGCCAGCGCGCCTGACGCTCCGAATAGCCTTCGTGCCAGCGCACCAGGTCGCCCTCACTGAGCATCCCGACAATCGCCCCATCGCTATCGACGACCGGCATGCCGCTGATCTTGCGCCGAGCCATCATGCCGACGGCGTCGAGAAGGGGCGTGTCCGGATGCACGACCGCGACGTCTCGGGTCATCAGGTCGCTTGCGGTAAAACTGCCATCGTCCAGCATTGAGCCATCCCCTTTTGTGTTCAGCGTTGGCCGCCCGTCCGCACCGAAGTCTTGCTGCTACTGCTTGACCTGGGAATGATCCAGATCAACGCCACCGAACCCGCGTCACGCCCGCCGCCCCTGCCCATCGGCCGAACGAGCGTCGATCGCATCCACCATCGCTCGGGCGGCCTGCACGCGATCCAGCGCCAGTTGATACAGATCCGGATCTTCGTTCGGCGCGCTCGCATACGCGGCCTCGGCATCGCGGACGCGGGCTTCGGCGTCATCGCGGCGCAGATCGTCGAGCGCCATCGCCTCATTCACCAGCACCGTGCAGCGTTCGGCGGTCACCTCGGCAAATCCGCCCATCACGAAGAACTGCTGGTCGATGACATCGCCGCGGTAGATCGAGACGATTCCCCCGCGCAATGTCACGATGACCAGCGTGTGGCCTTCCAGCACGCCCATGTCACCTTCCGATGCCGGAATGACGACCATTTCGACCGGGGCTGACAGCAGAAGCTGGTCCGGGGTCACGATCTCCAACGAGATTGGCATACTGTGTTCCTGTCGATGAAGCCGTCATGCTCGGCATTGCGGATGCGATGGCGGCTGGCCCCGATCCTTCGAAGAAACGGGGCCGCCACCGGTCACACCGTCCAGTTCAGTTCCGGCACGAACTTGTAAGGGAAGTCGGGTTCGGTATAGCCATGCGGCTTCTGCCGGTCAGGCAGTTTTACTTTCTCCCGCGGCGCCTCCTCATAGGGAATGCGCTTGAGAAGATGAGAGATGATGTTCAGCCGCGCCCGCTTTTTGTCGTCGGAGCGGACGACGAACCAGGGTGCCCAGGATGTGTCGGTGGCGGCTAACATGTCGTCTCGGGCGCGAGAATAGTCGTACCAACGGCCGAAGGATTTCAGATCCATGGGCGAGAGCTTCCAGATCTTGCGGCCATCGTCGATCCGCGACGACAGGCGGCTGGTCTGCTCTTCCTCGCTCACCTCCAGCCAATACTTCAACAGAATGACGCCGGATTCGATGATGGCGCGTTCCACGGCGGGTGCCATGGCGAGAAAGCGGGTCGCCTGTTCTTCGGTGCAGAAGCCCATCACACGTTCGACCCCGGCGCGGTTGTACCAGCTTCGGTCGAAGATCACGACCTCTCCCGCGGCGGGCAGATAGGGCACGTAGCGTTGTATATACATTTGCGATTTTTCGCGCTCGGTCGGCGCCGGCAGCGCCACGACGCGGAAGACGCGCGGGCTGACACGCTCGGTGATTGCCTTGATCGCGCCGCCCTTGCCGGCGCCGTCGCGCCCTTCGAACAGGATGCAGACCTTGAGCCCCTTGTGCACGACCCATTGCTGCAGCTTCACCAGCTCCACATGCAGTTCGCGGAGGGCGCGGTCGTAGTCCTTCGACTTCAGCTTTTCGGGCGGAACCGGGGTTGGGATTTCATGGACCGAACGACGCTCCGCCTCTTGCTTGTCTTTTTTGCGTGCCTTGTCTTTGGACACGGTGTTTCCTTTCACGCTCTATCGGTCAATGGAGTCACCGGACCAGCCATGTCCTGGCCAGCACAGGCTCTACGTTTGCCGGTGGTACCAGCCGAAGAGGCCCCCGTCCAATCCGCGACCGGATGTGGGATTTGGGATCGAGACACACACTTGGTGCCGGCGCGGTTGGTGGCAAGCAGCGGACGGGGCATGGGTTATCCGAATGGGCCGAGATCGCGGGCATTAAGACGCCGAAGGGCATTGTCCACGTTGACGTGGATCAATGGGCCGCCGGTCCGCCGACATGGGGCGCGGCTCGGTCGATCGGAACGGGCGGTTCGTTGCACCGTCCACGAGGCTTCCAGTGATGGTCGCGGAGCGTGGCGCGTCCGACCGGTTTTCCGTCTCGTTTGGCCGCAGGTTGGCGGGATTTGCGTGGGTCCCTGGTTGGTGGGGGCTTTGTTCAACCCGCTGTCGGCTGGTGGGGCGGCTGGCTGGCGACAGTCTATGGAAACACGCGCAGCAACAGCCACTCGAACGCGACGGCCAGCCACAGGAACCAGGTCAGGGTGAAGGACGCGCCATACAGGATCGCCTGCGACACCGCCCAGATCAGCAACCCGGCCAGGAACGTGCCCAGGAAAACCGGCGCGGCGAGGCCGTAAGCGGCGGAGTGGCGGACGGAGTGGTCGTCGGGCTTCAAATGTTCGATCTTGCGGATCAGGCGGGCGCGGGCTTTCGGCAGGAACCAGGTGGTCAGGCTGCACATGCCGACGATGGCATTCAGCATGCTGGGGATCATGGTGGAGAACAGGGTGAGGTATATCCACCAGTTCTCCGGGTCGAGCGGCGCGTCGTGGATGCGCTTCAGGCGTTGTGGGATGTCGATCAGGGGCGACCTGCCGGCGGTCTCTGCCATCCAGTCCACGGCTTGCAGGGCGATGATCAGGGCAGCAGCCAGGAGCGCCATCAGGACGAGGCCGATCACGACATCGATCAGGGCGAGCCAGAGCGGCGCGGGCGCGCCTGGCTCGCAACCGCGGCGGAGTAGGGCGCGGGTGGCACCGATGGAGAGCCAGTCGAAGGGAATGTTCACCAGGGGGATGAGACCGAGTATGATGAGGATCAGGACGCTATCAGTCGAGACGCCGAGGCGGATGTCCACCCACACGCCCAGGTAGCAGACGAGCACCGCTGCCGGCCCAAAACATAGATAAAAGGTGCCAAAGCAGCGCTTCACATTGGCCTTTCGTGCGACCCAGGCAACACTT
This sequence comes from Nitrosovibrio sp. Nv4, assembly GCA_943330455.2. Classification (GTDB taxonomy): domain Bacteria; phylum Pseudomonadota; class Alphaproteobacteria; order Acetobacterales; family Acetobacteraceae; genus Rhodopila. The sequence continues at coordinate 3,801 of CALQHT020000323.1, read as the reverse complement.
GCCGCTACAGCAACGGCGACACAGGCGCCGACACCGAGTACGAACAAGATGCCGGTGCCGGTCCTGGTGCTAGCGACGGCGATTGCGATCGCGCTTGCGACGCTGAAGACGACAGCAATCGCTCCAGCGGCACCGACGGTAACAGCGCCAGCGACCACAAAGACCCCAGCGATAGCGCCAGCGACGAAGACGGCGAGAGCGACAACACCAGCGATGGCGCCACCAATAGCCACGGCGCAAGAGCCGGCGCCAGCGCCTATCAACCATACCATAGCGCGCCAGCCGCTGGTACGTTTGGCGCGCCACAAAGCGAACACCATCCATCCCATAGCGGCAACAACAGTCCACCGCCAACCGGCCACGTGCCCTTCCCGTAGCCCCAGCCTGTTGCCCAACTCCCCCGCCTCCCCGGTTAAAACCCAGGTCAGGAACAGGCTCGTCAGCGGATAGGCCACCGCGATCAGCGCACAGACATCGAACGACCAGCCGGTCCAATACGGCGCCGGCTTCCGGTTGCCGAACGGCGACGGCAACGACAGATCGGCCTTGTCGGCGTCCCGCAGCAGCCGGTCCGCCCGGTTCAGCGCCTTGCCGATCAGGAACACATAGTAACGGCGAGGATTGCCGCCCAAGCGCAAGGACCGCAGCAGCCGGTCTCGGTCCGTGCCGGCGTCTTTCAACGCGCCGTCCCAGCGCTTGATCACGAGCAACCCGGCGCCGCAGGACAGCACCACGATCAGGGCAAAGATCGAGGACAGTTCCTTGGTCAGACCAACCGCGACATCCAGCATGGACCGCACCTCTCCGGCTGCTCGGCGACCTGGGCACAAGGTCGCGGAACGCAACGACAGGCCTATGCGGCCACGCGGATGGATGCAATAGCCCCGATGCCGCCGCGCCCGGGTCTGGCAGAGTGGGACGGGGACCAGACGCCGGCCGGTCGTTTCACCTTCGGGGAGGCGAGCGGCTGGTCCGGCGACGGGAAAGCGGGGCATCGTGGCAAAGAGACGTCCCGCCGCGGACCTGCCTCGTGCGCCCGGCCGCGGCGATCCGATGTAGCCGGAACAGACCTCGCGGCCGAGCGGGCCAGGGTTGGTCGGAGTGGCCAGGTAACGAAGCGCCGATCCGCCGGACATCGGGGCGTTGTTGGGATGTCGGACCGGCTTTCCGACGCCCGGGCCGCCGAAGTAACCCAGTTCGTAACGACTTGCCGTGCGACGTCGCGTCCGGGCCGGTGCAACGGAAAGATGGCGCTCCCGCGGAAGACTTCCTGAAGACCCTTCGTGTTCTTCGTGCCTTCGTGGTGGAAAAATTCGGTGCTCAATCCAACCGACAGCGTTTGCTCATGGACCGCGATTTTTCACCACGAAGGCACGAAGGTCACGAAGACGCCCGCGGACGCTGACGGCCTCGACCGGACAGGGCGCGGGTCCCGATAGGGACGGTCCCACGCCCCAAACCCAACCGGGGCGCGGGATTCGCGCGCGCAATCCGGGCACCGCCACCATCCCGCATCGTCTCCCGGCCACGGCGAGCCGCCCGCTCGCTCGGCGTTCGGAACCGCCGCGTGCACGGGCATGAGGATTTCCCAGAATATGGACATTTTCGGCCAAACAGTTAACGGCCGGGAAAAGCAACGATACCCCCCGGATTCCGCGCCAGATCGTAACAAATACCCCCTGATTCCGCGCCTGACCGGAACAGATTACGGAACATCCATATTTAAGCCAAACCCTGAAGAACGCCCGAAAATCCCGCAACTCCAACGCCTGGCGACGTCAGGTTCAGACCAACCGTGAACCCCGCCAACCGCACCGAAATCGCGGCACAGGTCAGGATCAGAAATGACACAAATCCGTTAACCCAATGGTTAACGCCGCAAAATCCGCGCCCGGACGGTATTTTCGGCCTCAAACGCCCGCGAATCCGGCCGAATCACGCTTTTCCCTTGCCACGAACGGTCCGCGCCGACTGGAACAAAAAGCAAACATTTGGCGAGAGCCATGCCGCGACTCAGCCCGACGCACCGGTTCACCACGGCGGCACACCGGCTCATCAATCGGAACGTCCCGTGGACGATCGACCATCGGCGACCGGATTCACGTCAGCACAGCCGAACGAGCGGTTGGACAGACCCCATGGCAAGGTCAGGCGCAGCAGGGCGGACGCGTCATAAAGGCCGGACAAACAAACCCCGACCACGATCCCGGGACCAGCTTCCACCGCCATCCCCATCCGGAATTGGGGCGCATGCGTATGCCGCCCAGCCCGAACGGCACACCGTCAGAGGACGCATCGACACTGACCGGGCCGGCCGCATCGCGACGGGCACAAACGGGTGAACCAAGCCCCCGACCGGGACGGGAACCACCCACCCGCCCTCCGGTCGAGACCCCAATCGGCTACCGCAGCGGGAACTGCATCGCCACCACTTCCAGCCCACCGGGGCCGGCCTCGGCCGAAAACGCCGCGTCGTCCGGATACACGAACACGCAGGACCGAACCGGCAGGACCTCTCCATCGCGGAGCATCTCGCCGCCGACCACGATCCAGTATTGGCCGCGACCGGAGTCCGGATCGGGCCCCGTCACCGTCTGTCCGGGCGCCAGATGGTACCGCCAGGCGCCCATGCCATCGGTCTCCGGCCCCAGCAGAGTCTCCTCCGGCGCGGTGGCCGGGGTCAAAGGTCCGGCGACGGCTTCGCGATGGACCCGGCCCTCGATGGACCGCAGCGCCACTCGGTTTTCCGGCATTTTCATGAACCTCGCACCCGGGTCGAAGCCGTTGCGAAGGGTAAAATACCAGACTCCGTCCGTCTTATCGGCGCGGATCGGGCCATAGGCGGTGTGGGCCGCGGTGAAATGCACGGTCACCGGCGCGATCTCATGCGTGCCGAGGGTCCCGTGCCCGTTGACCACCACTTGGAACTGGTCCTGCTGGTGGTAATGAGCGTTGGCGGTGGAGCCGGGGTCCTGCTCGACCAGAAAGGCCATCGGAAACAGGGCCGCTGCGTCCGGATCGGGGGTGCCGGGCGCCATGTTGTGGCGGCTCGTGCCGATATAGAGTGTGTGCCAGAAGGTCACGCCATCCGGGGCGGCGCCGCGACGGCGGTTCACTCTTGCGGCATCGGCGCTTGCGACAACGGGCATCAGGCGGTCTCCTTGGTGGGGGTTGCGCACAGGGCGCATTGGCCCTCGGCTTCGATGGTGGCCTTGCCGACGGTGAAGCCCAACCGCTTGGCGGCGTCTTCCAGGGCATGGGCCAGATGGTGATCCTCCAGTTCCGTGACCCGCCCGCAGGAGCGGCAGATCAGGAACTGCGCGGCATGGTCGTGGTCTTCATGCGCGATGCAGCCGACAAAGGCGGACAGGCGTTCCAGCTTGTGGATCAGCCCTTGCTCCAGCAGGAAATCGAGCGCGCGGTAGACGGTCGGGGGGGCCGCGCCGACGCGGGTGGCACGCAATTTGTCCAGCAGGTCGTAGGCGCCGGTGGGGGAATCGCTGTCCAGGATCAGGCCGAGGACCTGGCGGCGCAGATCGGTCAGGCGCACGCCGCGCCCGTCGCAGATCTGCCCCGCGCGCTGTAGCAATCCTTCCGTGCCGGGGGAAAACCCCATATGCGGCTCCACGATTTCGCGCCCTTCCGATCCGGCGTAATACCAACCCGCTTAAAGAATCACCCATTCCCGGGTACCAATCGAGGTGATCCTCGCCGGGTCCGAGACGAACCAATTCCAAGCCCTGGCGCAGGCGCGGACAATGTCGTTGTAGGTCTTCCAGACTTGGGTACCGAACCTGTTGT
>CALQHT020000322.1 GCA_943330455.2 Nitrosovibrio sp. Nv4 | reverse complement strand
GTTGCCAAGCTTGACCCGGCAACCCACGCTTTAACGGCGGGGCAGGTTGCCGGGTCAAGCTTGGCAACGACGAGGGGCGAGACCATGGCTCAATCTTTCGGCCAGTCGATATAGGTCCGGGGGCGCTCCGGCTTTCACATATTTCACCCATGGAGAACCTGCTCCCCCTTCCCTTGCGACCTTGAGCCGCGAAGCGGACCAAGGTCGGGGAGAGGGGGTGGGTTTTCCCCAATCGGCTCAGGGGGAAGAGTCGCCCCGCTACGCCTTTCGCCGCTTCCCCGTCGCCAGGTTCAGGGTCTCCACCGCGGCGGAGAACGCCATCGCCGCGTAAATGTAGCCCTTCGGGATATGCGCGCCGAACCCATCGGCGATCAGCGCCATGCCGATCAGCAGCAGGAACGCGAGTGCCAGCATCTTCACGGTCGGATGGCGGCCGATGAAGTCCGACAACGGGCCAGACGCTATCAGCATGACGATCACGGAGATGATTACCGCCGCCATCATCACCGGCAGATGCTGCGCCATGCCGACCGCCGTGATCACGCTGTCGAGCGAAAAGACGATATCGATCATGACGATCTGCAAGACCGTTCCAGTAAATCCGGCATATTTGGGCGAATTTGGCTGGTCGGCGTCGTCGTCCTCCTCCCGATGGTGGATTTCGACCGTTCCTTTGTAAACCAGGAACAGACCACCGGCGATCAGGATCAGGTCACGCCAGGAGAACGCTTGTCCGAAGGCGGTAAAGACGGGATAGACCAGCGCCATGATCCACGCGATTGCCGCCAGCAGCCCCAGGCGCATGATCAAGGCCAGGCTCAGGCCAATCCGGCGGGCTGTCGAGCGTTGATGCTCCGGTAGGCGGCCGGCGAGGATGGCGATGAACACCAGATTGTCGATGCCGAGGACAATCTCCATCACCGTCAGGGTCAGCAGGGAGGCCCAGGCTTGCGGGTCCTGCATCAGAGTGGCGATTTCAGTCATGCGTCAGTTCACCCGAACGTCGCTGCGAAACGGCATGGGAACACGGTTCGCGTTTAGCACGCTGTCCCGGCGGCAATACAAGGATCGAAGATCAACTGGCAACAGACGACTCCCCCGCGTACGGCGACGCAATATTGGTTTTGCTCATGCATGACGAGGGGGGGCACTGTCCGCATGCCCTCTGATCGCCGCTGCCTGAGCGCGGTGATCCGACATCGCGGAGACCGCCGGCATTTCTGCCAGCGACCCGCCAGAGGGGCCCGGATCGTGAAGCCGTGAATTATGGTGCAAAGACGAATGTTTCAAGGGTGGCACGCGAATTAACCGCACGGTTTTCAGGGCTCGCCGGTTGGGGCATCGTGATGCGGACAAGCATGGGATGATTGCCATATGATCCGCGCCGCGATCCTCGGTCTGGGCTGGTGGGGCCAGAACCTCGTCAACAGCGTCCGGTCCAGCCAGACCATCCGCTTTACCACGGCCCATACGCGCAACCAGGACCCGGCCGCCGCCTTCTGCCGGGAACGGGGGCTGCGCTGGGTCGCCGATTACGAAACCATCCTGCGCGATCCAGAGATCGACGCCGTCGTGCTGGCCACACCGCATAGTCTGCATGTGGAGCAGATCACCCGTGCCGCCGCCGCCGGGAAGCACGTGTTCGTGGAAAAGCCCTTCGCCCTGAGCGTCGCGGACGCCACGGCCGCGCTGGATGCGGCGGCCAAGGCCGGGGTCGTTCTGGGAGTCGGGTTCAACCGGCGTTTTCATCCGTCGATGGGTCTGTTGCGCGGCGCGGTCCGGGAAAAGCGCCTTGGTACGATCGTGACCATCAGTGCGGAGCAAACCGCACTGCACGGGCTGGCTCTGACCGAGGACGCCTGGCGCGCGCAACCGGACGAATCTCCCGGCGGCGCCATGACCGCGATCGGCGTGCATCTGGTGGATGGGATGATAGACCTGCTGGGTCCGGTCCGCGACGTGTTCTGCCGTGTCGGCCGGCGCGCCGCGACCTATGCCGATGACACCACCGATATCCTGCTGGGGTTTGAGAATGGTGCCAGCGGGCACATTTTCTGCTCGGTTGCCGCCACGCCGCATTATCGGATGGCGGTCTACGGCACCGGCGGTTTTGCCGAGATCCTGGGCCACCCGATGGCAATTTTCCGCCTGATCCCCGCGATCGCCGGCGAACACCGGACGACGGCGCCTCCCGAGGTCACCGAGACCCCGGGGTTCAACATGCTGACCGCGGAGTTGGAAGCGTTTGCCGCATCGGTCGCGGCTGGAACCCCGTTCCCGACCCCGCTATCGGAAATCCTGCATGGGGTCGAGGTTTTCGAGGCGGTCCTGCGATCCGCGGCGACCGGGGCGGTGGTCGAGGTGGTTCGTTCTACGACGGCGTAATGGCAATCGTCCTGACGATTGACCGATGCACGGCCCCTCACCGTCATTGCCGGACTTGATCCGGCAACCCGCGCTTCAACGGTGGGGGGTGGATTGCCGGGTCAAGCCCGGCAATGACGAAGGGGCCGAGGGGAGCGGTGCGTCGATAATGATCAGGCCGATGGCGCAGCCGCGCCGTTCCCGGTGCAGCGCGTGACGGCTAGCGCCCCTTCCAGACCGGCTTGCGCTTTTCGACATAGGCGCGGACGCCTTCCACGCGGTCTTCGCTGGTGTATGGGCTGATGCCCTCGTTCAGGCGCAGCGCGACCGACAGCGGCAGTCCGTTGGCGCGGACGGCGGTTTCCTTCATGCGGCGGATGGTGACGGGGGCGTTTTCGGCGATCGCTTCGGCCATGCGCATGGCTTCGTTCAGAGCCTCGCCCGTCGGCACGACGCGGTTGACCAGCCCCCAATGTTTCGCCGTCGCCATGTCGATGTATTCGCCGAGATAGAGCATCTCATAGGCGATTCCGGACGGCACCAGGCGCGGCAGGATAACATTGGCGAAATGCGCGCCCTTGCCGCGTTTGGCCTCTGGCAGACCCATCTGAACATGCTCCGCGGCGACCCGGATATCGCAGGCCAGCGCCAGTTCGCAGCCCCCGGCGACGGCGGGGCCGTTCAGCGCGGCGATCGTGGGCTTTGTCGTTTCGTAGACGACTTCGAACAAATAGCGTTCGACCCGGGACAGCAACGGCTGATAGGGTTTGCCCGCCTTGTCGGCCTCGGCGCGGGCTTTCAGGTCGGCGCCGGCGCAGAACGCCCGCTCGCCCACCGCGGTCAGCACGATGGCGCGGATATCGGGTTCGGAACCGGCGTCGACGAAGGCCTCGATCAGGGCGTTCGACAGTTCCGGGGAGATGGCGTTCATCCGCTCCGGCCGGTTGATGGTCAGGACACGGATCAGGCCACGGGTTTCGGATAGCAGGATGGGGTCGCTCATGCGGGTCCTCCTTCGTTGCGTGGGGTCTGGGAGACTGCGTCACGGGGTTGGGCGGGGGCGAAGCGGGGCGGCCGCGACAAGATCGGTCCCCCAATCGAACGATGGTACTCGAACGATGGCGCCTTCTTTATCAACGGTCCGAACCGCTGACCGATAGCGCCCTCTGCCCCCACACCGCTCCTCTCACCGTCATTGCCGGGCTCGACCCGGCAACCCGCTCCCTGCCGTTGAAGCGTGGGTTGCCGCGTCGAGCCCGGCAATGACCGTGAGAGGAGCGGCAAGTCGGTCAACGGTCCTGATCGTTTGTATGATGTGAAGCCCTCAGATGACGGCGGCCTGGCGCAAACGCTCCATTTCCGCCGCGTCGAGGCCCAGCATATCGCGATAGATCTCGTCGTTGTGAGCACCCAGCGCGGGACCGAGCCACTTTACTTCGCCGGGGGTGTCACTGAGACGGGGGACAAGGTTGGGCACCGCCAGTTCGCCCAGGCGGGGGTCCTGCATGCGGAGAATATTGCCACGCGCGGCGTAATGCGGGTCTTCGAAAATCTCGTCGATCGCATAGACGGGGCCGCAGGGCACCTGGGAGGATTCGCACATCGTCAGCAGATCGGCGCGATCGTATTGCGCGGTCCAGGCGGCGACGGTTTCATCGACCACCGCCCGATCACGCTCCCGCGCGGCGAGCGTGCCCCAGCTTGACTCGTCAGCCAGATCGAGACGCTGCATGACCTCGGCCAGACGCGCAAAAATCTTGTCGTTGGTGCAGGCGATGGCGATCCAGCGGTTGTCTTTCGTGGGGTAATGGCTGTGCGGCACGACATTGACGGTGCCGGGTCCCATGCGTTGGCGGACATAGCCCTTGTGCTGGAAGGCGGGGGCGAGTTCGTCCAGAATCCGGAAGATCGGCTCGTACAACCCGATATCGACCACCTGGCCGCGCCCGGTCTTTTCCCGCGCCTGCATCGCCAACAGCGTGCCGAGCGCGCCGTAGAGGCCGGCCATGTAGTCGGGAATGGTGGCGGAACCGGGGGTGACCGGGGCGCGATCCGGGTAGCCGGCCAGGAACGACAGGCCGCCGAACGCGTTGCCGATCCGACCGAAACCGGGTCGATCCTTATACGGCCCGGTCTGGCCGTAGCCGGAGATGCGCACCATGATCAGGCGCGGATTGACGGCGGACAGCACGTCCCAGCCCAGACCCCAGCGCTCCATCGTGCCGGGCTGGAAATTTTCCACCAGCACGTCGGATTGCGCGACCAAGCGCTTGATCAGCGCCACACCGTCCGGTTTGCGCAGGTCGAGCGTGATGCATTTCTTGTTTCGCGATTCCGACATCCACGGCAGGGTATCGCCGCAATCGGTCATGGTGCCGAAACGTCTGGTGGCGTCGCCGACCCCGGGCAGCTCGACCTTGATGACCTCGGCGCCGAATTCTCCGAGTTGGGTGGCGCAGAACGGGCCGGCGAGGAAGCTCGCCACATCCAGCACGCGGCAGCCTTGCAGGGCCTGAACGTCAAGCATCATGGTTTCTCCCGCGACAGAATCTGCTGGGCGCGTTGCACGATCGGGTAATCGATGAATTGCCCATCCAACTGTATGGACGCAAGGCCTTGCGCCTCGGCGGCCGCGAACGCTTCGACGACGCGGCGGGCCTGGGCCAGGGTGGCCGCGTCGGGCGTGAACGCGGCGTTGGTCACTTCGATCTGATCGGGATGGATGCACATCTTGCCCTGGAATCCCAGGGCGGCGGCGTGTTTCGCGGACCTCTGAAAGCCCTCGGCATCGCGCAGATCGGCCCAGACGGTGTCCATCGGTGGTTCGATGCCCGCGGCACGGGAGGCGACGACGCAGGCGGCCCGATGCGGCAGCAATTCGGCTTCGTCGCGCGACCAGACCATGCCCATATCCAGCGTGAAGTCTCCGGCCCCGAAGGCCATGCGCTTCGTGCGCGTGCCGGACCGTGCGATCGGCAGGACGTTGGCGATGCCCAGGGCGGTTTCGATGATCGGGATAAGGTCGATGGCGCCGGCGGGAAGGCCTCGCTCCCGTTCCAGGGAGCCGATCACCCAGTCGGCGGTGCGAAGCTGATCGGGGTCTTCGACTTTTGGCAGAATGATGCCGTCCAGGCCGGCCCGGACCACCGCGACCAGATCGCCATAGCACCATTCGGTGGTCAGACCGTTGACCCGGACATAGAGTTTGCCGTGGCGGGGCTTGCCGAAGGCCTCCACCACGGTCGGGCGAGTGGCGGATTTTTCGGTGATCGCGACCGCGTCTTCCAGGTCCAGGATGACACCGTCCGCCGGCAGGGTCAGCGCCTTTTCCACCCGGCGGGCATGGTTGCCGGGGGCGAATAGCAGGCTGCGCAGCGCGCTCATTCGGCGGCCTTTCGCGCCCGGTGGTAGTCGGCGGCGCGGGGGATGGGCAGACCCAGGGTCTCGCGCAGGGTCGGACCGGCGTATTCCTTCTGGAACAGGCCCCGGCGTTGCAGTTCGGGGACCAGCAGGCGGACGACATCTTCGTAGGCGCCCGGCATATGGGACGCGGCGAGCACGAACCCGTCGCAGGCCGGCGCGGTGAACCATTCCTCCATCTGATCGGCGACCGATTTTGGGGTGCCGCAGAACATCTTGTGTTCCTTCACGGTGCCTCGGCCGGAGACTTCGACGAAATCGCGCACGGTGGGGTTCTTCTTGCCGGAGAACTCGATGACGCGTTCGCGGAATCCGTGCCAACTGAAGGCCGCGAGTTCTTCGTCACTGAACGGTTCGTCGTAGCCCTTCTTGCCGAAATCGTAGTTCAACACTTCGGAGATCAACACCAGCGCGTCTACGGGCTTCGCTGTCGCCTCGATGATGGCACGCTTTTCCTGGGCGGCGGCTTCGGTTTCGGCGACGCAAACGTAGCACGCCGGCGCGACATGGACACTGGCGGGATCGCGTCCCTCCGCGGCGACCGCGGCCTTGAAGGCGGCGTAGTTCTTCTTGCCAGCTTCCAGGTTGTGGTAGATCACGAACACCAGTTCCGCCCAACGCGCGGCAAACGCCTGGCCGCGGCCGGACTGACCGGCCTGGATCAGCACCGGGTGCCCCTGCGGCGAGCGTGGCACGCTGAACGGGCCGCGGGAGTTGAAATAGGCGCCTTTGTGATCCAGCCTGTGCACTTTGGTAGCATCGGCGAAACGGTTGCTTTCCTTGTCCAGGATCAGCGCATCGTCCTCCCAGGTGTTCCAGTGGCCCATGACGACCTGCATGAACTCATCGGCGCGATCGTAGCGCGCGTCGTGTTCCATGTGCTCCTCGCGGCCGAAATTCAGTGCTTCGGCGCTGTTGAGCGAGGTCACGATGTTCCAGGCGACGCGGCCTTTCAGCATCAGGTCCATGGTCGCGAAGACACGGGCGACGTGGTACGGCTCGTAGTAGGTAGTGGAATAGGTCGTCCCGAGGCCCAGCTTGCTGGTCGCCATGCCCATCGCCATCAGGATGGTGGACGGGTCCATCTTCACCGCACGCACACCGGCGCCGATCGCCTCCAGATGGTTGCCGGTGTAAAGATCTGGCAATGCCAGCCGGTCGTCGAAGAACGCCATCTGGATCTTCCCGTCTTCCAGGACGCGGCCGATCCGCTGATAGTATTCCGGTGTCATGAAATCCAGCATCGTCGACGGATGCCGCCAGGAGCCAGGCAGGTTCGAACAGTTCTGCGCCTGGAGGAACGCGACCAGGGTCATCATGCGAGAGGGTGACGGCATCGTCTTGGTCTTTCTTTCAATATCTGTCCGGATGGACACTCATGCCAGTTGGCTGAAACGATGATCGATGCACCACCCCCTAGGCCGCACCGATAGGGGTAGGGAAGGCTACCAACCTCCCCTCCCTCCGAACCGTGCTGGCGGTTCTCCCGCACACGGCTCTCCAGTGGCTGGTTATCCTCATCGGGGGTGTCTCGCGGTGTCCAGAGCCATGGTCAGGGAGAAGAGGTCCTGG
>CALQHT020000321.1 GCA_943330455.2 Nitrosovibrio sp. Nv4 | reverse complement strand
GCCTTCGCAGAGTTCGAGCGCGCCATGATACGGGAGCGGACCTCCGCCGGTCTCGCCGCCGCCCGAGCCGACGGCCGCATTGGCGGGCGGCGAAAGAAACTTGCTTCTGAAACGCGAAAGGCAATCGCTGAAAGCGCCATATCCGGCCGCAAGTCCGATACCGAGACGATAGGGCGCGGGCCGACGCGGTCCGTATCCGGCGACAGGCGACCTGCGTTCAGCAGGCACAACAGCATCCCCCGATATATCCCCTGAATTCGTTCCGTTTCCGGCTGTCTTGACAATGCCCGACCACATTGTACACCTCGAAGTAGGGAACTGAGGAGATGACCTTGAGCGACAACCCAATCGGCGCTTCCTATCTCTATCTGCTGGAGCCCGAGATCCGGTTTCTGGAGGCTGCCGTCGAGCATCTGATTCCCACCGACGAATTAGGCGCGGGCGCGCGCGATGCCGGCGTGGCGGTCTATATCGACCGCCAGTTGGCTGGCTCCTGGGGCACCCACGGCCGTCAATATCGCGGCGGCCCGTGGATGGAGGGCACGCCGCAACAAGGTTACCAATCGCGCTTCACGCCGCAGGAGGTCTATCGCATAGCGATTCGCGAAATCGACCAGCATTGCAAAACCGCATTCGCCCGGCCTTTCGCGCAGCTCGCGCCCGACGCACAGTTGCGCCTGATCAAGCAGCTGGAGAAAGACGAGATCGCGCTGCCCTCCATGTCATCGAAATTCTTCTTCGATCTTCTGTGGCGCAATACCGAGGAAGGCTACTTCGCCGATCCACTCTACGGCGGCAACCGCGACAAAGTCGGCTGGAAGCTGCTCGGCTTTCCCGGCGTGCCCAGCAGCAACTATCGCCACCTGATCACCAGCCATGAGCCGTACAACGCCGAACCCGTGAGCGTGCTCGACGTCCAGTCCGGCAAGGTGCCGGTCGATGCGGAAGGCTTTCCGAAACACGTCATGATCAAGCCCAACAAGGAAATCTGAGATGTCGGCAACGAAATTAAAGCCGGTCGATGTCGTCGTCGTGGGCAGCGGCGTGGTCGGCTCGATCATGTCGATGGAACTGGCCAGCGCGGGCATGAGCGTCGTGTGCCTGGAACGCGGCCGATCGATCGATCCGAATACCGACTTTCACAAGCCCGATGTGTATGACGAACTGAAATACGACCGCCACAGCGACATCTTCCAGAACCTGTCTCGCGACACGCTGACGTTCCGCAACAGTGACGGGCAGACGGCGCTGCCAATGCGGGAACTGGGCGCGTTCAAGCCAGGCGAGATGGTGGGTGGCACATCGGCCCACTGGGGCGCCAATGCGCGCCGCTTCCTGCCACATGATTTCGAGATACGTTCACAGATCCAGAAGCGTTACGGCAAGTCATTCATCCCCGAGGACTGCAACCTGCAGGACTGGGGCGTCACCTGGGATGAGGTCGAGCCCTATTACGACCAGTTCGAGAATATCTTCGGCGTCGGCGGCAAGGCCGGCAACCTGAACGGCGAGCTTCAGGCCGGCGGAAATCCGCATGAAGGGCCTCGGTCCCGCGAATTTCCCAACCCGCCGACGCAAGCCACGTATGAAGGCTCACTGTTCGCCAATGCGGCGAGTTCGCTGGGCTATGTTCCGTTCCAGGGGCCGACCGCGGCAATGACGCAGGACTTCCGCAACCTGTATCGCACGCAGATGCTGGAATGCGCGCATGGCGGATTCTGCTCCAGCCATGTCTGCGCGCAGGGTGCGAAGGCCAATCCTCTGGTCGCCGTGTTCCCTGCTCTGAACCGTCTGCCGAACTTTGAGCTGCGTCCGCTTTGCAACGTGCTGCGTGTCAACACGGATTCTACCGGCAAGAAGGCCACCGGCGTTACTTATATCGATGCGCGCGGCAACGAAGTCGAGCAGCCAGCCAGCATCGTGATCCTGGGCGCGTATTGCTTCAGCAACACGCGGCTGCTGCTGCTGTCGGGCATCGGCACGCCGTATGATCCGCGCACCGGCAAGGGCGTGGTCGGGCGTAACTACGCGTATCAGCAGGGCGGCTCGGTGAACGTGTTCTTCGATGATCGGGAGTTCAATCCGTTCTTCGGCGGCGGGATGGTCAACACCTCAATCGACGAGCTTAACGGTGACGTCATCGACCGTGGTCCGTTGGGCTTTATCGGGGGCGCCTATGTCGATGTTGCGGCCCGCGGTGCTGCGCCGATCAAGGGCAAGGTGGTGCCGCCTGGCACGCCGGCCTGGGGTGCGGACTGGAAGAAGGCGGTGGCGTATCATTACCGCCGGAACCTGCGGATCAGTATTCATGCGACATGCCTGAGCTATCGGCACAATTATCTGGATCTGGATCCGACGTACAAGGACGCTTTTGGTTTGCCTTTGTTGCGCATGACGTTTGACTGGAACGACAACGATCTGCGCATGATGAACTTCATGAATGAACGTTGCACCGAGATCGGACGAGCGATGAATGGGTCGGGGATTGGGGGAAAGGGGAAGGGGACGCATTTCAGCATGGTGGGGTATCAGAGCACGCATAATGTCGGGGGGGCTGTGATGGGGAGTGATCCTTCGACGAGTGCTGTGAACAAGTATTTGCAGTCTTGGGATGTTTCGAATTTGTTTGTTGTGGGGGGGAGTGCGTTTCCGCAGCAGCCGGCGAATGGGCCGACAGAGACAATTGGGATGCTGGCTTGTTGGGCGGCGGATGCGATTAAGGAGAGTTACGTTCGGAACCCGGGGCCGCTGTTGTGAACGGGAGCGGAACGGTGGGCGGCGTCGATACTTTCTGAGATGCGTCTGGATGGTGGATCGGATCGATTTCGGGTATATCTTTCGGAAACTGCAATCCACTGTTCCAATTGAGGCAAGGAGAGTTTCCGAAAGTTTTGATTTATGCAGGCCATTCGGCGTCGTCTTCCGATCCCTTGGCCTTTGCGCTAGCGTTCGGACCACCACGCCGGTTGGGGGCTTCCTAGTCGGTGACCCTCGAACCACTCACACGGAAATCTGGAACTGTTGCAGGGGGGCCGCAGAGTATAGGTTTCACCACCAGGCGAACAGGAAACTATGCAAGATGTTAGACACCATCGCTCTGTTCATCGGCCCTGCCACTTGGTCCTTCGGAATCATCGTGGGGATGTTCTCGACTCTCGAAGCGTTCGTCCCCAGAGAGCGACGCGGTGCCGTTCAGAAATGGGTCGCAGGCATTGGTGATCCAGCTCACCGCCTCCGTTGGCAGCAAAGCTTCATCCACGACTTCGACTGGTGTTTTAGCCCGAGGACACTCTCCGGTCGCCGTCTGTTTGCCTGTACTGCCGGATATTTTCTAATCGCGGTATTCTTTCTTTGTTGGTTCCTATGGGACGAACTTGTTCCTTTATCGGTTGTGACGACCATCCCACCTGTGCGTTTGGCGGACGCCGCGCTGCCGTTGCCCGTTTTTGTATTGCTCTCGCTGCTTGCCACGTTCCTGTCAGTGGCAAAGAGTCGGCACATGACTGCCGCCATTGCGGAGCGTGAGAGCAACGCCGCTTATGTTTTCGGCGCGCTTCTGGACATCGCGCTCACGCTGCTTCTCGTCTTGACCCTGCTCGCTGTGGCGTTTGCGTTCTGGACCGATTCGGCCAATATCGTTGGCTTCCATACATACATCACAGCCGGTTGGTACACGCTAGTCGACACTGTTCGCGCTCTCGCTACCGGACGCAGTGAACAGACGCGGGAGGCCCTGTTCCACGGCGTATTCATTATCGCTCCTTTTGTGATCGCGGCATGGATTACCTTCTACGCCACTGCCGGGTTCCTGCTGGGGCAGATCATGCGCAGTGGTCTGTTTGGGCGTATCGGCGCGGTGACCGGCTATTTCGATGAACAGGAGCACACGATCCGCAATCTTGGCATAGTTATGGGCGTGCTAGTCGCGGCATTTGTGCTTGGTGTCGGTGTCGTCCTCAAAGCTTATTAGCGAATGTCTCCTTGGTTCGCCCATTCAGAGAAGAAAAGCGTCATCCCGGCCCCATAGCAGGGGTCGACGCTGGCTCTAAAAAACTCCATTTTCGAGACACATTCCGAGCACCCGAAACTCTCGAATTTCCGATCGAGGTCACGTCCGGGGACATGACCTCGAAACCTGCGTCTGCCCCCGCCCCTTTACGGCTCTTCCAACTCCTGATCGTCCAGGACAGCAGCGATATCCCGCTTGTCGTGCAGAATGCGGACAACAGTCAGAACATCGGAACCAACGAGATAGTAGACGTTGAGCTCGTCGAACCCCTTGATCGGCCAAGAACGCAGCCCGGTCAGCGTTGGATTGCGGCTCGGTCTCGGGTTTCCGACGTGCGGCATCGCTGTCACGGCCTCAATGGCATCATAGGCCGCCGCACGGAATCGCCGAGCGATATCGACCAGCCCTTGCGCAGCGTACCACTCGAATTGCGACAGGATGTCTTGCTCGGCCGCTTCCTGGACGACCACCCTCACGAGCGAACACGGTCCCGGTACTTTTCGAGGATTGCTTCGGTCTTGGCCTCAAGCCTCGCGCGGAAATCGGCATCAAACGGAATGGAGTGGGAGGCCAAGCCTTCCAACAGCAGCGCTTCCAACCGTGCTTCCTGCTCCTTGGCCTGGGCATCCCTGAGCAAGCTTCGAAAATACTCGCTCACGTTGCCGAATCCCTTGTTGGCAAGTTGGCTTTCCACGAAGGATTTCAGCGACTCGGGTAGAGAAATGGTGACGGTGGCCATGGGACCTCCTCGAAGCGGATCGGAGGCATCGTAAGGCAGTTCCTATCTGTTAGGAACATTTAAGAAGGCACAAGCGATGCCAGCGAGACATCCACCCATGACCCCGCACCGGCGCCGCAACGTGGCCGCGTTCCCAATACTCCCGACTATCGTAGGCGCCGACGACCAACGGTCGCGATCAGCTATCCGCCCGGGAATCCCGCGCAACCAACCGCAAACCACCCCCTACCCCCGACGCACCCCCCAAAACAACGGAAACGCCGCCTTCACAATGTCCTTGATATCAGACCGAAACGCCGTCGGCTGGAACAACTGCCCCAGCGGAATACACGGCACGGTCTCCAGCGCCCGCACCTGAACCTGCGCGGCGACAGCCTTCTGCGACGCAAGGTCCGGCGCGTCGAACCACGCCGTGCGCAAGCGTTCCAGTTCCTCGTCCTCCGGCCATCCAAACCACGCCTTGGCGCCATTGCCCCGCAGCTCGAAACTGCCGCCTGGCGTGGAAGCCGCCACGCCCTCAATCTGCGTGATGAAACAACTCCAACCGCCTTGGCTCACCGGTTCGCGGCTGGTCCGACGAGCAACGATGGACCCCCAGTCCATCGGCCGGAAATCCACGTTCAGGCCAAGCCGCACGAACAGATCGCGCGCAACCTGCATCATCTGGGCGTACACAAGCCGATCAGTCGCCGCCAGCATCACGATTTTTTCGCCGGCGTAACCAGACTCCCGCACCAGCCGCTTCGCCAAAGCCTCGTCGCGCGGACCGGACAGGACCTCCAGCCCAGCCTTGCTCGCCATCGGCTGACTCTCAACGAAATATCCGCTCGGCGAGCGCCCCAGTTCCGTCTGGTCGCCGATCACTGACGCCAGAAACTGAGCCTGATCGATCGCCGGCAGCAACGCCCGTCGCAGCTTCGGGTTGTTGAACGGCGGATGCAGATGGTTCAGCGCCAGGACCAGCGGCCACCCGAACGGATCGTTCACCGCGACCGTCACGCCGGGCGATTTGCGCAGCATCGGGCAAAGATCGATCAAGGGCACTTCCAGCCAGTCGACCTCGCCCTTTTGCAGGGCCGCCGCCGCGGTTGCCGCGTCCGGCTGCACGACCCATTCAATCCGCTGGAAATGTGCCACCTTGCCGCCCGCCAGGAAGTCCGGCGGCTCCTGGCGAGGCACGTAGCCGTCGAACCGCGCATAGGCCGCGCTGACGCCCGACACCCACGCGTCGGGCAGAAAGCGGAACGGTCCCGAGCCGATGGCCTCCTTGATCTGCTCGGTGCCAGGGGTTTTCGCCACCCGCTCCGGCATTATGAAGCATCCGCGCGCCGCAAGACCGTACAGCATCTGGCTGAACGGACGCTTCAGCCGAATGCGGAAGCGGCGGTCGTCGAGCACGTCGATATCATGCGTTGCCGCCATCAAGGGCTGCCCGAACGAATCGCGGGAGCCCCAGCGCCGCACCGACATAACGCAGTCCTTCGCCAGGACCCGCTCGCCGTCATGGAATGTCAGCCCGTCGCGCAAGGTGAACGTCCAGGTCAGCCCATCGCTCGATACCTCGTGCCCCGCGCACATCTGCGGCCGCGCTTGGCCCTTGTCGTCGAGGCCGTACAGCGTGTCGAACACCATGTAAGCATGGATTCCCGTGACCAGGGCGGTCGTCCAGATCGGATCGAGCGTCGAAAGGCCGGAATTCGGAATGAAACGCAGCGCCCGGGCCTGGGCGTGCGCCAGTGCCGGAGTCATCAGCGCGGGAGCTGCCATCAATAAATCGCGCCGCCGCATAGTATATCCTCCCGATTACCGTTGCTTTTGCTTCGTCGCGCCGCCTGACCACCAAAGGCGCGGTGAAGCCGGTGGACCGGCCGCGGTTCGACGACGGCATCGATGTCGCTGCCCCGCGTTGCCGATACGGATCGACCGACCGCGATTTATCGCGTCAGGATCGATCCGGGTCCGCCGGCTTGTCAGGTCTGGCCGGCGGGCTCGGCGCATCCTGCGCGACCCGCCGGCGTCGTCGGAACCGTAACGGCTAGAGCGGTTTCACCCTGACTGGAAACCGAAAACCGCTCTAGCTCTTTGTTTGATCGCATGATTCACACGCTGTGATGTTCCGCCAGCGTGATCATGCTCTAGGATAATGCCAGTTCGCGGTAACCCCCGGACGACACCGCGTCGCAGTGCTCGCGGAATGCCGGATGGCCGCCGCTGTAGCGCATCACCCGGCGGACCTGTTTGCCCTCCAGGTTGCGGTTGATACCGGTCATCCAGGAATCGACTTCGGTGAACAGCAATCCCTCGTTGGTTTCGATGACGTGATCGGTCCAGGTTTTCGTCGCCTCTGACGTCGCGTCCACGCGGGTCAGGCCGCTGTCGCGCGCGTGACGGATCAACGCCGTGACCCAGTCGGAGGTGTATTCCACCGCGCGCGGAAAATTGCCGAGCCCGGCATGCGGTCCCATGACCATCATGAAGTTGGGGAAGCCATCGACAAGGATGCCCAACAGGGTCACCGGTCCGTTGGCCCATTTCTCCTTCAGCGACACACCGCCCACGCCGCGAATGTCGATCTGGTCAAAGGCGCCGGTGATCGCGTCGAAGCCGGTCGCGTAGATGATCATATCGAACTGGTAATCGGTATCGGAGGTGCGG
>CALQHT020000320.1 GCA_943330455.2 Nitrosovibrio sp. Nv4 | reverse complement strand
GGACGCTACCCATTTGCCCGTCTCGGCCGAAAACGGTCGCACGTTGCCTCGGAGGATGGAAATCAGGCGCAATTACGCAAATTCTATCCAGGGTTGTCACGTCCGATAGAATTTCGCGCATGATTGGCGTCGAGTTTTGCAAGTGGCTCCGATGTTATCGACATCGCCTTGCATTTCGGTGGCCGGAAAATAGAACAATGTCACGGAAATCGCCGCTTCTGTTGAGAAGTGTCCTTCGGGAAGAGCGTCGTAGCTGGCTGCCTTTTACTCTTTGCTTCCAAGCCTCTTTAGATCTGGCGCGCGCGGCCTGCAGAGAAACGGGCGTTCCTCGCACAATAAACTCAAGAGGGAATTGGATTTCGACGCTCATTCAAATTCTGACATGGGTTCAGGATGTAAGCGACATTAGCACCAGCCGGTGAGGCTTTCAAATTACTCTGCTTCGGGCCGGTCCCGGACGTGTGGGCGGCGTGGCCCGTTCCCCAATTGCCGGATCGGTAGGGGGCCGGCCCCGGATCGGGCCGGCCGTGGACGAGATTGTGCTCGGTTTCCGTCGCTGCCGATTTCAGGCTCATGCGGCATTTTACACCGACGAAGCCGCGCTAATCTTGATCAGCGCCGTTCTGCATGGAACACCCTGACCGGTCCTGCAATCAGTCCACACCGGCAGGTATTGGGCTATCGCGCCCGGACAAACGCAATCACGCGAAGACGCCGCGCAACTCCACCCGA
Organism: Nitrosovibrio sp. Nv4; assembly: GCA_943330455.2. GTDB lineage: Bacteria > Pseudomonadota > Alphaproteobacteria > Acetobacterales > Acetobacteraceae > Rhodopila. Next base: position 6,675 of record CALQHT020000320.1, on the reverse strand, counting down.
ATCTCCGGCGCCAAAGCGAGCGTCACCGTAGCGTCCGGCCCATGTGTCTCGACTGTCGTATATTCATTCCCGACGGGTGTCCGGTGGACATCCACCACCCGCCGGCGCAGATCGACGATCCACACCTCGCCGATCCCGGCGCGGGCATAGAGCGGCAGCTTCACGGCTCGGTCATACCGGAGCGTGCTGTCCGATACCTCGACCAGCAGCAGGACGTCGGCGGGTCCAGGCGGGGCGCCGGTCCGGTAGTTGTCGGCACGCGGCCGGAACAGAGTCACGTCCGGCTGGGGCTCATTGAACCGGTCCAGCCGAGCGGGGTTCTGGATCGAGACGATCGCCCGATCCCCACAGGCCATGACCAGCACACGGGTCAGGCCGTTCACGGTCGCGGCGTGGTCCTGTCCGATCGGTGCCATGTCGATCAGGTCTCCGTCGATCAGCTCCACACGGTCGTCTTCCCCCAGGATGCCGGCCTCCGCCATCCGGTGATAGTCGTCCACATTCAGTCTGTGCCGCGTCAGCAAGAGATCGGCGTCGTCCATGGCGCACTCTCCCACTATGGAGGAAATCCGATCTTAGCAGGCCGGGACCTGTCAGACCATTGATAAGGTGGAGGGCGCTTGGCCAGGAGCGCCAGTGTCCAGGACGTCTTCCATGTTCGGCAGGTGACGACATGGATCGCCCCAATCTGGATTGGGGCGCGTTCGGCATGGTCGTTGCCTCGGCCGCATCGGATGGGACGGGACGGTGCCCGAAACCCAGGTTGGCGGAAAAACACGCACACTGATGATTCTATGGGCAAGATCAAGTGAGTGGTTAACCGCGCCTATCCGGAACGAAACCCCCCGTTATCCGCGCCTGACCGGAACAAAAACCTCGGTTTTCGGCGCCAAGCCGGAATGGATTACCAAATATCCACATCTAAAGCACTTTCTCAAAACGATCGAAAATCGGTCGGCCAATCAACCTCATGGAGGTCGTCCCTGACGTGAAAACTCAGCTTCCCGTGCCCCCGCCGTGTCCGCCGAGCGGAGCGTATCAGAAATGTGACTCCGCCCGTTAACACTTGCACAAAGAATGGACAAACAACATGAAATCAATAGGTTAAAATCCGGTCCAGATCCGAAATCCGAGCCATTTTCGCGATTTTCTTGCCTCTCGCTCCGATTCAGCGTAGTGAACAAACGATGAATCTACCCGTCAACGCGCTGAAAATCACCGGATGATCCCTCGACTGAATCGCAAACCGTCGAACGAATCAGCGATCGGTAAGCGTCACCTCGGCGCGTGCCTGCGACGCCAGCGGATCGGCGGGGCGATTCTCGGGGGCAACAGGGCGCGCGACGGGCAGCGGCATAAACGGCCCGACCGCGCGTGCCCCGTATCAGGATGGGAAAGGGCCTTGCGGACACGGCCTTCCCACGATCCGCGCTGCTGCCCTCTGTGTCATGTCTTTCGGTTGGTTCAGCGCAAACCCACCGGCCTGTTCCACAGGCCATGGCAACGACAAACACGACAGAAGCCAATGACAAGGCGCTTGTCGCGCTGTCTCGTGGAAGCCCGGGATTGGCGGCTGACCATGCCGCCCGGTTTCGCGCCAGATGGCCGCACCAAGCCGTGGGCAAAGACGCGAAACGCCGATATGCCGCTCGGTGCAACTCTGTGTGCACTCGGTGTTCTCGGTGACCCCTGCTTTCGCAACACTGCCGCCGTATCCGCGATCCAATACCACGATCCGTGCAGCGCCCGATCTATGCTTGCACCCGGTCTTCCCATGAGTCCGGACCGCGAAAGCAAGGGACACAGAGATCACCGAGTGCGCACAGACGCAAATCGCCGTTTCGTTGGCCGGACCGGCGAACCCCAACCACCAACGCCAAAGCCGCCTCGGAAAAAACGTGCCCGCCTACCCGCCGGTCACGCTCATATGCCGCACCACCGCGGGCTTGTCCTGACGCCGATCGATAATGAAATCGTGCCCCTTCGGCTTGCGAGCAATAGCGGCATGGATAGCCTCATCCAACTGATCGTCGGTAATCCCGGACCGGAGCAAAGACCGAAAATCCGCCGCGTCGTCCTGACCCAGGCACATATAAAGCGTGCCCGTGCAGGTCAGCCGCACCCGGTTGCAGCTCTCGCAGAAATTATGGGTCATCGGCGTGATGAACCCGATGCGCCGCCCGGTTTCGGCCACGTTGAAATAGCGTGCCGGCCCGCCGGTCCGATAGTCGGTCTCCTGCAAGGTCCAGGTCTTGCGCAGCCGCCCACGTACGATCGACAGCGGCAGGTATTGGTCGGTCCGGTCGCCGGAGATTTCGCCCATCGGCATGGTCTCGATCAGGCACAGATCGAACCCGTGCTCCCCGCACCAGGCGACCATCTGGTCGAAATCCTGCTCGTTCACGCCCTTCATGGCGACGGCGTTGATCTTGATCGCCAGACCCGCGGCCTTGGCGGCGAAAATGCCATCCAGGATCGGTTCGATCTTGCCCCAGCGAGTCAGTTGCGTGAACCGGGTCGGATCGAGCGTATCCAGCGACACGTTCACCCGCCGGACGCCAGAATCATACAAGGTTTGCGCGTGTTTCGAGAGCTGGGTGCCGTTGGTCGTCACCGTCAGTTCGTTCAGCCCTTGGCCGATGCGCGTGCCCAACCGTTGAAACAAGCTCATGACGTCGCGCCGGACCAATGGCTCGCCGCCGGTGATGCGAATCTTGGTCGTGCCCAGACGGATGAACGCCGAACAGAGTCGGTCGAGCTCCTCCAGGGTCAGGAGTTCCCGCTTCGGCAGGAAACTCATGTCCTCCGACATGCAATACACGCAGCGCAGGTCGCAGCGGTCGGTAACCGAAACGCGCAGGTAGGTGATGGTTCGGCCGAACGGGTCGATCATGGTGTCACGAACTCTCCTGTTTCCCTGAATTGCGCCATCGCTTGGCGTCGTTCAAGGTCATCCCCGGTATGCGACGGGTCTGTGACGCTGTTCATAGCACATTAACCCAACGAATGGATGCTAACAGCATGGTCCACCCCGCTCGACTCTTGTCAACGAAACCGTCAGGGTCGCCACACCGGTTTGGCAATATGGAGGCCGGATGGCCGATAACGCTGCTTTGTTGCGTTTGACGGAACTGATCTGTGCGCGGCTCTGCCATGATCTGAGCGGGTTGGTGGGCACGTTGAGCGGTGCCCTGGATCTGGTTGACGGCGCCTCCGAGGACGCGACCGAAGCACTTGCCCTGGCAAGGGTGGCATCGACCCAACTGGTCCGCCGTCTGCGTCTTTACCGGGCGGCGTGGGGACCGGACGGTGGCCCAATGCGTCCCGAGCAGATGCTGCGCCTCGCCGGTGGCATCCAGGGGGCGCATCGGATCTCGGTCAGTGCCGAAGGGCTGACGCAGGAGACGGAATTGCCCTCTGCGGTTGCCCGGGTGACCCTGAACATGATCCTGCTGGGGGCCGAGGCCCTGCCGCGTGGTGGAGAGATCCATGTCGCCGGCGATCCGGACGATCTGTTCCTGCGCGTCGTCGGTCCCGGAGCGGCCTGGCCCTCCGGCATGGCGGGGTGCCTGGCCGATCAGGCCACCGCGACCGCGGCGCTGACAACATCCGCGGCCTTGCAGATGCCGCTGACCGCGCTCCTCGCGCACGGGTTGGGGCTGCGGCTGTCGCTCCTGATGGCGCTGTCGGGTGGTGGTGGAACGGCGCCCTTGCGCCTGCAGGCCGGCTAAAATTTACCGGCCAGCTTAACACTTTTTTCGCATCCTTCTGAGCAGAGTCAGCTCCCGCCCGGCTGCCGGGCTTTCTTGGGGGCTGCAATGGACGATCTGCTCACCGACTTCCTGACCGAGACCAACGAGAGTCTGGCCGAATTGGACGTCGCTCTGGTGACCTTGGAACGCACACCGGACGATGCCGACACGCTGTCGTTGATCTTTCGCATGGTGCACACGATCAAGGGGACTTGCGGGTTCCTGGGGCTGCCGCGGCTGGAACGGGTTGCTCATGCGGCGGAGAATGTGCTGGGCAAGGTGCGCGACCGTGCCCTGATCGTTAACCCGGCGATTGTCAGTCAGGTTCTGGCGGCCCTGGACCGGATCAAATTGATCGTCGCCGGCCTGGCCGCCACGGGCGCCGAACCGGCGGGTGACGACATCGACCTGATCGCGCAACTGAACGCCGCTGCCGCCGGCCAGATGCCGGCACCTGCCGAACCGGCTCCCGCAAAAATCGCACCGCCGGCCGAACCCGCGCCAGTTGTCGCGACCGCGCCCGCACCGCCGGTGCAAGCGTCCCCGGTCTCGGTGGAGCCTTCGGCCCCGCCGCCTGCGCCTCGGTCGATGGAGGAGCCGGCGCGGGCTATCCATGTGCCGGAACCTCAGCCCGCGATGATGGAGGATGCGTCCGCCCAGGCTACCGCGCCCGCCGCCGGGAACGCGCCGGCCGCGGCGGCCCAGACCATCCGCGTGACGGTCGACGTGCTGGAAGACCTGATGACCCTGGTCAGCGAACTGGTGCTGACCCGCAACCAGTTGCTTCAGTTGGCCCGCAACCAGGAAGACGGCGGTTTCGCCGTGCCGCTGCAACGCCTGTCTCACATTACGTCCGACCTGCAGGAAGGGGTCATGAAGACCCGCATGCAGCCGATCGGCAACGCCTGGAACAAGCTGCCTCGTCTGGTCCGCGACCTCTCCCAGGAACTGCACAAGAAAATCGAACTCACCATGCTCGGCGCCGAAACCGAGCTGGATCGTCAGGTCCTGGAACTGATCAAGGACCCTCTAACGCATATGGTGCGCAACAGCGGCGACCACGGTCTGGAGAATCCGGCCGAACGGCGCGCCGCCGGCAAGCCGGAAACCGGGCACATCACGCTGAACGCGTTCCATGAAGGCGGCCACATCATCCTGGAGATCTCGGACGATGGCCGCGGCCTCGCCGTCGATCGGATCAAGGCCAAAGCCGTCGCCAACGGTCTGGCCACCGAGGGCGAACTCGCGTCCATGAGCGACCAGCAGATCCAGCGCTTCATCTTCCGCGCCGGATTCTCGACCGCGGCCACGATCTCGGCGGTATCCGGCCGGGGCGTCGGTATGGACGTGGTCAAGACCAATATCGAGAAAATCGGCGGCACCGTCGATCTGAAGAGCACGCCGGGCCAGGGCACGACCTTCACAATCAAGATCCCGCTGACCCTGGCGATCGTGTCCGCGCTGATCGTCGAAGCGGGCGGGGAACGGTTCGCGATCCCGCAACTCAGCGTCGTCGAACTGGTGCGCGCCAAGAAGGAAGGCGAGCAGGGCGCCGGCAGCGAAAGTGTCATCGAGCGGATCAACGACACACCCGTCCTGCGGCTGCGCGACCGGCTTCTGCCGCTGGTCAGCCTGACCAGTCTACTGGAACTCGGGGTAACCGCAAACGACAGCAGCGGCGCCTATATCGTTGTCGCCCAGGTCGGCTCCAGCCTGTTGGGCATCATCGTCGACCGGGTGTTCGATACCGAGGAAATCGTCGTCAAGCCCGTGGCACCGATCCTGCGCCACGTCACCATGTTCAGTGGCAACACCATCCTGGGCGACGGGTCCGTCATCATGATCCTGGATCCGAACGGAATCGCCCGGGCAACTGGCGTCGGCGCGTCGGGCGACAGCAAGCACCAGAAGTCCAAAGTCGTCGAAACCCATCGATCCGCGGAAAAGACCGCCATGCTGCTGTTCCGCGCCGGGGGAGAGCAGAAGATGGCCGTCCCGCTCGGTCTTGTCGCGCGTCTGGAGGACATCCCGCGCGAGAAAATCGAAATCTCCTGCGGCGCTCCGGTCACGCAGTATCGCGGCAAGTTGATGCCGCTGATCTCCATCGGTGGCACACCGGCTGCGAATAAGGCGAGCCAGCCGCTTCTGGTGTTCGCGGACGGCGAACGCACTATGGGCCTGATGGTCGATGAAATCGTCGACGTGGTGGAGGACCGGTTGGAAATCGAGCTGTCCGGTTCTCGCCCGGGACTATTGGGATCCGCCGTCATCGCCGGTCATGCAACGGATGTCCTGGATACCGGATATTGGCTGATGCAGGCGTGGCAGGATTGGTTCCATGGAGCCGAACAGGGGCAGAGCTCCCATGCCGCGCGGGTTCTGGTGGTGGAGGACAATGATTTCTTCCGCCAACTGATCATCCCCAGCTTGAGCGCGGCCGGGTTCCGGGTCTCCTCCACCTCCAGCGGTGCCGAAGCCCTGCGGATGCGCGAAGCCGGCACGATGTTCGATGCAATCGTATCCGACATCGAAATGCCGGAGATGGATGGGATCGCCTTTGCCCAGACCGTCCGGTCTGGCGGCATCTGGGCGCATCTGCCGCTAATCGCCCTGACGTCGCACACCGAACCGCGTCATGTCGATGCCGGTCGGGAAGCCGGCTTCACCGACTACGTGCCCAAATCGCAGCGCGAAGCCCTGGTCGCAAGTCTGCGTGAGTGCCTGGCCGAACCGGTCGCCGCCTGATCCGACCCGCAGGACGCCACCCAAAGGAATTCAGGCTCCTCGCTGTTTGGAGTGGGTGGTAACGATTTCATACTGGCAGCCTGAGGTCGAGCTTTCCGGCGATGAGATAGACCATGGCTTTGAGGTTACGGGTTGATCGATATCCGCGCGCCTTTGCCTTCGCGGCCTGGACCAGGCT
>CALQHT020000319.1 GCA_943330455.2 Nitrosovibrio sp. Nv4 | reverse complement strand
GGGGCGCCACCCGCCTCGGCATCGATCTGTGTGTAAAGCATGGGCATGAGCGAGATGATCCTTCCGCGCCTGCGGGTCTAAACTCCCGGGGGGTAGATGTCTCATCATCATTGGCACGGAGGGGCACGTCTCTCGTCCAACGCCAAAGAGCCTAACCGACAAAACCTAACAATTTGTTACTATTTGGCGCCTACAACCGCACGTTCATGCCTGGGGGAAGCCAGCCAAAGCCGCCTCCCCGGACCGGCGCCGGGGAGATGGACTGGCGCCGCTTACACGACCTTGTGATCGGCGATGTGCAGGCGATAGGGCACGCGCTGGCACAGCCGGTCGTACCAGGCCTTCACCGCCGGCAGATCGGGCCGTTGCAGCCCCAGGTAATCCATGTTGAACCAGCGATGTGCATGCACGCCCCAGGGGATGTCGCACAGGGTCAGTTCGTCCCCGGCGATGAATGCGTGCTGGCTGAGCTTGGCTTCGATCATGCGCCAGCCCTTGGTGGTATCCTCGATCGCCTGCTGGATTGCCGCCATGTCGCGCTTGTCGGCCGGCGTGCGCACCAGGCCCCAGAACACCGCGCTCATGGGCCGGTTGAACACGGTCTGCTGCGCATCCATCCAGCGGTCGATATTGGCCCGCGCATGCGGCTCTTGCGGCCACATCGGCGAATGTGCGGCATGCGCATGGCACAGATAGCGCAGGATGACGTTGCTCTCCCACAGCGTGAAATCGTCCTCCTGCAAGGTGGGCACCAGGCCGGTCGGGTTCATGTCGCGATACTCTTGCGTGTCGGTCTTGCCGAAGGCACCGCCGACATCGATCCGCTCGAACGGCAGGTCGAGTTCCCCGAGGCCCCACAGGACCTTCATCACGTTGCTGGATGTGGCTCGTCCCCAGACGATACGTCGCATGGTCGCTCTCCCTGTTGCGGATCGGCGGACCCTATGCGTCGGCGGCGATGACGGCAACGTGGGTCCCGAGCCAGAGTCCTTGGCTTGCTCCCGTTTGGCTTGCTCCCGTTGGGCTTACTCCCGTTTTGGCTTGCTCCCTTGGCCTTGCGAACCGAGGCTGACAGGCGCACATGCGCGGCATGCGGAACCTTCCTCTCCGGACCGTTGCCCTGGCCGGCGCACTGGCAGGCGCCTTTGCCCTGGCCGTGGCGCATATCGCGGAACTCGGGTTCGGCCTGGTGCCCTGCGCCCTGTGCCTGTGGGAGCGATGGCCCTATCGCGTCGTGCTGGTCCTGGGTCTGCTCGCCGCCATGCTGCCGCCGCGCCATGCGCGATGGCTGCTGGCGCTGATGCTGCTGGCCGTGTTGGCCGATGCCGCGATGGCGATCACCCATGTCGGGGTGGAGTTCCGCTGGTGGCGCAGTCCGCTGCCCGAGTGTTCAGCCCCCGCGCTCGGAGGCGGGTCGATCGCCGAACGATTTGCCGCGATGCCGGCCCGCCCCGCCAAGCCGTGCGATGACCCGACCTTCCTGATCCCCGGCCTGCCATTGTCGATGGCGGCCATGAACCTGCTGTTCGCGCTGGTTTTTTCCGCTTTCCTCGGCATTTTCACGTTCAGAAGGTCCTTGCCGCGATGACCGATGCTTCGCGCATTCTGCCGGGCGATACCCCAACGCAGGAGATTTTGGAGCGGATGATCCGGGTGGATCATGCCGGCGAATACGGCGCCACCCGGATCTATGCCGGGCAGCTCGCGATCCTGGGCCGATGGCGCAAAGCCGACCTGCTGCGGCATATGCGGGCCCAGGAGCAACAGCATCTGGAGACGTTCGACAAGGTTGTCGCCGACCGTCGGGTCCGCCCGACCGCGTTGCTGCCGTTCTGGCATCTGGCCGGTTTCGCCCTGGGCGCCGCCACCGCGCTGCTGGGGGAAAAGGCCGCCATGGCCTGCACCGTCGCGGTGGAGGAGGCGATCGACGCGCATTACACCGCTCAGATCGATGCCCTGGGCGAAACCGAGCCCGAATTGCGGGCAACCCTGGAAACCTTCCGCGCCGAGGAACGCGAACACCGCGACACCGCCCTGGATCACGGCGCCGAGGACGCCCCGGGTTACCGGTTGCTGTCCGCGGCGATCAAGGCCGGCTGCCGCGTGGCGATCGGGTTGAGCGAGCGGGTCTGACGCCAGTCGGCAGAAAGACCGACTGTCGCGCCAGAGTAGAAAATTCCCCCCCTCCCCTTGCGGGCTTGGGCCGCAGAGCGGACCAAGGTTGAGGGGAGGGGTAATTTCGCACGGATATTGCGCACAACCCCTCCCCCCAACCTTGCTCCGCTCTGCGGCCCAAGCCCGCAAGGGGAGGGGGAGAATTTTCTACTCTGCTGAAATATGTGAATGCCGTAGGGCAAGCCCCCTCAGTCAAGCACCGCCAGATTGGCCAGCGAACAATTCTCCAGCACATTCGCCACGGCGTCGCGGGCGTCTTTCATCAGATGGCGCAAACGGCATGAATCGATGTCCACGCAATCCGTGCAGGGTCGGAACCGGGTCACGCTCGCACACGGAGTGAGGGCCAACGGACCGTCGATCGCGCGGATGATGTCGGCGACCGACATCGCCCCCGGATCGCGGGACAGGCGGTGGCCGCCATGCGATCCTCGACGGCTTTCCACCAGGCCATGATCGCGCAACTGCACCAGGATCGCTTCCAGGAATTTCTGCGGAATATGCTCCCGTTCGGCGATTTCGACCGTGGGTGTCCAGGCCTGAGCGGCGAATCTCTCCCCCAGCATGGTGGCTGCTCGGACGGCGTATTTTCCCTTGCTGGATAGCATCGCGTCGTGTCGCCCTTGGTCGTTCGCCCGGAATCGGCCCGGAGCATCCTCCGGTCGCCTCCGTCGATCCGGATATCACGCGCGCCTGCAATCCGGAAATCGGCCGGCCGGGAAACCGGCGTCACGCGGCCTGCTACCAAAGCCGCGGTCTCCCAACGGCCACCCACAGGGCTGATTTTTCCATTGACAGGGCACATTTCGATAAAACATTATTCCTATCGGATATATATGTATTCAGGAGAAGCACATGGACCGCCCCACGATCGCCATCATCGGCGCCGGCTTCAGTGGCACGATGCTTTGCCTCCATTTGCTGCGGGAAACCGCACCCACAACACGGATTCTGTTGATCGAACGCGGCGCCACGTTCGGACCCGGCCAGGCCTACGGGACCGACCATGCCAGCCATCTGCTGAACGTGCCGGCCGGCCGCATGAGCGCCTTTCCCGACCAGCCCTTGCATTTCCTGACCTGGCTTCAGGACCAACCAACCGAACATGCGCGGGCCCCTACCCCGACGGCGACCAGCTTCGTGCCACGCAGCCTGTACGGCGCCTATCTGCGAGACCTGCTGGCCGAGGCCACCCGCTCCGCACCGTCCGACCGTCTGGAATCCGTCTCCGGCAAGGTCGTCGCGATCACCCGGGATACCGCCGGCGTGACCTTGCATCTGGACCAGGATCGCAGCCTGCCGGCCACGATGGCGGTCCTCGCGACCGGAAACAATCCACTGACCACGGTGCCGGTTGCCGATCCCGACTTCTATGACAACCCCCTCTATCGGCATGATCCGTGGTCGCCCACCGCCCTGAGCGGCGTCCCGCACGATCGACCCATCCTGCTGATCGGGACGGGCCTGACGATGGTGGATACGGTGCTGCGCCTGCTCGATGCCGGCCATACCGGGCCGATCCATGCCCTGTCGCGGCGCGGGAAGCTGCCTCATACCCACGCGACCGCCGCCGTTGCCGTGCCGATGCCGGACCCGGCCGGGTTTCCGCGCAATCCGGCGGCTCTGCTGCGTTTTGTCCGGGCGGAGGCCGAGCGGATTACCGGTGCAGGGGGAAGCTGGCATGCGGCGATCGATGCGTTGCGCCCGATCACGCAGGCTCTTTGGCAGGGCTGGTCCGTCCCGGAGCGGCGCCGTTTCCTCGCCCATATTCGGCCGATGTGGGACATTCACCGCCATCGCATGGCCCCGGCGGTGGCAGAGCGGATCGGCGCGGCGCGGGCGAGCGGGCAATTGCGCATCCATGCCGGGCGCATCGAGGGTTTCTCGCCAGCCGAAGACGGTGTCGACATCACCTGGCGGTCGAACGGCGGTTCGCAACGGGCCCAGCTCCGGGCGGAGCTGGTGGTGAACTGCACCGGTCCCGGCTCGGACATCACGCGATCGGCGGACCCGCTGCATCAGGCGCTGCTGGCCGGTGGGCTCGCCCGCCCGGACGCGTTGCGGCTCGGTTTCGATGTCACCCCGACCGGTGCCCTGCGCGGAGCGGACGGCGCGGTGTCGGCGTGTCTGTTCGGAGTCGGACCGGTGTGTCGAAGCGCGTTGTGGGAAATCACCGCCGTGCCGGATATCCGGCAGCACTGCCAGCAACTTGCGCGCCACCTCGCGGCGATGACCCGTCCATCCGAGGCGGACGACATGCCGATCCGCTACGAGGTTCCGGCACAGGCCGCCATGGGGAAAATCCCCGCTTTGTGGTTCTGACCGAGAGCCCGTCTTCGGATTTCGCGGCCCCTTAACAGCCCCGGTCCGCTACTCCCCTCTGCCCCGCTTCGTATCCGTCGGAGCGGGCGGGTCCTGGCGCAGCACGGCGGCAATCCGCTCCGGGTCCTCGGCAATATGCACACCGACGCGTTCCTGCGGCAGCAGCATGACGCAGCGCGCGTCCCGTTCGGCCCAGCCACGGTTCATCGCCTCCGCGATGTCTGCCAGCGCCAGGTTGGCGAACCGCATCGGCACACCAAGCTCCCGGCCCAACGCCGTCGCCACCATCATGTCCTTATGCACAATCCGCAGCGCCGCGCTTGGTGGTTCGTAATGAGCCGGCAGGAACTCGTCGACCAGACCGTCATAGGTGCGGCGACGGCCGATGGAGCCCTGACGAATGGCCTCCCACAACGCGACCGGCTCCGCGCCGGCCTTCACGCCGAGAACAAAGGCCTCGGCCAAAGCCGCCTGCATCGCCTGGCTGGAACAGTTATGCACCAGCTTGGTGACCAGGCCGGAGCCGATGGGTCCGACATGCACGACCCGATCCGCCATCGCATCCAGCGCCGGCTTGCACCGGTCGAACGCGCCGCGATCGCCGCCCACCCACATCGCCAGCCGCCCGAGCACCGCTCCGCCGGCACCGCCGCTGACCGGGGCGTCCAACATATGGGCGCCCTTGGCGGCGAACACGGCGTGCAGGCGTTTCAGCAGATCGGGGGAATTGGTCGACATCTCGAAATAGGCGTGCCCCGGTTGGATGGCGGATAGAATACCGTCTTCGCCGATGGCCACCGCCTCGATGGCGTGCAGATCGGGGAGGCACGTGAAGATCGCGTCCGACCGCAGCGCGACATCGCGCGGAGAGGCCGCCCATTGCGCTCCGGCCGCCAGATGGCGATCGGCGGTGGTGCGGTCAATATCGTGCACAGTGACATCGAGGCCGGATTTCAGCAGGTTGGCGACCATCGCCCCGCCCATGATCCCCAGGCCGATAAAGCCGATCTTCATCCGCGTTCTCCCCCCGTTGCCGGTCCTGTCGTTCCTAGACCGATCCGGCGGGGTCATCATGCCGGAAAGTCGCCGGCGTTGGCAGATGCACCGCGAACGGCCGACCGAAGTAGACCATCGGCCGGGATGGTGCGTAGCATGGCGCCATAGGGGAGAGGCCCAATGGCACGAGACAAGATCAGAATCGGCTGCGGCGCCGGATTTTCCGACGATCGCATCCCGCCGGGTGTCGAAATCGTGGAGCGCGGGGAGCTGGATTACCTCGCCATGGAATGCCTGGCGGAGCGCACCATCGCGCGGGAAACCCTGGACCGCGCCAAGGACCCGACCAAGGGCTACACGCCGGTGCTGCTGGAACGCATGGAAGCGATCATGCCTCCGGCCCTGCAACGCGGCGTCAAGATCGTGACCAATATGGGCGCGGCCAACCCGATGGGGGCGGCGCGCGTACTGCGCAAGCATGCCCCCGATTGGGGCTGCCCGGACTACACCTGCGCCGTCGTGCAAGGCGACGAGGTCACCGACATCATGCGCGCTCACCCGGAACTGGCACTGATGGAAGACGGCGCGCCACTGGAATCGTTGCTGCCGCGCATGGCCTCGGCCAACGCCTATCTGGGCGCGGATGTGGTGGCACAGGGTTTCGCCACCGGCGCCGATCTGGTGATCACCGGACGGGTGGCCGATCCGGCACTGTTCCTGGGGCCGATGCTGCATGCATTCGGCTGGTCGTATGACGACTACACGAAACTGGCGAACGGTACCCTGGCCGGGCATTTGCTGGAATGTTCGGGGCAGTTGACCGGCGGCTGCTTCGCCGATCCCGGCAAGAAAGAGGTCGAGGACCTGGCCGGCCTCGGCTATCCGCTGGCCGATGTCTGGGCCGACGGGCGAGTGGAAGTGTCGAAGACCCCGGGGTCCGGCGGGCGGTTGGACGTTGCGACCTGCACCGAGCAGTTGCTGTACGAAATGCACGACCCGTCCGCCTATATCACCCCGGATTGCGTGCTGGACGCCTCCAATGTGACGTTCCGGCAGGTGGAGAAGGATCGGGTGGCGTTGCAGGGGGCACGGGGGAAACCTCGGACCGCCACCTACAAGGTCGTTGTCGGCTATTTCGATGGCTATATGGGATCGGGCGAGATGGGGTTTGCCGGCGTCAATGCCGTTGCCCGCGCGAAGCTGGGGATCGAGGTGGTGAAGGAACGATTGCGCCGCCGCGGCCTGACCTACGAAGAAATGCGGATCGACCTGATCGGCATGAACTCACTGCACGGCAACGATGCCACGCAGGCGCCGGAACCTTATGAGGTGCGGTTGCGGATCGCCGCACGCACCACCGACAAGAAGGTGGCCGAGGCGGTGGGGGCGGAAGTTCGCAGTCTGCATATGCAGGGGCCGACCGGCGCCGGCGGCGGCATCAATTTCGGCGCTCGGCAGATTCTGGCGGTGAAATCGGTGCTGATCCCGCGCGAATGGGTGAAACCGGAAATCGTCATGGAGCGGGCGGCATGAGCACCTTGGTTTACGACCTGGCGCATGCGCGCGCGGGGGACAAGGGGAATACGTCCAACATCTCGGTCACCGCCTATAGCGAGGAAGGGTGGCAGGTGCTGCAACGGGAACTGACGGCGGACCGGGTGCTGGCACATTTCCGGCATCTGACACCGGGGCCGGTGCGGCGGTATGAGCTGCCGCAGTTGCGGGCGCTGAACTTCGTGCTGGAGAATGCGCTGGGGGGCGGGGTGACGCGGTCCTTGGCGATCGATCCGCATGGGAAGAGTTTGAGCGCGCTGATGCTGACGATCCGGTTGCCGGGGCATAATGAGGGATGAAGGGCGGGGCTTCCGCCCCGGACCCCGACCAGGGCTCTGCCCTGGACCCGCCAAAGGCGACGGCCTTTGGAATGCGATTCTTTTGTCGTTTGATTCCCAGGGGCCT
>CALQHT020000318.1 GCA_943330455.2 Nitrosovibrio sp. Nv4 | reverse complement strand
ATCCTGGTCGAGGCGACCGAGGACGGGCGGACGATCGCGCTGGCGTTGTTCAACCGGGTGCGCCGCCGATTTGGCCGCTCCACCTTGCATCTGGGCGAGACCGGGGTGGCGTCGATCGACAACCTGGCCATCGAGTATAATGGCGTGCTGGTGGAAACCGGTCGCGATCCGGCCGTTGCATCCGCGTGTCTCGCTGCCGTGGTAAAGGGGCCGCTTGGATTGGCCGGATCGGTCGTTCTCAGCGCCATCGATACAAAGGGCCTCGCCGCGCTGCGTGCGGTCGCTCCACGGGATCACGTCACCATCTCCCGGCAGGCGCCGTTTCTGGACCTTCGACCGCTTCGTCTCCCACTGGGTCTCCCTCACTGCCGCCCCCAGGGCGGGGCGAAGGAGGGCGACCAGGACGTTTTCCTGGCGGGGCGCAGCGCCAATACCCGCCAGCAGATACGCCGGTCCGATCGCGCCTATGCGGCCGAGGGGCCGATCGGCCTGCGCCGAGCGGCGACAGTTTCCGAAGCGATTGGGTTTATGGGAGAGATGGAGGCGCTGCATCAGGCGAGTTGGACGGCGCGCGGCCTGCCCGGCAGCTTTGCCGATCCGTTTTTCGGACGCTTCCATCGCGCTCTGATCGAACGGGCCATGCCGAATGAGGAGGTGGATCTGGTGCGGATTACGGCGGGGGATGGTGTGGTCGGCGTGCTGTATAATTTTCGCTATCGGGGCCGTTCCCTGGCCTATCAGAGCGGGTTCAATTATGGCGCCGCCGGCAAGCACCATAAGCCGGGCATGACCTGCCATCATCAGGCGATCCGGTTCGCTGCCGCCCGCGGCCTGGATTTTTACGATTTCCTGGCGGGTGCGGACCGTTACAAACGCAGTCTTGCGGACCAGGAGGCGTCGTTGTTTTGGGTTGAGGCGGGGCCCTGTCTGTCGCCTCGGCTGCTGGGGTTGGAGATTTGGCGGCTGGGATCCCGCCTGGCAGGCCGCTGGCGGACCTGACCGAGTGACCTGACCAACGGGGACCGGGGCCATTGTCGGGACAATGCGACAGGGGAAACCCGGTTGGATGCGTCGGCCGGACCGCGATAAGCGGTCTGTTTGCGCGCTGGCCGATCGTCGTCCTGACGACCGGGGCATCGAGTCGCTCGCGGCGTCGGCGTAGGGCGTTTCGCGAGGTGCCGCATAATCTTCTCGCAACCAGATCGTTCTCTCGTTTATAGTAGGCAAAATTAGCCATGATCGGTGCAATATCGGGTGTCTGACAGCGGTTGGTGCCACCAAGAAAGCGTTTTGACCGGATTCCGGACGGACAACCGACATGCGATTTTACCCGTGAATAAAAAATGAGTTCACACCGGATAAATTGAACGCTATCATATCTAAGAACCGTGGAGACCAGCCGCGTGAAATCCACCCTCGCCTCCGCCACATCGATCCTGGCCCTGCTGTCGCTGCAGTCCGGTCATGTGCTGACGCCGGTTATCGGATTCGCGACAGCCACCGTGGGCGCACTGGTATTTGACCCAACGCCGGCCCGAGCCGCGGCGATCACGATTTTCGATCTCGCCGGTAACCCAGGTGTCGGCACGAGGGTTTCCACATTCACTGCCTCCAATCCAACGGGTAGCACCCAAACACTCACCGGTGGTGGCCTGATCCTGGCGGAGAGCGCGCTCGGTTTCACCGGGACGGACATCACCCCGCTTACGGTAGCTGGCAGCAAGACGGCATCGACAACCAACACCTATACATACCAATCGACATCCCGAGGTGCATCGGGCACGAAGGTCGTCGACACGGCCTTGCTGTTCGCCGGTTCGGCGACCTTGCTGACCATTACCGGGTCGGGCGTCGCGCCGGTCGCGTCCGTGACAGGTGCGTCGGTCACCAACATTCTGGTCGGCCAAACCAAGGCCGTGGCCGTGACCGTCTCCAACACCGGTGATGGCAATCTGGCCAATACTCACAATGCCAGCCTTGGAACGCTCAGCAATCTGCGGGGCACGATCGGTGCCGGCAGCGGGATGTTTTCCGGGGCAGGCGGGACGATCAATATCGGCGATACGTCGTCGACGACGGTCAGCTATATTTTCACCCCGACCCAGACCGGGACCGCCACGGCGACCATCGTTGGCACCTTTGTCAACGGCGGCGGCAGCACGAATGCCGCCGGCACCCTGACGGCCACGATCAGCGGCAACGGTGTGGCTCCGGTCGCCAATGTGCTGGTGGCAAACAACGGCACCACGATTTCCGGAGCAAGCCTCAGTTCGGGCAGCGTCGGCAATGTGCTCGTTGGCAATACCGTCACCGCGACCCTGACGATCAGCAACTCCGGTAACGGCAATCTGTCGGGCCCGGGCACGATCAGCAACCTGAACGGCACAGCCGGCGCCGCCGGCAGTTCGGTGTTCGTCGGCAGCGGCACCTCGGCCAGCCTGACGGACAAGGCTACCGCCACCGACTCCAAATCCACCACCTATGCCTTTACCCCGACCGGCCGCGGGGCGGTCAACACCACGGTCGAGTCCGTGTTCAGCAACGGCACCGGCGCGGGCGGCGCCAATCAGGCCGGCACGATCACAACGATCCTGTCGGGAACCGGCGTGGCCCCGGTGATGAATGTCAGTGCCACGGTCAGCGCGGGCTACGTGCTGGTGACCCAGTCGCAATCCACCGTGGCGACGGTCAGCAACTCGGGTGACGGTAACAAGTCCGGCCTGGGCACGATCAGCAATCTACGTGGCACCGCGGGCACCGCGGCGGCCAGCGGCTTCAGCAGCGGCGGCGGCTCGGTCAGCCTGACCGACGGCGCGTCGCAGAATGTCAGCTACGTGTTCACGCCGACGATCCGGGGCGCGTCGTCCACCAACGTCACCTCCACATTCGTCAACGGCAGCGCGACCAATGGCGCCGTGATCGGCACGACCACGTTGATCGGCACCGGCGTTGCGCCCGTCGCACAGGTGAATCCGGCGGGGACGGCTCTGGTGCGTCTGGGCACCTCAGGGGCGGCGTCGCTCACGGTGAAGAATATCGGTGACGGCAACCTGTCGGGCGCAGGCTCCATCAGCAACCTGCGCGGGACGATCACCAACGCCCTGGGATCGGGCTTTACCGCCAATGTCAGCAATCCTTCAACGATCAGCCTGGCGGATGCAGCCACCAGCACCTTGGGCTACACGTACAACGCCACGACGCGTGTTGCGAACACGACCACCGCCACGTTCAGCCTGCTGAACGGCAAGACGGACGGGACCAACGCGGCATCCACGCTATCCGCCTCCGTCTCGGCGCAGGGCGTCGGTCCCACGTACAAAAGCACGTTCGGCGTTACCGACAACACCGCGGCCGCGAGCACCGTGGGTGGGGCAAAGATCGATTTCGGTGTGGTCGGCTGGTTCCCGACGACGGTGCTGTTGGCCCTGGGCAACATCACGACGGATGCGAATGGCGGCAACAACGCGTTGACCGACCTGACCATCAACTCCTTCACGATCGCCGGCGGCGATGCGGCGAAGTTCAGTTCCAGCTTCACCGCGGGAACGGTGATCAACAAGGGCGGGTCGGTCTATCTGCCGGTCACGGTCTACAACACGACCAACGGCATCTTGCAGTCGACCTTGACCGTGTTCACCGACCAGATGGCAGCGTTGGGTGGGACGGGCGACCGTTTCACCTACCAGCTCTACGCGACAGTGGTGCCGGAACCTGCGACTCTTGCGGTGCTGGGGGCGGGCCTTGCCGGACTGTCCTTCATGCGACGGCGGAAGCGTCAGGCCGAACCGGTCTAGCGCGCCATCGATACCAACTTGGGCTACCCAGCGGGTCGCATCCGGGAACGGAGGCGGCCCGCTTTGTGTTTCAGAACCTCGATCATGCCGCCCAGCCGCCATGGCGTCGCCAGCAACAGCCCGACCCGCTGCCGCCGCTGTTGCGCCCAACCCTGCTTGTAGGGATCGTCGCCGCGGCCATAGTCGATCTCCGTCACATGCTCCCGGTCCAGCAGGTGACGCAGCATCAGGGCGCTTAGCACCGTGCCGGGCGAGTGCGCCTTGAACGCCTCGTCATGCGCCAGTTTCAGAACACTCGCTCGGCCCTGTTCCACGACCCAGAACTGGGTGGCGACCGGTGTTGCGCCGACGAACCACAATCCGAGGCGAGCCGAACCGGTGTGGGAAGTGGCGCGCATCAGGGCGGCGTTGAAGCGGGGGAAAGGTTCGGGCTCTTTCCAGCTTCTGGCGTAGATGTCCTCGAACGAGGAAATCCCGTCCTCGACCTCTTGCGGCGTTTTCAGTAGTACAAAACGGGCCTCGGCCAGTCGTTCGGCGCGACGCAGACGCCGGCGGATCGTCTCCCGCAGGGCGCCCGGGCGCGAATCCAGGTATCGGGTCCAATCGAGACCGGTCACCGGTTCGAACCAATTGCCGAAATGGTCGAACCGCAAAGGCACCAGGCCGGAACGCGAGCAGCTCTGAATCAACCGGTCCAGATCAGGCCATTCGGCCGGCAACGCATCCAGGCGAGTCACCGGATAACCGCGGCAGAACCGTCCAAAACCCCCAAAGACCCGATCCCGTTCGGCCGGCGTCAGGGCAGGGGTCAGCAGCGGCGCATACAGACAGGTGTACGGCGTGGTCAGGCTGTCAAACCCACTTCCGCCGCTTTGCATGGGAAAGATCGCGGCCGCGGCGCCGTCCAGTCGGATCAGAACAAACCGTGCCGCCACACCAGCGGGCAGCGCGTGATCCTGCACGGTTCTCCACCACGACGGGCCGGCGAACAGCCGATCGGTGCCGCCAAATACCGGCAGTGAGTCGGCGGGCAGGCTGTCGACGCCGGAAAAGACCTCGACCGTCGTGGACGGATCAGTAATCGCCATACCACAGGGCGCCGATCCATTCGTGAAAGGCGAAATACGCCGTTTGCCAGCTCGATACGCTGGGAATGAAGTCGGTCAGCACGGGGCCGAGCACGGCTTGGAGAGGGGTAGGGGCGGCGGTGACGGTGAGGCCGGTGGCGGTGAAGGCGAACACGGATCGGCGCATGTGCCAAGCATGGGTCACGACATAGACGGATTTGACGCCGTCGGCTTTCAGGATATCCGCGCTGAACCGGGCATTCTCCCAAGTGTCGCGCGATTTCTCTTCCCCCCATCGGACCGGGATACGGAAGTCCTCGGTCAGGCTGTCGGTCATGAGTTTGGCGAAGGTGGTGTGGCTGTCGATGATCGCGCCGCCGGACACCAGGACGGGCAGGCCGGTCTTGCGTTGCAGGATGGCGGCGGTTCGCAGGCGTTCCAGAGTCAGCGGGCCGACCAGGACGCCTCCCGCAACGCTGGGGCTGCGCATCACGTCCCCGGCCAGCACGACAATCGCCGTTGGCGGCGCGTTGGCGTTCGGCGTCGTCGGCAGGTTGCGTTCCAGCGCTCCCAGAAGCGGGTGGGACACAGCGTGAAAGGACAGCAGCAGCAGGCCGGCGATCGAGACAACGCCAACCGTCCACCCGAGGCGGGGACGAAAACGCGCGATCACCAATCCCGCCGCCGCAAACAGAACCAGATTCATCGGCGGCAGGATCAAAAGCACCAGGAAGAACTTGAGCATCGCCGGTGTCCCTACCGGCGTCGGGCCATCCAGTCCAGTACTTGCGTCAAGCCATCTCTTAGGGGCGTCGGCGCGGCCAGGCCCAGCATGCCCCGAGCCCGCGACGGATCGCCTAGGGAATCGCGGATTTCTCCAGACCTGGGCTCACCGAATTTCGGCACCAACGAGGTTGACGACAGGCCCGCGACCAGATGGGCCAGATCCAGGACGGATGTCGGGATGCCCGTGCAGATATTGAAGACCTGGGAGGCTGCGTCCCGCAAGCGCATGGCCGCCATCAGCGCCGCGACCACATCTGCCACGAACACGAAATCGCGGGTCTGGCCGCCGTCGCCGTAGATGGTGATCGGCTGGCCGGCGCGGATCCGCTCGCAGAAGATGGAAATCACGCCGGAATAGGGCGAGGCCGGGTCCTGGCGCGGCCCATAGACGTTGAAGAAGCGCAACCCGACGGTCGGAATGCCGTGCACATGGCTGGCGACATGGGCGTGCAACTCACAGCCGTATTTGTCGGCGCCATAGGCGGAGAGCGGGCGGCAGGCCATGTCCTCTCGGATCGGGACGGTCGGGCAATCGCCATAGACGGCGGCGGAGGATGCGTAGACGACCGGGATGACCGAACCTTGACGGCGGATCGCGTCGAACAGGGCGACGGTCGCGGTCTGGTTGACCCGGTGGGTTTCCGCCCAGTCCAGCCGGCCGCGCTCGACCGAGGCGATGGCGGCCAGATGAAAGCAACCCGCGACCCCGTCCAGTGCCGTGTCCAGCAGGCCGGGATCGGCGACATCGCCTTCAAGCAAGGTCACGCCGGCCGCCAAGTTGGCCCGCGCGCCGGTCGAGAGGTCGTCCAGCACCCGCACCCGATCTCCCGCCCCGATCAACGCGTCGCACAGATGGGAGCCGATGAAGCCGGCGCCGCCGGTAACCAGCCAGGTCTTCACGCGATTAAAGCCGAGCGGAGGAGCTGGGGGGAGGCGGAAGAATGGGCGATTCGCATGGCATCAAGCACGGTCCGATCCCCTCCATTGTAGGCGAAGGCCCACCATCCACGACTTGCGGTGCCGGTCGGGCGAAAGGCGCGGATAGTGGGCCTGCGCCGGCGATGACGGTGGTTGGCGTCCATCTGCCAAGGGAAGCGATTGTTTGCGGACAAATCCTCAGCCATGGGGGCGGAGGATCTGGCGCAACACAGACCCGTCCGACAGGCGGTCGAAGCCCTCATTGATGTCCTCCAGCGCGATGAAGCCGCTGCGCAGTTTCTGCACCGGCAGCTTGCCGCGCTGATACAGAGCGATGAAGCGGGGAATGTCACGCCGCGGCACGCAGCTTCCCATGTAGCTGCCCATGATCGACTTCTCGTCGCTCACCATGGCCGAGTGGAGGAAGCTGAAACTGGCGGTGGAGGCAGGCAATCCGGCGCTGACCACCTTGCCGCCGCGGGCGGCGATGGCATAGGCGAGGTTCATCGCCGGAATGGCGCCGGCGGTTTCGATCACATAGTCCAGGCCACCGTTGGTCGCCTGCCGGATTTCCTCGATCACATCGGCGTTACCGGCCAGGAACGTGTCGGTGGCGCCAAGTTCGCGCGCGAGACGGAGCTTGTCGGGGTTCAGGTCGACCGCGACGATGCGTTCGGCACCGGCGATGACGCCGCCCATCAGGGCATTCATGCCGGCTCTTATAGCGGTATTTGTTGAAACCGGCTAGGATGCCACCGGCGGGGGGGCAGCATGGAAGCGACTGCATTCGAAGCGTGGCTTGACGGGATCGCTGGTCTTACCGAATCTCAGCGGCAGCAGGCATTACAGGTGCTGGTCTTACCGGCGATCGCGGACAGCGCGGCGCCTGT
>CALQHT020000317.1 GCA_943330455.2 Nitrosovibrio sp. Nv4 | reverse complement strand
GGTTCCAAGGGCCGTCGCCCTTGGCGGGGTTCAGGGGCAGAGCCCCTGATCGGGGTCCGGGGCGGAAGCCCCGTCCTTGCCCCCTACGCCCGGACCAGTTTCCGAACGGCGGCGGACGCATTGCGTTTGCCCTCGCCGGCATAATCCTCGTGGTAGTCCTCAATCCGCGCCGGGTCGTATAGATAGTTCACCATCAGGGTCGCACTTTCCCGAGCACCCTTGTCGGAACTGTCGCCGACGATATTCAACCGCTCGATCCGCGCGCCGTTGGACAGATGGAAATGCGCCACCGGATCGCGGGCGCGGCGTCCGTTGGCCTCGGTCAGCAGGTAACGGGCGCACAGCCGGATCAGCACCGGTTCAGCGGTTTTGCGCAGCCCCGGCTCCTTCCACCAGCCCGCATGTGCGACCAAAGCGGCCAGAGACGCCGCCCCGTTCTCGGCCGGCATTGCCGATCGCAGGCTGGCGGCTTCCTCGTCGGTCAGCAGGCCGATTTCGTCGGATTTCAACGCCGTATCCAGCCAGCGGCGGAACCCCGGAATGGGGGATAATGTCGCGAATGTTCGCAGCTTCCCGAACTCGGCGGACAATTCCTCGACCACGCGCTTGATCAGGAAGTTGCCGAAGCTGATCCCCGCCAGACCGGTCTGGCAGTTGCTGATCGAGTAGAAAATCGCCGTGTCGGCGGCCCCGGGGTCGAGCACCGGTGCGTCCTCATCCAGCAGATGCTGCACACTGCCGGACAGGCCCTTCACCAGGGCGACCTCGACGAAAATCAGCGGCTCCCCGGGCATGCGAGGATGGAAGAACGCATAGCAGCGCCGGTCGGAATCCAGCCGGTTCTTCATGTCGCTCCAGGAGCGGATGGCGTGAACCGCTTCATAATCCACCAGTTTTTCCAACAGCGAGGCGGGGCTGTTCCAGTCGATCCGCTGCAATTCCAGGAAGCCGATGTCGAACCAGGCGGCGAGCAGGCCGCGCAGATCGGCGTCGAGCGCGGCCAGTCGTTTGTCCTCGCCACGGATGCGCAGCAGGAAGCCGCGCAGATCGACCAGGAATTTCTGCCCGTTGGGGATCGACGTGAACTGGGTCAACAGCCGAAGCCTCGGCGGTTCCAGCGCTCGGCGCAACCCGGCCATGGCGGTAGCGGGATCGTCGGTGGTGCGCATGGCGTCATAGGCGGAGGCGACGGCTTCGGGATCGGCGTCGAACCCGGCGAGCGCGATCAGGAAATCCCGCTGTCCGGTCTCGTCGAGGGATTGGTAGGTCTGCGCCAGGGAGGCGGCACGATTGCGGGCGCTGACCTCGCCGCCGCGGGCTTGCAGGCAGGCGCGCATGCGGGATTCGAGCGATTGGTCGGCCTCGCCCGAGACGCTGGACGCCATGTCGCGCCAGACCTCGGTGATGCGGCGGAAGGCCCGGTCCAGCAAGCCGGTCGACAGCAGATCGCTCATGGGGACTCCAGCAAGGATGATGTCAGGTTAACGAGGATTGGGTGGCGTCATCCAGCGCGGCGCGCAGGGAGGGAAGCAGGTCTTCCACCACCAGCCATCGGCCGGCGTGCACCGCCGCTCGTCCGTGGATCCAGGCGCCGGCGGAAGCGGCCTCCCAGGCTGGCATCCCTTGGGCGAGCAGGCCCGCGATGATGCCGGCGAGCACGTCCCCGGCGCCCGCGGTGGCAAGCCAGGGAGGCGCGGAGGCGTTGATCGACACGCGCCCGTCCGGGGCGGCGACGATGGTGTCGGCCCCTTTCAGCAGGACAACACCTCCGGTTAGGGCGGCGGCCGCGCGGACGGCGGTGACCCGGTCGGGGCCGGGGGCACCGAAGGCGCGGGCGAATTCTCCGGCGTGCGGGGTCATGACGGCGCAGCCACGCAAGCCATTGGGGTCATTGGCAAAGGCGGAGAACACGTCGGCATCCGCGACGACTTGGCGGTCGGCTTGCAGCAGGTGGGGCAGGGTGGATCTTGCGGCCTCGATGCCCAGGCCGGGGCCGCAGACCCAGACCTGGCGGCGAGGGTCTTGGAGCAATTCGGCCAGGGGTGCCTCGGAGACCAGGGCGCCCGGTTCGGCGGTTCGATAGACGGAGGCCGAACCCAGGGCCGCAATCGTGACCAGGCCGGCGCCGGATCGGCGGGCTGCGTTGGCGGCCAAACGCGCGGCACCAGTCATGCTGGCGCCGCCCAGGATGGTGACGTGCCCGCGCGCATATTTATGAGAGTCGGACCCTGGCCTCGGCACGCTCCACAGGCCGGGCCCGTTGGCGAAGGTCCGGGGGGCGATGGGGGCGAGCACACCGGGCGGCATTCCGATATCGGCGAGGCTGGTTTCGCCGCAGAGATCGCGCCCCGGCATCAGCAGATGCCCTGGTTTCAGCCGAAAGAAGGTCACGGTGCGTTCGGCGGGCGCGACCGGGCCGCGAGTTTGGCCGGTGGCGCCATCCAGGCCGCTGGGGACATCCACCGCGACGATCCGGGCGGCGGCGGCCAGGGTTTCCGCCACCAGACCCTCCACATCGCGGGTCAAACCGGCGCCGAACACCGCGTCGATCACCAGATCGGCCCGTTTGGCTTCGTCCGGGTGGAAAGCGGCCGCGGGCCCATGCCAGCGCCAGGCCGCTCCCGCCGCGTCCGACCCGGCCCGAGGCGGGGCCAAGGCGGCGAGGCGCACCGGCCAACCCAGTTGTTGCAACAGGCGGGCGACGACATACCCGTCTCCGCCATTGTTGCCCGGGCCGGCGAGGACCAGGGTGCGACAGGGGCGATAATGGCGTTGGATCACGCGCGCCACCGCTCGCCCGGCATTGTCCATCAGCACCGGACCGGGCACGCCGAGCGCTGGAGCGGTGGCGTCGGCTTGGCCCATCTCGGTCGGGGTCAGGAGTTCGGGGCGATCGCGGGCTGGGGTCATGCGGGCTCGCCTGTTGGTTCGGGGGACCCTACCATATGGGGGATTGTCCGGTATCGGGGGCGTTGGCGATGGCGTCGAGCGGTGCATCCGCAAAGCCGTGATTGCTCGCCGCTATCCGGGGTCGGCATCGGAAAAGCGCCATCAAATGAACGACATCCCGCCATTCAATTGCACGGTCTGCCCGGTGAGATAGGCGTTGCCGATCACCATCAGCACGGCCTGGGCGCATTCCTCCGGCGTGCCGAACCGGCCCATCGGGATGCGCGCGGGGGAGGAAGCGACCCCACCGCGGACCATATCGGTCTCGATCAGGGAGGGCGCGACGGCGTTCACCGTGATGCCCTCCTTGACCAGGCGGGCGGCATAGCCGCGGGTCAGCCCCTCCATCCCGGCCTTGGAGGCGTTGTAGTGCACGCCAACCCCGCCCGCCCCGCGCGCGGCGCCGGAGGAGATATTGACGATCCGTCCCCAACCCTGGGCACGCATGGCGGGCAGGACGGCCTGGGTGCAGAGAAACGCCGATTTCAGGTTGACCGCGATGGTGCGGTCGAAGTCGGCCTCCGTCATCTCGTCCAGGGTGCGCACTGGCCCGATCCCGGCATTGTTGACCAGGATATCCACCGGTCCCAGTTCGACCTCTATTTGGCGCATCATCCCGGCCACCGCCGCCGCGTCGGAGACATCGGCGCCTACCGCGATCGCTCGCCGGCCTAGCGCCCGGATCGCGGCGACCACCGCTCCGGCGTCCGTCGCCCGTTCCCGGTAGTTCACCGCGACATCGGCCCCGGCGCCGGCCAACCTGATGGCGATGGCCGCGCCGATGCCACGTGACGCGCCGGTGACCAGTGCGATACGGTTCGTAAGAGAAGATGGCACGTGCGGGTCCTTTCCAGGATTGGCGCCCGCCACCTCAACGGGAGGAACGACACATGGCGACCCCACTACTCTACACCGCCGAACTCGATCTGGCCGAGGCGGATATCGCGCCGTTCGAGCAATGGTACGCCTATCGTCATGCGCCGGACGTGTATCAGTGCGGGTTCCTCACCTGCTCCTGCTATCGGGTCGAGGGCAGCGACATGAATCTGTTCGATCTTTATGAGATCGCGGACCGCTCGGTGTTCGAGAACCCGCGCTATCTGGGGATGCGGGGACGAGACCCGTATATGGGCCCGCTGATGGAGAAGCGCCGCGACAAGGCCCACACCGTCTACGACCAGCGCCTGATCCAACCCGAGCCTGGCGAAAAGTGGCTGGACGCGGACTGGATTTCGGTGGTTCGCTTCGATGCGCCGGCGGACCAGGACGGTGCCATCGATGCGGTGTTGGCGGCCGAGATGGGGCGGTTGGCCGGGTTGGGCGCGCGCCGCATCCGGTTCGGGCACCGCACGCAGGATCACCCGCGCAACCCGACGCATCGGCCTCGATGCATGGTCGTGGTGGAATGGCCGCATCGGCCGCCGGCCGGGACCGATTTGGCGGGTGTTCTGAGTGGTCGGTTCGGCGCGGCGCTGACGCGGCTGGATGCGTTTAGCGGCCACCGGATCTATCCTTGGCCGGATGTGCCAGCGTAACTGCCGGGTGTCGGATGGCCGGTTGAGCGAACGGAGACCCGCCATGTTTCCAGGCGGCCAGACATGGAGGCGCATGTCGTCTCGCACGCTACGGCTCGGGCAGCGCAAAGCGGACCGAAAGCGGGCAATGGTCGGAGAGACGGTTTTTCCACTCGATGCCAGTTTCGCGGTATTTCAGCACCAGCATGGTCTCCGGCCGCATCCAGTCCCGCGCCGGACCACCGGCCAGGATGTGGTCGATGAAAGTCTCGGCGCCCCAGCAGGGGCTGGCAAACCCCTCGGTAGCGCGGGCCAAAGGGGCGGACTCGCGCAATTGCGCGATGAACGGGTCGCGCTTGTCCATCCAACGGTTGAAGTCGCCGAGGATGACAAAAGCCTCCCCCGCGGCGGTCCGATCGGCGATCCAGGCACGCAACGCCACGGCCTGGCCGAACAGGATCTGGCAGTCGCGGCCCTGGCCACGGTCCAGTTTGGGGTTCTGGCAGCCTTGCTTCAGATGCACCGCCAGCAGGCGAAGGTTGCCGGATGGGGTTGTCAGGGTGACATCGACCCCGCTGCGCAGCCTCGCGTTCGTGTCGAGGGCCAGGGGGACGTCGGGGTGCGGGTCGTAGCGGATGCCGCGCCGGATCGCGATGCCGACCCGTTGGGTGATACGGTCCTTGCTCATGACCAGGTGATAGAGGTCGGAGGGGAAGACCCGTCTTACCGCCTCATACCCATCGACCTCCTGCACCGCCACGATGTCGGCATTGAGTTCGGTGGCATAGTCGCGCAGTCGGTCGAAATCGGCCTGGGTGCGGGTGTGCAGGTCGGGCGGCAAACCGGGGCTGCCGGTTTCTCGGATGGTCAGCCAGTTCAGGTTCCAGGTGGCGATCTTGAGGTCCGTCGCGGAGGCTTGGATCGGGAGGATGAGGGCGAGCATCAGCCATGCGATGCAGGTTCCCAAGACCGAGCCAACAGCGAACCGGCGCCCTTGTCGTCGCTGGGAACTGCCGCCCTTCGCTTCACTCATGTGCAAGACATCCGAGGACCCATCATCGGTCCGGCTATGGACCCGATAGATTGCCAAACCCTTTCGAGGTCACGCGGTAAAAAGCGCCGGCGCCGCGGCACGCGGAAAGGCGGCTGATCATGGACGGCGGAACCAGCCGCCCCGCGTCGCCCGTCGTGCGACCATGCATTTTCCCCTCCACCACCCTGCTCGGCTCTCACGCCGCCGAACGCGCCTATTTTCACGATGCCTATAGCGTCGTGTTGCGCCGCCCCGAGGCAAGCGTGGCCGATCTGTTCTTCGCCGTGTTCGGGCACCGGCCCGCCTGGATGAAATACATGATGATCGCCAGGAACAAGGCGGCATCCCTGTACGGGATAGGGGCACCCTCGGTGGCCGAAATCCTCCATCCCGAGATCAAGCCCAGCTACCGGGTTGGTGAAAAGATCGGTGCCTGGCCGATCTTCGGCCTGACCGACACCGAGCTTGTGGCCGGACGCGACAACCGCCATCTGGACTTCCGGCTGTCGATCCTGAAGGCGACCGACGGACCGGCGACCCAGCTTGTCGTGTCCACGGTTTGCTTTGTGCACAACCGGTATGGGGCGCTCTATCTGTCGATCATTGTCCCGTTTCACAAATGGGGGGTTCAACGGTTGATGTCGAACGCGGTTCGTGCCGGTCGACTCTGACGGGGAGAGATCCCTTATGCCGACCCTATCAGGGCGTGAGCCGACATGTGGTTTCAATCGACAACGCTAGCGTCGGCTCCTGTCGCGCTAAACATTGGCGGCCCGAATGGGGGGCCATTCCGCCGGTTATCGGCCCAGGGGGGAGCCAAGCCGACCGATGGGGCACGAAACGTCAGGGTTGCAACAGCACCTCCGCCAAACGCAAGCGTGCCGCGATCCCGGCCTCCAGCGACGTCGCATTCACGATTGCCAGGCGGAACCCGCCGGGCGGCATGGCGTGCAACGCCGGGTCCTTGTCCTCATGGAAGGTGATCTGCACGCTGGATACGCCGTCCATGTGACTGATGTCGGCCACCAATGCGGCGGGAGGATGCCGGTAACGCGGCCCATGCGGCCCGAACAGCACGACGCTGTAGCCGTCGGTCCGGTCGCGGTCCGGGTAATCCCAGGCACCGGTCACATGCAGCCGGATCACCGCCTCCACCCAGCCCGCGCCATACAAATCCGGCCACTGGTCGGCGAAGCGCAGATGCGCCTCGATGATGCGTCCGCCGATCGTCTCGAAATTCGCCATGCCGGTGTAGCCGGCCAGATGTTTCCGGGCCCAGGCGCCGCACCAATCCTCGATCGCCGGGTCGGCTTCCGCGTGGATGTGCCAGTAATCGAACGTGCCGCCCGGAGCCGTCACCCCGGTCGTGTGGCGCCACCAATGCGGCACGCCATCCACCAGCGCAACGTCGGAACTGACATGGCGGCCAGTCAGCAAGGTGCACCAGAAATGCCCGGCGGTCATGGCCTCGGCGTAGTCCTCCGCCGAGGCGATCACCCGGCTGCCGGTGCCCATCCCCCTGAGGTTCGTGATCGGCTTCGAGAACACCGGAAAACCCGGCGGCATCACGCCATGTGGTGCGGCCAGCAGTCCCTGCGACAAGGCCACCGTCATCTTGTCGTAGATCCAGCGATGCGCGGGGAACCAGGCCCAGGAATCCTGGTCCTCGGTGGAAATCCACACATCGTCCGGGCAGGGGATGTCCTGGAAATATTGCAATCGCCAGGGGTCGGTTTCGCGGATGGGCATGGGGCAGGGGCCTGTGGGCGCGGTTGGATGCCGATCCTAGCCCGGAGTGGCGCCGTTGGGGCAATTGGGTGAGGAGAGAAAGCCTCGGGGCTCTGCCCCATTGGCGTTAGGATAGCGACAACGGGGAGAAAAAATCTCTCACATTGCGAAAAAACCATTTGGAGCGACGCGGCGGAGTACGATTCGTAGGGCAGATGTATAATGCAACATCCCCTGGCGACTCCGACTGGGAGG
>CALQHT020000316.1 GCA_943330455.2 Nitrosovibrio sp. Nv4 | reverse complement strand
TGGCCAAGAGGCCATCCTTGACAGCCGCCATCCCCGGCGTCCTTGGATCGTCAGGCCGGGACGGAGAAACGGCGCCCAACCGAACAGAGAAACACTTGAGGAAGACCGGATTGGGTCGTTACCACCCACTCCAAACAGCGAGGAGGCCGAAACATTGACCACTGTACAGCCCCCTCCTCATTGCCAAGTCAAGATCGGCAATAACGGTCAGAGGAATCTATCGGTTATTGTTCCCGCCAGTTGGTATTATTGGCGACCTAACGCGGGCCTCTCAACCTCCTCGGTCGATCACCCGTTTTCCGATCCGGCAGACGACTTTTGCCGGCTCCTGGCGGCATGGAAGCATTCGTGTTCGCACGGTAGATAGTGCCCACTCGGGCATGTCGAAAGGGACGGAAACTACTCATCTCGTGCCGCAAGATCGGCGGGGCGAGCAGGTCCAGCCCGCGAAACATGCGCGCCCGGCGCGGCCGTTCCGGAGGCAAACCAGCCGGTTCAAGCCTCCGTCAGATCACGCGTTCTTGACAAAGCGCATAAGGACCGCACCAATCGGCAGGCTCTCGGGGGAGGCATCAATGATAGGCATGGTCCGGTTGGCCCTGCGTCGGCCATACACGTCCGCGATCGCGGCCATGCTGATCGTCCTGATGGGCGTCATGTCGGTGTCGCGGATGATCGTCGACATTTTCCCGACCATCGACATCCCCGTCGTGATGGTCGTGTGGAACTATCCCGGCCTGACCACCGAGGACATGGAACGCCGCGTCGTCTTCATCACCGAACGCGCCTACTCGACCACGGTGAACGGCATCCAGCGGATCGAATCGCAGTCCATCCCCGGGGTCGGGATGCTGAAAGTCTACTTCCAGCCGGGGACCGAGATCGGCGGGGCGATCGCTCAGATCACCGCGGTCAACAACTCCATCCTGCGCGGTGCGCCGCCGGGGATGCAGCCGCCGGCGGTGATCCAGTTCAATGCCTCCAACGTGCCGGTCGTGCAGGCGACCTTGTCCAGCAAGACGCTGTCGGAGCAGCAGATTTTCGACTACAGCCTGAACTTCATCCGTATCAAACTGTTCACCATTCCCGGCCTGTCCACACCGGCGCCGTTCGGCGGCAAATCCCGTCAGATCATCGTGGCGCTGGATCAGGACCGCATGGTGGCGAAAGGGTTTTCCGCCGTCGATGTGGTCAACGCGTTGCAGGCCACCAACGTCATCGTGCCCGCCGGCACCGCGCGCATCGGCGATCGCGAGTATAACGTCCAGCTCAACTCCAGCCCCTCCCTCGTAGAACGCTTCAACCAGCTTCCGCTGGGCGTTTTCGGCGGTGTTCCGGTCACCATCGGGGATGTCTCCAACGTCACCGACAGTTATGCCGTGCAGAACAACATCGTGCATGTGAATGGCAACCGCGCCGCCTATCTGGCGATCCTGAAACACGCCGACGCATCCACCTTGGCCGTCGTCGATGCCACGCGGGAAGTGCTGCCGTTGATCAAGGCCGCGGCGCCGGAGGGGTTGGAAATCAATCTCGATTTCGACCAGTCCGTGTTCGTGCGCGGCGCGGTGGAAAACGTGGTGAAGGAGGCGATCCTGTCCTCCGTCCTGGTGTCGGTGCTGATCCTGATCTTCCTGGGAAGCTGGCGGAACACGGTGATCGTGTCGGCGTCGATCCCGTTGTCGATCCTGGTCGGGATCGTGGCGCTGTTTCTGACCGGCAATTCCGTCAACCTGATGACCCTGGGCGGGCTGGCGCTGGCGATCGGCCTGCTGGTCGATAACGCCACCGTGACAATCGAGAACATTCACCGCAACCAGCAACTCGGCAAGCCGCTGACCATCGCCATCATGGATGGCACGGCGGAGGTGATCCAACCGCTGACGGTCGCCACTCTGGCGATCTGTATCGTGTTCTTTCCGGTGGTGCTGCTGACCGGG
Organism: Nitrosovibrio sp. Nv4; assembly: GCA_943330455.2. GTDB lineage: Bacteria > Pseudomonadota > Alphaproteobacteria > Acetobacterales > Acetobacteraceae > Rhodopila. The sequence goes on along the minus strand of CALQHT020000316.1, from coordinate 5,545 downwards.
GTATCGCGCTTCCTGTTCATTCCGCTGGCGGCCACGGTCGTGTTCTGCATGCTGGCGTCCTATGTCCTGTCGTTCAGCATCGTGCCCAGCTTTGCGCGCCTGTTGCTGGCCGGGGACAAGAACCATGGGGAGCCGCCGAAGGGCCTGTTCGGGGCGTTCGACCGAGGGTTCAACCGGTTCCGCGATGCCTATGGGCGGTTGCTGGAAGGCACGTTGCGCAATCGGTTGATCATTCTGGTGTGCGGCGGCGGATTGCTGGTCGTCAGCGGCGGCCTGGCAACGACCTTGGGTCTGGACTTCTTCCCGCCCGCCGATGTCGGCCTGATCAAGCTGCATTACCGCGGCCCCGCCGGCCAAAGGCTGGAGGAGACGGAGCGTCAGGTCCTGCTGGTGCAGGAGCATATCCGCCGGATCATTCCGCCCGAGGAACTCGACACCATCAACGACAATGTGGGCGTGCCGTCGTCGTTCAACATGGCGTTCGTGCCGACCGACAATGTCGGGCCGATGGATGCGGAAATCCTGATCCAGTTGAAGCACGGTCATAAGCCGACGATCGACTACATCCGCCAGATCCGGAAGGAACTGCCGAATGCGTTTCCCGGCGCCATCATCTATTTCCAGACCGCCGATATCGTCAGCCAGGTGCTGAATTTCGGCCTTCCGGCGCCGATCGACATCCAGATTCAGGACACCAATTTCGAGCGCGCCTACGCGCTGGCGCAGCAATTGCTCCGCAAGCTGAAGACCATCCCCGGCGTGGCCGATCCGCATCTGGTGCAGGTGCTGAACTATCCGGCCCTGCAGATCGAGGTCGACCGCTTGCGCGCCATCAGGTTGGGCATTGGTCAGCGGGAAGTGGCGAGCAATCTGTTGACGTCACTGTCCTCCAGTTCTCTGGTGGCGCCGAATTTCTTCCTGAACCCGCAGAACAACGTGAACTACACGGTGGCGGTGCAGACCCCGCTGGGGCGGATCAACTCGATCGAGGACCTGTTGGGCACGCCGATCAGCCGGCCCGATCCCAATCTGGCAACGACCCCGTCCACCTTGCCGGCGGCGTCGGTGATGCGGCTGAGCAATGTTGCTTCCATCACGCCGAAATCCAGCCTGGAATCGGTCAGCCATTACACGGTGCAGCGGGTGATCGATCTGGCCGCCAATGTCGATGGGCGAGACCTGGGCAGCGTCGCGCGCGACATCCAGAAGGCCATCGACGAAATCAGCAAGGATTTGCCGGTTACCGTCCGCATCGATATCCGCGGCCAGCATGAGGTGATGCAGAACGCGTTCCGCAGCCTGGGCCTGGGCATGATCCTGGCGGTGCTGCTGGTCTATGCCCTGCTGGTGGTCCTGTTCCAGTCCTGGATCGATCCGCTGATCATCATGATGGCGCTGCCCGGCACCTTGATCGGCATCATCTGGATGCTGGCGCTGACCGGCACCACCATCAACGTCGAATCGCTGATGGGTGCTATCATGTCGGTGGGCATTTCGGTGTCGAACTCGATCCTGATGGTCAGTTTCGCCAACGATCTGCGGGCGCGCCAGGAGGTCGGCGCGCTGGCCGCGATCATCGAGGCGGGACGCATCCGCCTGCGCCCCATCCTGATGACCGCATTGGCGATGATCATCGGCATGATCCCGATGGCGTTGGGTCTGGGAGAAGCCGGCGAGCAGAACGCGCCGTTGGGGCGCGCGGTGATCGGCGGGCTGCTGATGGCGACCCTGGCGACATTGTTCATCGTGCCGATCGGCTACTCCCTGATGCGCCGCAAGCCGCCGGCCTTGCATGCCCTGGACGAACGCTTCCGGGCCGAGACCAGTATTCCTCATACCGTCGATGGAGGAGCCCATCATGGCTGACGAACCCATCAAACGCCGATGGATTGGCTCGTTTCTGACCCTGGTGATCGGGTTGGGCGTGGTGGGTGGTGCCGGCTTCGGCGCCTATGGGCTGTGGCAGCAGAAAGAGGTGCAATTGACCGCCTCCCGCCAGGCCCTGGCCGCAACGGTGGCGCGCGGTCCCCGGGTGCAGACCGTGCTGGTGTCGGCGGGACCGCCGGAGCGGTTGATCACCCTGCTGGGCGATGCGCGCGCGTATCAGGCGGCGACGCTCTACAGCAAGATCGGTGGCTATCTGAAGTCGATCTCGGTCGATCGCGGCGACATGGTCGTTGCCGGTCAGTTGCTGGCCGAAATCGATTCGCCGGAAACCGACAACCAGTATGCCAGCTCGGTCAGCGATCTGGACAACAAGCGGCGCAATGCCAAACGGGCGCGTGATCTGGCTGCCACCGGCGCCAAGTCGCTGCAGGCGATCGAGCAGGCGGAAACCGATTTCCGCATGGCGGAATCGCGGGTGGCGGAGCTCGCGACCTTGAAGTCGTATGAGCAGATCAGAGCGCCGTTTGCCGGTCGGATCACCGCGCGCTTCATCGATCCCGGCGCTCTGGTGCAGAATTCCACCAGCAACCAGACCAGCAATCAGCCGGTGGTCACTCTGGCCGACGACCGCAGGCTGCGGATCAACGTCTATGTCGAACAGCGCGATGTGCCGTTCGTGAAGGTCGGCGATCGGGCCGATGTCAGCGATGGGGCGGATTCCACGCGCGTGGTGCGGGCGCGGATCGCGCGCACGTCTGGGCAGTTGGACCCGCGCACGCGCACGCTGTTCGTCGAGATCGAGGTCGACAATGACGATCGGTTCCTGGTGCCCGGCAGCTTCGCCTATGTGACGCTGCATGTGCCGCTGCCGAGCTATCCGGAGATTCCGGTGAGCGCGCTGACGGTGAGGGGGAGCAATACGTCGGTCGCGGTCGTCGATGAATCCGGGATCGTGCGGTTCCGGCCGGTGAAGGTAGCTCAGACGGATGGGGTCCGGGTGAGCCTGAGCGAGGGCGTGAAGCAGGGTGAACGCGTCGCGATCAACCTGCCCGATGAGGTCGCGGACGGCAGCACGGTCCAGCCGGTGGCCCTGGCGGCGCGGTAGTTTTGGCGGGGCGTTCGGGGGGAGGACAGGAAAGCCTTGGGGCTCTGCCCCAAACCCCGCGAGGGGCGTTGCCCCCTCGACCCCCACCAAGGCTGGGCCTTGGATGCCGTTTATTGGGCCAGGGACGCGAGGGGGCCGACCATGGCGTTTCAACGTCCGTGTCGGCCCCCTTGCGTCCCTGGCCCCATGGATCGTGGTCCAGGGGCCGCGCCCCTGGTGGGTTCGAAGGGCGAAGCCCTCGCGGGGTTTGGGGCGGAGCCCCAAGGCTTTCCAGCCGCCTACGACGGCCAGGCCGCGGGGTGATAGCCCAGCGGCACCGGCGGGCGGGCCCAGCGCGCCGGGGTTTCGGACATCTGCACGATCGGCGACAGATAGCGGATGCGCCCGTCCGGGGCGTCGACCTCGGTGGTCAGTCGAGCGATCTGGGCGGCCGGCAGGTCCTCCGGCGCGGTTTTCCAGGCGGCATCGTCGAGCACGCCGCGCTGCACGATCCAGCGTCCCGTCGTCGCCAGGGAGGCTCGGACCAGCCAACTGCCGCCTTCCGTGGCGCGTCGTAGCAGCGCGACCATGGCGCCATAGGCCATCAGGTTGCCGCCGACATAATCGATCGCGGAGACCGGCAGATGCTTGGGACCGGCGGCGCCGCCAGAGGCCTCGGCCATGCCGGTCGCGGCCTGCACCACGGTGTCGTAGCCGCGCCGGTGCTGCCACGGGCCGGCCTGACCCCAGGCGCTGAGCGTCACGTAGACCATGCCCGGGCGCAGTTCGGCTAATGCCTCCGGGCTGAAACCGCGGGCGGCCAGGGTGCCCGGGCGATAGGACTGGCTGAACACATCGGCCGTGCTGGCCAGTTCTCGCAGGCGAGCGTGCTGATCGGCTTCGCGCAGGTCCAGGCGGGCGGACAGCTTGCCGATGCCGGTATCGAGGTCGAGTTGCCCGGAATCCGCCAGCCCGGCGCGGGTGATCTTCAGGACGTCGGCGCCATGTTCGGCCAAGGTGCGCGCGCAGGTCGGGCCGGCGATCACGCGCGTCAGGTCCAGCACCCGCACGCCGGATAACGGCCGATCGCCCAAGGGCAGGGGGCGTGGCGGTGCGTCGCCGATGCGGGTGATTTCCACCGCCGGCAACACTGATATGGCTTCGGCGTGCGGATGGCGGTCCCATTCCGCATGGGTGCGAACGAACGCGGCGCAGGCGCCACCGTCATGCAGCATGGTCTCCAGCGCCTCTCCGTCGCCCTGGCCGATGGCGGCGGTGACCGAGGCCAGGTCGTCCCGCGCCCCCAGCAGGCGCAGCGCCTGGTCTCGGAGGTTGGGAAAGTTGGTGTGCAGGAACAGCCAGCGCCCGTCTCGCGTCGGGTAGAAGCGCATCAGCGGCGCAAAGTCGCGATCGGCCGGTTTGCCGGCGATGCTCATGTAACGGCCGCTGCGCAGAGAGATCGCCGCCGCGGGCACGTCCACTTGCACGGCCTGGGTACGCCCGGTCTTGATCCGCCACAGTTCCGACGCGGCCACGCCGGTGGCGGCCAGAACGCCGGCCCCCGCGGTGCCGATGCGGTAACGGGTCGGCAGCACCGGGTCGTCACCGGTGATCGTGACCCGCTCGCCCGTCGAACGGGGCAGGTTTCCGAGGTCGAGCAACTCCTCCAGGGCCGCGTGGGCCAGGCCGCGATCTTGTGCCATTCCGCTGTCCTCCGCTTTCGGTTTCTGAGAGTGCCGGCCGATCGGTTTGCTCGCAAGCCTGCGATGGGTTTGGGCAGGTCCGGTGGTCAGAGTCGGAAAATTTGACGGTCGCGCCAAGATGATTTCGGCACCGCGGGGCCAACCCTATAGAAAGTTTCCACTTTCTTACATGGCACGAATTCTGCTTGGTAGAGCGCCATGTGACAAAATGTGTCTGCCCCCAATATGCGGGCAAGGCTGGGAGTTCAAGGGAATGCCGTTTGTCGGGGACAGCCTCGCCGGTACCAGACATATCGTGCTGGCGATGTTCGTCACATTGCTGGTGGGGGCGCTTTTGTGTTTGCCGATGCAGGTCATGGCGTTCCTGCTGGGTTGGATCGCGCTGTCGATCCCGGTGGGCATCGTCGTCGGCCATTGCGTCCTGAGCGAGCGGTAGAGGTCTTTTCCCAACGGCTGTTACCGTTGACCGATAGGCTGCGTTCACCGTCATTGCCCGGGTCACCGTCGACGCGTTGCTTTGCGTGAACGCGTTGTTCTTGGTGAACGGGTTGCTCACTGTGAACGCGTTGCTCACTGTGAACGCGTTGCTTTCGGTGAACGAGTGGCTCACTGTGAACGCGCTGCTCACTGCGAACGTGCTTCGCACTGCGAACGCGCCACTAACTGTGAGTGCGCTCCGCACCGAGAACACTCTCCGCACCGAGAACGTGCTGCTCACCGCGAACGTGCTCCTCACCGTCATTGCCGGGCTTGACCCACGGCTGTCCGGTTTAAATAACTTGTACTTTCCATATTTATGGATTCGACTCGAACCCATCGCAACACCGCGAATCGGGACAGGGTCGAATCACATGGAACCGCACAGGAATAC
>CALQHT020000315.1 GCA_943330455.2 Nitrosovibrio sp. Nv4 | reverse complement strand
CTCCCCCCGCCCCCTCCCGCAAGGGGAGGGGGAGAATTTTCTACCCTGCCGCAATGTGTGTATGCACTAGGGTGTATAACCTGGGAAAGTCGTGGAGATGCCGGCAAGACCGGACGGTGCTGGCGGAGCCCCGATCTCTCCGTCCGTTGGTATCGGAGCGGGCGTCTACGTCTTTACCAGTGCGGAACGCGCGCCTGGTCTGCTGGTTCGGCTGGCGGGCCGAACCGGGGCGCCAGGTGTGGTGCGTTTGGCGGGTTGCAGAACCTCGGCCCAGGCCTGCCTGCGGTCCTCGGCCTGGCTGGCGAGCGATCCACCCGCCGCGAACGCATCCAGGGCGCCGCGGCCCAACCGTCGACGGGCCTCGTCGTCGCGCACCAGCCAGCTCAGGGTTGTGAACCACGCGGCTTCCGTGTTCGCCGCCAGCGCCCCGCCCGTACCGTCCGCGACCGAGCCGCGATAGACCGGCATATCCGAAGCCACGACAGCCATGCCACGCGCGGCGTAATCCCAGGTCTTGATCGACGATTTGCTCAGGTTGAAGTCGGTGTCCGCGAGCGGCGCCAGGCCGATATCCCAGCCGGGTTGGCGGGTGAACCAGTTGACGAACCCCGGATAGGAATGGCTTGCGTTCGGCGTGGTGCCCATCCGGTTGATCCAGGATGGCAGGTCGGGGCGGCTGGTGACGCCGATCATGTCGATGGACACGCGGTAGCCGAACTCCGCCACCAGACGTTGCAGAACCGGTTGGATGATGGCGAAGTCGCTGTCATGGGTCGCGGTGCCCATGCACAGGATACGCACCGGTTCCAGCCGGTCGCGCAGGACGATCGGCTGGTGCTGCCAGAGTCTTTCGTCCAGACCGTTGGCGACGATGCGCACGTCCTTTCGCAGGGTTTGCAGGCGGGTGCGCAGGACCTCGGTGGAAACCCAGACATGATCGGCGTTGCGGATCATCCGCCCGACCACCTTGGCGAGCGGCTGTAATTCGGCGGCATCCGGATGGGTAGCCGGGATGTTCAGCAGATCGTCGTCCAGGTCGTAGAGCAGTTTCGCTCCGCTCCGACGAGCATGTGCCGCCAGGGCGTCGGCTTCCGAGAGGTCCGAAACGGCACCGCGATGGGTCACGAACAGGTCGGCCTTGTAGCGCAATGCCGTATCGACATCCGCCAGGACGACTTCCATTTCGCCGCTGATAGCGGGATGGTCCAGCGGTTGCAGCAGGCGGATATAGGCGCACGGGCTGAGCACGGTTCGGTCGAACCGCTCCGGTATGACGACCACGCGCGGCTTGCGGTCTTTCGCGGCACCGATCGCGGGCGCGGCAAGAGGTGCGGTATCCCGCCGGGATTTGGCGGGCCGCGGCGCGATCTGGTCCAGCGCCGAGCCGAGATAGGTTTCGCCATAGAAATCGGCGACTGTCGGGCGCTTGCTCGGGGCTGTTTTCGACGTCTTGGTATGTAACGATGCCCGAACCTGTTCCAGGGCCTCGATCCAGGGCGCGGTGGCGACCGTGGGGTCCACCATCCAGGTCTGCGGGCGCCCTGCAAGCCGCTCGGTGAAGGCGCCGATCCGGGGGGCGACGATCGGCAGGCCTGACTCGATCGCCGTGGTCAGGGTGTAGCTGTAGGTCTCCGGCGCCATGCCGGGAAACCAGATGACATGCGGGCGGATTTTGGCGAGCAGGTCGGGCAGGTCGGCTTCGGCATATTTCCCGGTCGCGACGATCCGTTCGGCGGCTGTGGTCGGGACATCGTCTTCCACCGGGCCGATCAGGTGAACGGCGATATCGGCCGGATCGACCATCTGGGTCAGCGCATCGACGACATGCGCGCCCTTCAGGCGAGCGTAGACGCCCAGCATCGCGACCCGCAATGTGCGTCCACGCAAGGTTGGGACGGTGATTGGCCAGTTTCCCTTGGCCACCGGTTGGTGCGGCGCGACGATGGCTCGCTCGCCGAGACCGAGCCGGGTCAGGCGAGCACGCACGTCCTCGCTGGGACAGATGACGCGTTCGGCTTCCAGGTATTGCCACATCTTCTCCCGCCGCCAGGAGAGGATTTCCTTGGCGCCGTGCGATGGCAATACGCTGATGCAGGCGTTGCAGGTGGCCGGACCGGGTTCGCCGCAATAGGGACCGGACGTCCATGGTAGCATGTTCACCTGGGGGCACAGCGCGTAATAGTCGTGCACCGTGACATCGAATGGGACATCCAGCTTCTGGATCAGCGCGCGGATGTCCATGTCCATGCCGTCCAGGTGATGGATATGCACCCGCGTGACGGGCACCGATTGCAGCAAGGCGACCAGATCGTCCAGGCGCTCCGCCGGCAGGGAGACTTCCGGATGGCCGTCCACCGCCGGAACCGTCAACGTCGCACCGCGGTCGGTGGCCAGCAGCAACAGGAAGTTCGCCTGGTCCGACAGGCGCGCCACCAGGCTGTCGATGTGACGGTTCACCCCGCCGCCCAGGCCGTGACAGACCAGCAGGATGGTCGGTTTGCCGGATTTGCGGAAGAGTTCCAGGGTGATGGCGAAGCGGTACGGGCCGACCGAGTCCACCCCGATATGCATGGACACCAGTTTTTCGTAGTGCGGGTAGCGACTCCGCAGCAGTGTGCTGGCGGATTGCTTCAGTATTTCGGTATCGGCTTTGAAGCTGACCGAGCCCTCATGATAGACGAACACGTCGCAGGCGAGCAGGTGGCGCCATCCGCGCTCCAACGCACGCATGCAGAAGTCGTTTTCCTCGCCATAGCCGCGACCGAAGCCGTCCTCGTCGAAATTGCCGAGATCGTCCAACGCGTCCCGCCGGATATACATACAAAAACCCACCGTCGTCGGCACCGACACCGCTCGGCCTGCATTCGCGGTCCAGCAGGCGTCGTCCACCGTCGCCAACGGCAGATCGAACAGGATCGGTCCGCCTTCATTGGTGGGATAGCTGCAAATCGTGGCGTTGTTGGAAAGTGACGACACCGAGGCGATGCGGGGTTCGGAGTAGGCGTGCAGGGCAAGACGCTTCAACCAGCCGTTCGGTACTTCGGTGTCGCTGTTGAGCAGCGCGACGTCGTGGTCTCCCGCTTCCGCCATGCCGCGGTTGACGGACGCAACGAAACCGAGATTGCGCCGGTTGTGCATCACCACGATGCCGGTCTTCTTGGCGATGCGGTCGAGCCAGGCGGGTAGCGACGGTTCCGGCGACTTGTCGTCCACGACGATGATGCGTCCGGGGGGGCGTTCGGTGTCGGCGAGCACGGACTCGATACAGGCCCGTGTCTGTTCCAGGCCGCGATAGACCGGGATGATGACGTCCACGCGCACCCGGCGCGGCAGTTTCTGTACGGAAATGGTCGAAGGCAGGTAGTCTTTGATGTCGACGGTCTTTTCCGTGGCATAGCCGCGGGCGGCGCCGGTGGCCAGATGGTAGACCAGAGGATTGCGGGCGGAGTCCGGATGCTGGACGACATACCAGGCGGCGTCGAACCTGGGATGGGGGTTGCGCATCTCCGAGGCGCCGCTGCGCAGGTAATGCAGCAGAGGATTGATGCCGCTGGCGCCGACGTCGGGATAATGGTCGGCATACCAGACACTGTCGAACCATGCGTTGGGATCGCGCCGCTCCGCCGCGCCATAGGTGCTGAAATGCAGCACCGGGTCGAGGCCGGCGGCGCTTAAGTCCGGGTAGCGTTGCAGGTACCAGTCTGGATCGACAATCGACCGCAGCACTTGCAGGATCGTGGCCTGGACGTTGGGGTCCGAACTGTCCGGCGGTGTCGCCATCAACAAGTCTCCGTTAGGGTCATCCAGCCTTGATGGCGGTGCAGCAAATGTGTTCCCGTCTGAGCCATCGTCTCGGCAATGCAGGCCGCCGATCGGTTGGAAATCCAGGCGCGAAGCTTGGGCGGCGGATAGCATAGATCGGATGCGTGCCGCGAGTTGCAATGCGGTTCGATGTCACATCCGTGTGGTGTGGGCACCGGCATGGCGATGAGCCGGAAGGATGCGGGCATACTGATGTGTGACCTGCTGTCCAGGACGTTGTTTTGCGGGGATCGTGGCACGGCTCTCTCTCACCGTCATGGCCGGCCCGCGCACGCCATGGCGCAGAGCGACCGGCAATCCAAGCCCCGCATTTTGAACGGCTCGGCGCTCTGGAGCACGATCACGCTGAGCTGAATCATGCGATCAAACAAAGAGCTAAAGCGGTGTTCCGTTTCCGGTCAGGGTGAAACGGCTCTAGCCGCCCACGGCCAGGGCGATGGCAGCGCCCATGGCAAGCAAAGCGATGGGGTGGATATTTGTGTAGGCAAAGGCAACCGTGCTGGCGGCGGTGATGCCGTAGAGCGTCAGTCCCTCTTCGGTTCCTCGGGCCAAAGCGAGACCGCTGGCGAAGGTCAGTCCGACCGCCACCGGCGCCAGGGCGCGTTCCACGACCGCTCGCCAGGGCGCATTGGCCGCGCGGTGCCAGCCGCGGGCCACGAAATAGACCACGAGGCAGGACGGCAGGAACATCGCCAGGAAGGAGACCGCCGCACCCGCCATCCCGGCCGCTTTCTGGCCGATCAGCACGACGATTAACGATCCCGGCCCGGGAGCGGCGCGGGAGATCGCGAACATGTCCAGGAACTCCCGCGCTGTCATCCATTGGTGCACATCGACCGCTGCTCTTTGCATGTCCGGGATAACGCCGGCACCGCCTCCGAACGCCAGCATCGACAGGCCGGCGAACAGCCAGGCGAGATGCAGCAGGGTCACGATCATCGGTCGCGCCCCAGCCAGGCGAGGAACAGGCTGACCGGCATCATGACGGCCAGCACCTGGACCAAGGGAAACCCCAGAATGCCGATCGCGATGGTAACGGCTGCCACGATCCCGATGGGAATGACGCCGCGGATATTGCGACGGGCCAGGCGGATGCCGGTGCCCAGGTTCATGCCGATGGCGACGGCGCCCATGCCGGTCAATGAGGCACTGAACCAATGGCCGGCCGGCATGCCCTGGGAATAAAGGTAAAGCGCGCCTAGGGTGAGAACGATCACCAATGGCACCGTCGTCAGACCCCAGAATGTGGCGAAAGCGCCGGGCAGGCCACGCAATTGTGTGCCGATGAACACGGCGAGATTGACGTTGGTCGCGCCGGGGACAAGTTGCGACAGGGCGTATCCCGACAGGAATTGGCGGTCATCCAGCCATCCTCGCCGCTGGACCACCTCTCGGCGGGTCCAGGCCGCCAAGCCCCCCCCGAAGCTCATCAGGCCGATGCTGACAAAACCCGCGAACAATGATGCCAGGCTGGGCTGGCGTGCATCCCGATTCCCCATGCCGTCATTCAAGCCTCTTCGCCGTGGGCTGCCCAGGGGGATATGGAAGGGTGCGGACGGGGCTGCCCATCGAGGGGGGCAGTCGGTATGGTGACGAACCGATAGGGGAGACTGGTCGATGGAATATCGTTCTCTGGGGCGCAGCGGGTTGAAAGTGTCGCCGTTGTGTCTGGGCAGCATGATGTTCGGAGGCGCCGCGGATGAACCCACCGCGGCCTCGATCGTGGCCCGCGCCCGGGAGCAGGGGGTGAACTTCATCGACACCGCCGACGGCTACACGGGTGGCCGGTCGGAGGAGGTGGTCGGGCGCGCGATCAAAACGGACCGGTCCTGGTGGGTGTTGGCGACAAAATGTGCCAATCCGACAGGCCAGGGGCCAAACGCGCGGGGCCTGTCGCGCCGCCATGTGCAGCACGCGGTCGAGGCGAGCCTGCGGCGTCTGGATACCGATGTGATCGACGTCCTGTACTTGCACAAGGAAGACCACGCGACTCCCTTGGGCGAAACCGTCCATGCCCTGGCCGACCTGATCCGGGCTGGCAAGGTCCGCTATTTCGGTGTGTCCAACTACAAAAGCTGGCGGGTCGCTGAGATTTGCCGTCTATGCGATGAGGCCGGCATCGACCGTCCCGTGGCCAGCCAGCCTCTCTATAACGCTCTGAATCGAGAGGTGGAGGTCGAGCATCTGCCGGCCTGCGATTACTTCGGGTTGGGGGTGGTGCCGTACAGCCCGCTCGCACGGGGGATATTGACCGGGAAATACCAGCCTGACGTGCCGCCCCCCGCGGGGACCCGCGCCGGTCGGCAGGATCGGCGGATGCTGGAATCGGAGTGGCGGCCAGAGAGCCTGCATATCGCCCGCGACATCGCGGACCACGCGCGGTCGCTGGGCGTGACACCTGGGCAATTCGCGATGGCGTGGGTGTTGAACAATCGCTTCGTCACGGCTGCCATCGGCGGGCCGCGTACCCTGGTACAGTGGGAGGATTACGTGGGCGCCCTGGCCTGCCGCCTGGGAGCCGAGGATGAGGCGCTGATCGATCGCCTGGTGACACCGGGGCACCCGTCCAGCCCGGGATACAACGACCCGGCCTATCCGATCGAGGGCCGCAAGCCTCAGGGTTGAATGTGGGGCTTCGCTTGGGGCCTTGGGTTTGGTATAATTGCCGGAGTGTCCCCGTAGCTCAGCAGGATAGAGCACAGGATTCCTAATCCTGGGGCCGTGGGTTCGAATCCCGCCGGGGACACCAATGTTTACAATGAATCAGGGGTCTATTGAGGCATCAAGAGAACCGGAAAAGACGGCCCGGGGCATCACTGGGGCATCAAGGGTGGCGGGACAGTCGGATGCGGTCGGGCGGCCGGCGATCGGGCCTACCCGGCCCTACGTGGTGATTTCTCTCCGAACCGGTCGGCCAGATGTGCCTCGCAAGCGGCCGGGTCGAACACAACACCCGTATCCGCTGCCAGCGCCACCCAATCCACTGCCGCCGATTCTCAGGGTCGCAGATCGGCGCGTCCGGGTTGCTCCCGAGCGTGTCCGCACCTATCGCGGCCAGCACGTCACCAAAATGCAGCGCCAGGCGGGCACTCATGGACGAGAACGGCGCAAACGCGGTGGGGATTGGAGGCACCAGCACCGACCGCCAAACTGGCCGCCCCTCGCATGCGGCGGTCAATTTCGTCCTTGTCCCACCGGGCCTTATGCGGCCCGAGATGCAGGGACGGCGCCCGGATTTTGCCGGACTTGACCATGCGGACAGAAAATCCGAGCCGAGGCGGGACCGTTGACCGGGGCGAAGCTTGGGAAGCTGCGAGCCTACCGCGCAATGCTCAAGAGCGCTCCAGCATGTGTTCTGGAAGCTCAGAGACAGACCGAGGCGGCCGACACGGCCGATTGACGACGCCGCCACAACCTGACGACAAGGGCCGGTCCTTCGGGGGCGGCTTTTCGCTGGTCCTTGGCCCAGTGGGACCCACCGGGGTAACCCCCACCGCCATCGTCGCCACGGACACCAATCACCATGCCATCCGGCGTCATCCTCCTGCGCCAGGTCGCCCACCGCCTTCCCCACCTCGACGTTGATTGCGGTCGCTGCGGGCGCCACGGCCGCCTGAGCCTCGACCGGTTGCTTGCGGAACACGGTCCCGACATGCCCATGCCAGCGCTCGGCCGTATCCTGGCCGCTGATTGCCCCCGCATGATCGAACAGGGCGGCTTCGACGTGTGCGGGGTCCGGTTTCCGGGGCTGGTGGCGATTT
>CALQHT020000314.1 GCA_943330455.2 Nitrosovibrio sp. Nv4 | reverse complement strand
TACGGGATGCCATGGAGCGGACCGCGCCATTTGCCAGCGGCGATCTCCTGTTCCGCCTGTCGCGCGGCGGCTCGCGCGGCATCCGCCAGCACCAGCAGGTAGCTCTTGACCTGGCCGTCAACCGCGTCGATGCGCGCCAGGAAGGCTTCCACCAGATCGACCGGCGAGAGTTTTCGGGCGGCAATCAGCCGTCCCGCGGCCGCGGCGGATAATGTTGTGATATCGTCCATCATGCGGTCGCCACGCGCTCGTCCCGTTGTCCCTGGCACCGCGGCATCGATGTCATCGCGGCCGAATCCGAGAGGGAGGCGCTACCCGGGTGGCTCGGATCGCGTGTCGTTGGGTCGTATTGGAAACTCATGGTGGTGTCCTTGCCGGGTGTTCGGGCCCAGCTCTGCCTCTTGGTTAAGCAAGAGCGATGCCACTGGGCATGTCGCCGTTCGGTTGTACCGGCGCCGCCGTAGCTGTAAGCGCGACATGGATGACTATTGGTCGCCCGTGAGTCGTCTGATGCAGATATGTATGATAAATATGCAATTGCACTCTAATTTCCGTAAACCGCAATATTAATATGCGGGAACGTCCAGATGCTTCGCCCATGTAGGAGAAATTGGTTAAATATACGGCATTTGCCGCGCCTTTAACCCGGGTGATCGGGGCGGCCGACGAAGGGCTGTCCGCTGCCGAGCCTGAGGCCGGGACGATAGGAGAGCGGCTGACAATGGGCAGGGTCCTCAGGCTCGACCGCAGACCACTCTGGCGGTCGGCCTCCGCGCGTGGCGGCCAGAATCCGGTCTGGCACTGTTGGGTGCGATTGACAGATGGATCGGCTGATAGAGGGATCGGCGCTACCAACAACCTCCTTCCATGGCAGCCAAGGAAGCCGATAGAGTTTGCGCGAAAATCGTCGGGGAGAACCCACCATGCAGTCAGACCGCTACGACCTTCCGCTCTCCACCGCCTCCAGCACCGCGCGGGACGCCTATAGGCAGGGCCACGATCTGGCGCTGACGCTCTATCCGGGCGCGGTCGAGGCCTTTGACCGCGCTCTGGCCGCCGATCCCGGCTTCGCCCTTGCGCATGCCGGCAAGGCGCAGGTCCTAATGCGGGAAGGCAAAGCCGTCGAGGCCCGCGCAGCCCTCGCGGCAGCCAAGGACACGGCAACCGATCTGTCGGAACGCGAAGCGGGGCATATCGGGTTCTTCGACCTCGCATTCTCGGGGCGAACCGACGACGCGATCGCCGCCTTGCACACCCATCTGGCGACATGGCCGCGTGACGCGCTGATGGTCGCCAGCGCCGCCAATCCGAACGGCCTGATCGGCGGCTCCGGCCGCATCGGCCAGAAGCGTCAGATTGCGGTACTGATGGACAGTCTCGCCCCGCATTACGGCGACGATTATTGGTTCCTCGCCTATCATGCCACCGCCCTCTCCGAGGATGGTCAACTCGCCGCGGCTCGCCCGAAAATCGAGCGATCCGTGATGCTGAATCGGAAAAACGCTCACGCCGCGCATGGTTTCGCCCATGTCTGTTACGAGAGTGGCGAACCGGAGACCGGCCGCGGCTTTCTGGCATCCTGGCTGACAACCTATCCAAGCGACGGGGCTTTCCACGGCCATCTGAGCTGGCATCTTGCCCTGTTCGAACTCGGGGCTGGCAACTGGACTGAGGCACTGCGGCTGTATCGCGACGCCATCGCGCTGGACCGGCACAGCGGCGGGCCGCAACAGAAGATGACCGACGGCACAGCGTTCCTGTGGCGTTCGGAGCTGGCGGGCCATCCGCGCGACACCGCCGCCTGGCGCGCGATATACGACTATGGGGCCGGCGCTCTGCCTCGTCCGGGTGCCGGGCTCGCCGATCTGCATGTCATCCTGACCCAGGCGGTTTGGGGCGATGACAGCGCGCTTAGCCTTCGCACGCGCCTGATGGAGGATCTGGCGAGCGCGGGTCGCCACCCCTCCGGCTCCTACCTTCCGGCGCTGGGCCGGGGGTTCGTGGCGTTTGAACGCGGGGACTTTGACGCGGCGATAGCGGCGTTCGCGCCGCTGGTCGGACAAAACGAACGCATCGGTGGCAGCCGAGCGCAGCATGATCTGATCGAGTTTACGCTCGTGAAGGCGTATCTCAACGCCAGTCGGCTGGAGGAGGCGCGGGACCTGCTTCGTGCGCGCCGGCCCGGTGCCTCTGGTGTTACCGTTGCCGGGGTAACGGCGGTGCATTGAGCGACGTTGTGCCAGCAATCCGCGACTTGCGGGAAGCCGACGGCCCGTATACGGCTTTGAAGGTCGGCTTGCGGTTCCATATCGCGCAAGGATTTGCACTCTGATACCAGCCGGCCGCAAGAATGACCTATGAACCGCCCTCATCGTCGTTGCCGGGCTTGATTTGGCAACCTGCGCTTCAACGGCAGCGGGCGGGTTGCCGTATCAAATCCGGCAATGACGGTGAGGGGACGCCTATGGGTCATTGTTTCGGCCTGTTGGTATGAGATCAGATAGATGGTGATCCTTGCCTGGCCGAAACGGGAAATTGGCATGGTCCTGCTGATCGTCATGGCCGCCGTGCTGGCTGTGGCGGCCTTCGGTTCCCATGCGCGTGCGCAGGAGGCCGCGGACTTTGTTGGGGCCGAGACCTGCGCGACCTGCCATGGCAGCGAAACGATGCACTGGTCAGTGTCGCATCATGCGAAGGCCATGCAACCGGCGACGCCTGGTTCGGTGTTGGGTGACTTCGCGGATGCGCAATTTGACTATAACGGGGTGACGTCTGTCTTCTCGCGCACGGGCGACGCATACCGGGTGCGAACCGATGGTCCGGACGGCGTGCCGCGGGTCTATGAAATCGCCTACACATTCGGTGTTTTCCCGCTCCAGCAATATCTGGTTGCCATGCCGGGCGGGCGGTTGCAGGCCCTGGGCGTCGCTTGGGATGCCAGACCCAGGGAGGTTGGCGGTCAACGGTGGTTTCACCTTTATCCCGACCGGAATCTGCAGCCCGGAGATCGGCTGCACTGGACCGGGCGCGATCAGACGTGGAACTACATGTGCGCCGATTGCCATTCCACTGACTTGCACAAGAACCATGATCTCGCCAGCAACACGTACAGCACGACCTGGAAGGATGTGAACGTCGCGTGCGAGACCTGCCATGGTCCCGGATCCCGTCATGTTGCCTGGGCAACGGCATCGGCGGCGTCGCGGTCCACTCTTCCGGATGCGGTCCGCAAGGGGCTTGCGGCCTGGCTGGCAGCCAGGAAGGTGGGCTCGTGGGAGATGAACCCCAGCACCGGGATCGCCGGCAGGACGGCGCCGGCAGATTCGACGGAACTCGACGCATGCGGGGCATGCCATTCCCGACGATCCGTGATCTCCAAGGATCAGCCCGCCGGCACGCCGTTTCTAGATCGTTATATACCGGCGCTGTTGGAGTCTGGACTTTATCATGCCGACGGCCAAATCGACGGCGAGGTCTTTGAATACGGCTCGTTCCTGCAAAGCCGGATGCACAAGGCCGGCGTGACGTGCTCCGACTGTCATGAGCCGCATGGGGGCGGCTTGCGGGCCGCGGGCGATGCGGTCTGCGCGCAGTGCCATGCCCCCAGTCGCTTCGAGGCCGTGACCCATCACCATCATGAACCGTCCGGTACGGGCGCGCGGTGCGTCGCGTGTCACATGGGGGCGAAGGTCTATATGGGCGTCGATCGGCGGCACGATCATAGTTTCCGGGTGCCTCGGCCGGACCTGTCGGTGGCAATCGGTGTGCCCAATGCGTGTTCGGCGTGTCACACGGACAAGCCTGCGGCGTGGGCCGAACGGGCGGTGAGCGAATGGTTCCCGCGAGGACGCCAGACGGTGCCGCATTATGGTCTGGCCTTGCATGCCGGCCGTGTGGGAGCCGTCGATGCCGAACGCCGCCTGAGCGCATTGATCCGGGATAGAACGCAGCCTGCAATCGCTCGCGCAACGGCACTTGGGCTGCTCGCGCCGTATTTGACGCCGGCTTCGGCCGGGGCGGTGCGGGCAGGGGCGAACGATGCCGACCCGTTGGTGCGCATGGCCGCGCCGCGCGCCGTCCCGGCGACGATTCCTCCGAACCTGGTGCCGATCCTGCTGCCGTTGCTGTCGGACAGGGTACGCGCTGTGCGCATCGAAGCGGCCCGAGCGCTGGCGGGCGTCCCGCCTGATGCCATGAGCGAAGTGCAGCGCAAGGCCTTCGCCGAAGCGTATCAGGAGCAGACAGTCGCCGAAATGATCGATGACGATCGTCCGGAAAGTCACGTCAACCTTGGCCTCCTCCATCTTCGTCGTCAGGATGTGACGGCAGCGGAGGTGAGCTACCGCACTGCCCTGCGCCTCGATCCGGGTTTTGTGCCCGGATTGGTCAATTTGGCGGATCTGGAACGTCTTCGTGGCCGGGATGCGCAAGGCACCGAATTGTTGCGCCGGGCATTGTCGCTGGAGCCAGACAATGCCGATGCTCGTCATGCCCTAGGCTTGGCGCTGGTTCGAAGCCGTGATCTGACCGGCGCGCTGGCCGAATTCCAGAGGGCGGCCGCACTGGCGCCCGACAATGCCCGCTATACGTATGTCTATGCGATCGCCCTGAACAGCACCGGGGCAGGGGAGGAGGCAATACAACTGCTGGAGCAAGTCCACCGGCGGCATCCGACCAACCGGGATGCATTGGTGGCTTTGGCCACGCTGTCACGCGACGCGGGCCGGATGAACGATGCGATTGCCCATGCTCAGGCCCTGCTGGTGCTTGAGCCTGCCAACCCGGAGTATCGAACACTACTGACGGACCTGCGCAAACGGTCACCTGGTGTCGGCACCGACCGATAGCGGGTCATACGAACCGTCCGTAACCATGACCGACGGCATTCCATCACCTTCATTGCCGGACTGACCCCACGGCTGTCCGGTTTAAATTTGGCTCCTCGCCGACATAGGGAATTTCCCCCACTCTGTCGCCACGCACTCATCCCCTGGTGGCCAAATGCGGATCGTCCCGGCCGGTCGCAACCGCCTTCCTCCCCCTGGTCGTCTCTCGATCCTGATGTTGGCGAGGTCACGCCGGCTCATCAGATGCGTCTGCACCAGCCGCACGCATGTGAGCGGACTGACCACCGCCGTGTGGTCCGCATGCGCCAAGCGTATCAACAGAAACACGATCAACACGATGAATTTCTACGTGCGGATCGCGTTCTCCGACGTGCCGACGAACTTGCGGATCGCCAGGGTCTGCTTGATCCAGCGGAAATACGGATCAATCGCCCAGCGCCGCTTGTAAAGATCGGCGATTACCTGCGCCGGAGGCTCAAGAGGCCGCTTGCGAGCCTGTCGGAGAGCGATGTCCACCTCGGTTCGCATAGCGGCGAGCGCCACGTCACGGCGCTTCAGGGCTTCGCTGTGGTCCGTTGTGCGGAGGGTGCGGACAATCTCCCGGAGTACGCCACCCTTGGTGGCCATGGTGAACCCGGAGTCTTCCCAGCGGTCACGAGGGGTGTTGAAGCGGGCAAACCACGTGTTCCCACGCGTGAGGAGGTTCGCCATGTCACGTGTCCGACCCGAGGAGGACCGGGTTGGATGTAACGGTGGGGCGGTAACGGCGCGGGGCATGGCAGCTGAACTGGTCGTAACAGGGGCAAAAGTGTGGGTAAGCGGGTGCAGCATAAGCTTGAGTCCGGCGAACGAATGTCGGAAATCGGCCTCCATTTCGGTGTCAGAGACCGGAATGATACGGCTCCTCGGAAAATCTACCCACACTTTTGCCCCTCTTACAACTGGTCCCCGTAACCATTTGTTATATGATAGTTTTATTGGAGTATGGCGTGGGGAAAGGAAACCCCATCCAACCTTCGCTGTGCGCCGGGAGACGGGCAGGTGGAAACGAATGCAAGAGTCGTACGTTGAAAGGCTAGCCACCCACGATGGCCCCGAGTCATGCGGCGTCCCCCGTAAGGGTGGCGGCGAAGCGTTGACAGGGGAAACGGCGGGCTGGGTATCGAGCCGCGAAGAGTTGATAGTCCGGGGTGCCGACGCTGTAGTGAAAAGCGGAAGGCCACACGGTGTGCACCGTCATGGCGAGGCGCACACCGACCCCGCGCGGTCCAAGACCCTATGCACGCCGGGACACCATCTGCACGGGAACCGGGAGATCCCTGAACCGCCTGGCGCGAATACGCCAGGCCGCGGCGGCAAGGCCATGGCCGGAACCCGCCGATGAACGGCTCAGGGAAGTCAGACCCGCCCATAGTACCAGGGAAGCGGCCGAACAAACCCGGGCAACTGGGCGCGGAGGCTGTGGAGGGAAGGGGCGGGGCCGAGGGAACCGCAGGCCAGCAAAGCATGGGCCGGACTCAGGGCCGGGAAACCGTGTCACAGGCGCTGACCTGCGTACGAGAAGCTACGAAGCGAAACAAGCGTGAGCGGTTCACGTCCCTGATGCACCACGTGACACCGGACCTGCTGGCCTGGGCCTTCCATCAGCTCAAGCCGAAGGCAGCTCCGGGCGTCGATGGGGTGACGTGGGAGGAATACGCCGGGGCGCTCGATGGGAACATCGGCGACCTGCACCACCGCGTCATGCGCGGTGCGTATCGGGCGAAGCCATCGCGGCGCCAGTACATCCCCAAACCCGACGGTCGGCAACGACCGCTCGGCATTGCCGCGCTGGAAGACAAAATCGTCCAACGCGCGATGGTGGAAGTGCTGAACGCCATCTACGAGGTGAACTTTCTCGGCTTCTCATATGGGTTCCGGCCGGGGCGCTCTCAGCACGATGCGCTGGACGCGCTGGCATACGGGATCACCTACAGGCAAGTGAACTGGGTCCTGGACGCCGACATCCGGGCGTTCTTCGACTGCATCAACCACGACTGGATGATGCGGTTCCTGGAGCACCGGATCGGCAACCGCCGTGTGCTCCGGCTAATAGCCAAATGGCTCAAGGCCGGGGTCATGGAGGAAGGCACGTGGACGGATGGTACGGTAGGAACGCCGCAGGGCGCGGTCATCTCGCCACTGCTGGCGAACATCTACCTGCATTACGTCTACGACCTTTGGGCGGACCACTGGCGCAAGCGGACAGCAACCGGACCGATGATTGTGGTTCGCTATGCCGACGATACCATCGTCGGTTTCCAGCGGCACGCAGATGCGGATCGGTTTCTTCGTGAACTCAGGGAACGGCTGGCAGCCTTCAGCCTGGACCTGCACCCCGACAAGACCCGACTGATCGAGTTGGGCCGTCACGCGGCCCAACGCCGGTCGGTGAAGGGCTTGGCGAAGCCGGAGACATTCGACGTCTTGGGCTTCACGCACATCTGCGGGAAGACGGGGAGCGGATGGTTCCTGCTGGTGCGGCATACCATGCGGAAGCGGCTGCAAGCCAAGCTCCTCGAGATCAAGGAGGCGCTGTACCGGATGCTCCACCAGCCGGTGGCCGAGCAAGGACGCTGGCTCGGCCAGGTCGTGCGCACGGCTGTCCGGTTTAAATTCGCCCTCCTGCCGCCATAGGAATATCCCCCCACCTGGGTCCTCGCCCCGGCGCCCCGCATTCACGCCGCGGCCGCTCAATCGGGATCGTGCCGACCGGTTGCACCTGCCCTTCGCGCAGCGCGCGGT
>CALQHT020000313.1 GCA_943330455.2 Nitrosovibrio sp. Nv4 | reverse complement strand
TTCCTGTGGCACATGTTCCGCGCGAATTACCTTGATCGCCGCCGCCATTCCCAACTCCCCAAATCCGATTCCCAATGCAGGAACTGATGCACGGATCGACGCCTTTGCGAATCCCCCATGAGTCGGTCTTTATGCGGGTTGGTATCAGAACGCCAGGATCATGACTAATCGCCGGTAGCCGCGTCCCACTCCTCCCGGCTGGCTGGACTTGTGTCATAGGCTGCACTTAACCGGCGGGACAGTTCTGCCAGCCGTGTCGCGAGGTCCGCGGCAGCCTGGCGCCGCGCCTGTTCACGCCGCAAGCGTTCGCGCACGGCGGCGGTGATCGCCTCGGTCATGCTTTCGCCCGTGAGCCGCGCCAGGCTGCGCGCCAGTTCATCGGCTTCCTCCTGCCTCAATGCTCAGCGCCATGACTGCGACTTCCTTCAGGGTGCCTCTTCCAAATACCATCGGAACGCTTGGGTTTCCATGGCTGGTCTGGGACCACGATCCCCGACTCCCCCGCCAGGAAGACGTGCACGGCCCCAAGCCCCCCGCACAATATGGCAATGATCTGTTTGGACGTGCCTGACGGTGTCGAGCCTGTGCTCGGTATGACATGAATTTTCATGCGTTCCGCCAAGCTTTGATTTTGAAATTTGAAGCGGATAGCGAGGCCCTTATGGCTCATACCTCACGGAAGAAATCCCGGAAGGTGGCAAGACGGGAGGCAAACCGGTGTCGTGTCCGCCACTCGACCAACAGCGCGTCCGCTTCCGCCACGGTGATCGCTCCCGAACGGATGGCGCAAATAATGATGTCTTCCGTGGTGATGATCTTGGCATGCCTGTTACGGCGGAGCATCTCGGCCTGCGCGGGTCGCTCCTGGATTGCCACCGCGCTACCACGGACGAGCGCGACGGCCATCGTGGCGCGTTCCCCCGGACCGAACCGGCCACTTTGGGCAAGCTCCGCGAACAGCACTACCTCGGCGAGATCGGCGATGGTCTCGCGTATCAGCACCCCTGCCGCGACCGCACGATCGACGACCGCGCGTTGCTCGGGGCGTGTCACTTCCGCGTAGACGTCATCAGGCAGAAGCAATGACACACCAATGAATTGCATAAGGTCGATCCGCCCGACCTTGACGAAATTCAGCAGAACCGACGTATCAACGACGATGGCCGCGGTGTCCGTCAATGTCACGACGTGCCGACCGTCACCCGCCGCTCAACGCTTCGGCCATGCCGAGGATGTCATCCGCGTCACTGAACCCTAGGCTCCGGCCAATTTCAACCAACCGGCCACTGGTGATCAGTTCCCGCCGCCAGGCTTCGATGGCCAGAGGGAAAATCCGCCATCGCACGTCGGCGTCGCACCCCGGGTTGGCTTGCCCTTCATCGGGCATGAAATCCCGCACTGCCCAAATATACCGATTGGCGGCGATCGTCTGCGCCAGCAGGATATCCTTCTCGCCCACTCCGATCGCTCCGACGCCAAGCAACCGCCAGACGGCCGCCGGATAGCTGACACCGAAATGTTCGGCCAGTAGGGCGGCATCCGCGACCGTCACGGTTTGCGAACGTGGCGGCGCACGCAGTTCGCCCCGAATGCCGTCCTCATCCGACAACGCATCTGGCGCCGCCTCCTCCCGGCGGGAGGCATGGCCCTTGCCCATGGAGTACAGCACCTCTCGCACGCCGTCGGCCGGCATCAGGAACGCCGCGGCGAAGGCGTTGGCGCGCTGCTCCCGCGTGTCCTTTCTGTTGCTCGTCTGGGTAACGGAAGCGGGCTGATCGCGATCCATCAGTGCATGCCCGTATTCATGCGCCAGCGAGAACCGGCCGCGCCGAGGATCTTGCGTGGCATTGGCGATGACCGCCACGCCGAAATCCTTCCCGTTCAAGAAAACGCCGGACAAATGTCCGGGAAGCGCCAGGGTCGCCGCCCAGACGCCCTGGTCCGAGATCAGTCCTGCCAGGTCGCGGATCGGCGTGATGCCAATGCCCAGACGGCGGCGTTCCTGGGCCGCGATCGATTGCCCCTGGTCGATGGCCATGCCGGTCGAGCGCGGCGCTGGCAGGTCGTGGCGCATGGATGCGGACGCAGGCTCGCGCCCCAGCAGCCGCAGCAGGGAAGCCGCGTCGCGGAATAGTTGGACGCATCGCCCCACCTGCGCCTGGGCGGTGGAGGCGGCGAGTTTCGGATCCTGGCGGAACAGCGCCTGAACCGGGTCGGCGCTTTCCAGATCAGCATTCGGATTGACGAACCACTCGATCCGGCGCCCGTAAAGCGTGGCGAGGCGGCTGAGTTCGATCGTGGTGACCTGACGCTGGCCGGATTCCATGAGGCTGATGGCCGAACGGGAAACGCCGATCTCCGACGCCGCCGCGTCCTGACTGATCTGTCCACGCGCCGTGCGCAATCGTTGGCCAAGTTGCTCTGCGCTGATCGCCATGAAATGGAGCCTATTGGAGGCCTACTCGGCCAGGATTGTTGAGCGGGATCGGCAAGACAGGAAGGTCGTCAATCGAACGCCCCTTGTCAAGGCTTGCATGCTCCGTTCGAATATCATACGGTGACGTTGGTTTCCGCCGCGACTCGGCGGAGCCGGGAGCAGAGTGCAAGTCTGCCCCCGACCAACGATCCGCCAGGGGACAAGCGCACCCTTGTCGGGGGCTGATCTGGCACGAACCATCCACACGTCACTTCTACGACGGGTTTGACCAGAGTGGCAATCGAAGCTGCGCCTCACGGATGGTCAAAAGGACCAAAGACCATGACGAAACATTACAAGCCAGGGGAAAGGGCCCCGGTTTCCGCTCAATACGGGATGCTAGGTCCCCGTGGCGGCAACACCGGTCAGGAACGGACGGTGGTCCGGCGCGAACCCCTTCCGCCCACGCCGAAGCCGGGTATGACTTACATCGTGAGCGATCCGACTCGTAACAATTCCGGCCGCGGGAAGTGATGTCGGGGCGCCGTAGGGTTTACCCTGCGGCGCCTCTGACAAGCCGATCTTGCCGAGCCGGGCATCGCTATATATCGCTGCTGGATCCCGTAGGCCGGAAGGCCAGGAATTACAGCGCGGTCCCCCTCACTGTGGGGAGACTGCACTCCCGCCTGCTGGCGGGAAGTCTATCGCTGACCCTGGACCACGCCGTCAGGTGAAGGTGTATGGGCCGTAAGATATACGCCCGATCGTGACGCTGCCGGCATTCCGCGTCCGCACCCACAGATAGGCGGTCCCCGCCGCCGTCGATGCCCCGCCACCCAGGAACCACACCGCCTCAAACGTCGAGAACGGCCCCAGACTATCCGCCCATCCGCTGGCAGGCGCCACGGTCCCGCTGGCATCCCACACCGCCTGGGCAACGGTAAACGTGCCCGTGATGTCCACCTGCACGATTGGTCCCGACCCGTTGGTGATCGGCGTCGCGGGCGGAGGATTGGCCACGGTGATCACGTTCGTCCACGTCGACACGGTCGCGCTGCTTGACCACGCACTGGGCGAAGTCGTGGAGCCGTTCGTCGCCCGCACCTGCACATCATAGGACGTGCCCGCCGACAGCCCGGTGATGACCGCCCCGCTGCCCACACCAACCAACGTGGTCCACGTGCCAGCCCCGGCGGGACTATGCCGGACATCATACCCCGTTGCGGCATCATGGGTGCCATCCGTGGCCGATGCCGTCCAGGTGACCGCCAGCTTGCTCACGGTGCCATCATCGACCGGAGCCGCCACCAGCCCGGTGGGCACGTTGGGCGCCGCATAGTCGGTGACGAAATTGGGCACCGATTCGTTGGCCTCCGCCCCGCCGGCATCGTTGTAGGGCACCACCAGGAAGTCATGGGCGGTGTGGTGCGACAGACCGGTCACCGTCTTGCCCGTGGACAGCACGTTGGCATCGACCAAGGTCCACGGATCGTCCATGCCGGTATAGAGTCGCCGATAGACCTTGTAGTAGCTCGCCGTCCCATGCGTGGGATTGGTCGCAGGAGCGTCCCAGGTCAGATCGACCGCGCTATACGCAGGCGATCCCGCAGCCCCCGCCAGATTTCGCACCGCGTTCGGCACCGCCCCCAGGGTCTCCTGGGTGACGATCCCCGACAGCCCGCCAGGCCCTGCCTGGTTGCGGGCATAGACCGCGAAGTCATAGCTGGTGCTGGGCACCAAACCCTCGACTGCAAAACTGGTGTCATTGACGCTGGCGACGATCGCGAAGGCCTCTACCCCGGTTTCCCGCATCAGGATGTCATAGGCGACCACGGCCCCGCCGCCGGCCGGAGCACTCCAGGTCAGATCGATGCTGGTGGCTGTTACGGTCATCCGATGGCCAATCCTGTCACGGGGTCAGGGGCGACAACCCAGGGCGATGTGTCGACAATCCGCATCCAGGCGATCGTCGCCGCCGGCCGCACGCCGTTGATCGCGGCGAACATGTCGGCATCGGTGATCTGGCCCTCGGTCCAACTGATCGACGCATACTCGAAGGCGCCAACCCCATAGCCACCGCCCGCCCAGCCGGACCCCGCATAGTATCCCATCACGTTCGCGATCGTTGACCGCGATCCCCGGATGCCGGAGATGAAAAACTCGAATGGCAGGCGGAGGCTGCCGTAGCCGCCCGCCACGCCATAGGCCAGGCCATTGCAGACCCCGCTTCCAGCCTCACCGTAGCCGCCGGTGTCGTGGGGATAGGCCGGCTCGAAGACGATGGGCGTCCTGTCTACCAGATCGGTCAGCACCCGCACTGCGGCGGTCCGGGTGCCGCACTCGCGGAACAGTTCCCGGATGATGCGCGCCCGCAGGGCGGCGTCGGATTCGCCGGATCGTCGCAGCAGATCGGCATCGAAGAAGTCCCGGGAAATCAGGTCCAGCATCGACCCCGTGGCGGTGGAAATGCGGAGCTGAGGCACCAGGAACGAATAGACCCCGAATACTGAGGCCCATACGTCGCCCAAACCGGCCAGCACCGAGTCCAGGACCGGTGCATCATCCGGGAACCAACGGGCTGGAAGAACCGCCCTCATCCTGGCCATCATGTCGGTTCTGTCGCCAGTCGGCATGGCGATGCTCCTCAGTTCACCGTGACAGTGCCGGATTTGATTACCTGTCCAGCCACCCCGGCAAGGTCCGCGGTGCCGGCATTCAGCGTATAGACCGAGACGTTGGCGATCTGGGCATCGACGCCATAGGCAATCGAGAGGATGCGAGTGTACCGCAGGGTCTCGCCGACTTCCCGGCCGTTGATGAAGTCCTCGATCGCCGTCTGAACCAATGACAGCAGGTCGGGCTTTGCGCTTGTCGGGTCTGTCGTGATGGTCAGCACCACGTTGGCGGTCAGGATCGTCGGCGCCCGGACCTGAAACGTGCTGCCAAGCGGTCGCACCGCGTCGATCGCCGCATAAACCTGATCTTGCAGCATCGACGGCGGCGCACCCGAACCGTCGTCAATCGTGACAACAAAGTTGCCCATCCGAGGCTCGCCATCCGCCAGCACGTTCTCATCCACTGACCACGTCAGCCCCTGCCGCACCGACTGCACCGCATACCCAATCGCGTTCACCGTCGCTCGGCTCCGCGTATTGATATAATTGGCAAAACGAACGCGCAGGTCCGCATCGGATTCCTGATCGATGCCGTTGGACAGCGCAGCTTCATTGTCCACCGCATCGATACCAGGGATCGCGCTGGCCAGAAGCGAGATCGCCCCGATCTGCACATTTCCGCCGCCGCCAGCCACCACCGCCTCGATCGCGGCATCGCCGGAGATCACCCCGGCCGGCAGCAGGTACCCGTTCATCCCGGCATTCCAATAGGTCTTGCCGGTGTCGGCCGCGACGATGAAGCTCTGCGAGCCGTCCGCGGTCTTTGCCAATGCGCCCACGGGGATCAAGGCGCTCGACGATGCCGTGAACCGGGAAAACGTGGCGGTTCCGCTCGCCGCCACGGCCGGCAGGCGGGTCAACGAGAAGTCGGCCATCCATGTATCGAGGTCCGCCGCGGTGCTGGTGGCCGCTCGCGTCTTCGCCAGCACCAGGACGATCAGCCACTGCATCCACAACCCGATCGACGCCACCGCCTCGGCCAGGGCCAGTTCGATCGACCCCACGGTGAAGTTCAACAACTGGCCGGCTTGCGCCTGTGCCGCCGCCGCGAACCGCTGTACCAGAGTGGTGAAGGTGAGAAGCTGCAACATGGATGGCGTCCTATGTGATCGGCACAACGAAGGAGCGGAGTTGCCCGGTCGGTGCGTCGACGTATTGGACCGTGGCAGAGACGATCCCGGTGGTGGTTGCCGACACCTCGACGGACGGCTCCGGGTCCTTCGCTACGGTCGCCTCCAGCATCATCTGATAGCGGATGACGGCCGCGATCGCGCCAGCATCGGCCACATCCCCAACCATGGCCGGCAGGCCGGCCCCATATCCCAGGTTCCAAATATAATCGCCGGGGTTGGTCAGAAGGCGCCGCAGAACCCTCTGGATGGTCATCTCATCCTGGGAGGCCACTGCCAGATCGCCGCTCTGGGAAAACGAAAGGTCCGATCCAATCAGGTGCGAAATGCCGCTCATACCGGGTGGTCCGTCGTCGGGCTGCCGCCATGGCGGTGCTGGTTGTAGGCTTGGCGCAGCACGTCCAGCGAGCCATGGGCATTGTTCAGATCGGTGATGTTACCGGTCACCAGAAGATCCCCAGTGATCTTGACCTTGCCGTTGTTCTCCAGCTCCAGCTTCGTGCCCGACGGGTCTTGCAAGGTGATCTTTCCGTCCGTCCCCATGCGGATGAACGCGCCGGACGAATGACGCATGAGCAGTTCCTGCGAATTGACGCCCTGGGGCGGCAAGGCCTGGGCCGAGTGGGCGCGACCGACGATAACACCGTGGTCGGAATGCCCCTCCTGGGCGACGACGAACACCTGATCGCCCTGCTGCAACGGGGCATGGATGCCCCAACCGGCCCCCACCCATTGGGTCAGCACCGGCAGCCACCCGGTCAGCTTCTCCTCGGGCTGCAGCAGCACCTTCGCGGTTCCGGTGTTCGGATCATAGCTCTGCACCAACGCGAAGCGACCGGTCCCGATCTGCGCATCCATGGCGCCGGCACGCTGGCGGAATGTGTCGTACAGCCTGTCCATCGTTATGATCTCGCTACGTCGGGCGATTTGTTGATTGCCGAGAAATCAACCTCGAAGCCGCGCTCGTCTACCCGATATACCACCGTATCCGGGAAATAGGCTTGGTCGAATGCGGTATTGCTGCCGTATAGCCTGATCAGGACACGCGGGGTGAGCCTCAAGTCTCCCGGCATCGATCCGGAAATCGTCATCTCGTGCCTGGTCAATTCTTGCAGGGACCGCTGCGCCAAAGTCTCGGCCTGAAGCTGCGTCAATCCGGGCCGGACAACCTCATAGGTGCGCGTATTATGACCGGCCTTCGCCGCGCTGGCCTCCACGAGCCGGGATGTCGCCGCGCTCCAGGAGCGGACGTTGATCTTGACGCCCCGGAACGTGTCAACGACTTTGATACAGCCGGGTTCAGAATTTAAGCTCGGTTACAAGGCGTCGCTTGGGTGTCGGGTGTTTGGGCACGTGAGGCATCGGGAGCCTGCTGTCCCGGCGCATTGAGGATCGGCGCGTCGTCGTGCGTGGGT
>CALQHT020000312.1 GCA_943330455.2 Nitrosovibrio sp. Nv4 | reverse complement strand
GTGGGCAGGGTGGCTCAGCGGGGTGGGGGTTTGCAAGGTGGGGGGCGAGGGGGCAACGCCCCTCGCGGGGTTTGGGGCGGAGCCCCAAGGCCTTCTATCCCGCCCCCGATCGCCGAAGGACTATCCCGGTTCGCGCCATCCCCTTAGACTTGCCGGCGAACCAGAGGCACAAGGCAAAGATAATGAGTGACTGGAGCAAGGTGACTCGACCCATTCCCGTCCCCAACGAATGGACCAAGCCATTCTGGGACGCGGCCAATCGGGGCGTCCTGGAATTGCAACGCTGTCAGGGCTGCGGGAATATCCAGCACCCGCCCTACGCGACCTGCGTCCAATGCATGGGCATCGACCTGAAATTCGAGCCGGTGCGTGGCGAAGGCACGATCTATGCCTACACCATCATGTATCACACCGGCGACAAGCGCTTCGCCTCCGCCGTGCCCTACGCCAGCATCGTGGTGGAGCTCGATGACGCCCCCGGCGCGCTGATGGCCGGCAACCTGCTGGGCGTGCCTTACACCGAGGCCAAGGTCGGGCGTCGGGTGGAAGTCATTTTCGAGAAACTGAACGACGACATCACCTTGCCGCAGTTTCGTCTCGCGGGTTCGGCCGAATAAAAGGGGAGACGGAACATGTGGGAAAACCGGTGCAAGATCGCCATCAGCGGCGTGGGCTATTCCAAGGTCACGCGATCGGCTGACATTCCGCTCGCCGCGCATGCGTTGGAAGCGGTGAAGGGCGCGGTCGCCGATTCGGGGCTTCGAATGTCGGACATCGATGGTCTGGCCACTTATCCGGAATTGCCGGCGACCGGCCATGCGGAGGTCGATGGCATCTCCGTCGTGTCCGTCAACTGCATGATGGCGATGCTGAAGCTGCCCAATCTGACCTGGCACATCCAGGTCGGCACGACGAATATCGGCGGTGCCTTGCAGCAGGCGGTGAACGCGCTGCTGGCCGGCGTGTGCAAATACGTGGTGGTGTGGCGGGCGATGCACAACCCGCGCGGCACCTACCAGAACCTGCCGGGAGCCTATGCCAGCGGCGCCACCCAGTTCACCGCGCCGTATGGGTTCGGCGGGCCGGGGCAGGGCATGGCGGTTGCCTATACACGCTGGCTGGAACGCAACAACCAGAGCCGCGACAAGATGGCGACCCTTGCGGTGACGCAACGCAAGCATACGCAGCACAATCCGCATGCCTATTTCTATGGCACGCCGTTGTCGCGGGAGGATTATTTCTCGTCGCGCATGGTCGCCTATCCGTTCTGTCTGTTTGATTGCGATATCCCGGTGCAAGGCGCGGTCGCGGTCGTTCTGACCACGGCGGACCGGGCGCGCGACCTGAAGCCCAAGCCGGCTTATATCGCGGGCTACGGTCAGCGCCTGCATTTCGAAACGGCGGGTCGGATCGGCAGCCTGTCCAGCTACATGGAAGGCGGCAGCAGTTCGGCGAAGCTGACCTGGGAGCGGTCGGGCTTTACGCCGAAGGACGTCGATGTGGCGCAGATCTATGACGGGTTCTCCGCTTCGGTGATCTATGGGCTGGAATCCTACGGGTTCTGTAAGGAAGGGGAGGCGTTGGACTTCATCCAGGATGGACGCATCGAGTTGGACGGCGAACTGCCGCTGAACACGTTCGGCGGGAGCTTGGGGACCGGGCGTATCCACGGGCTTTGGCACATCATCGAAGGCGCGTTGCAGGCGTCAGGCCGAGCGGGGTCTCGGCAGGTGAAGGATGCGAACGTGTCGTTTGTGGGGGCGAGCGCACCGATCGTTACCGGAACGACGTTTATTTTCGTTGGCGAGCCTTACTGACCGAGCGACGCGCGCGGTCGCGGCCAGAAGGCAGGCGACCGCGGTTCGGCCTCGGCCGAGCATCGTCATCCAATGGTCATCGAATGTCCGCGGGCACGGCCCGGGAAGGGCCGGTCGCGGGTGCAATGATCGCGGTTTTCTCCCCGCTGACCGAACGATTGATCGATGCACCGCCCCCCTCATCGTCATTGCCGGGCTTGACCCGGCAACCCACCCCCCACCGTTGAAGCGCGGGTTGCCGGGTCAAGCTCGGCAATGACAGTGAGGGGGGGCGGAGCGGCAAATGGGCAGGGCCGTTGACATGACCCCCTGCTCCCGACGCCGCCCCCAAATCGGCAGTCTCTCCAGCCACCGCGATACGAGATGGCCGCGCGTCCGCCACCAACGCACCCAAGGCCATACCAATCCGCCAGGCCGGTTCCAGTCGCGGCGAAACTGCACTACGATCCTCCAACCCGTGCAGCCAGGAGCCCCGTCCCATGACGTATGTTGCCCCAAACTCCATCCAGGCGCGTGATATCGCCAGCATCGTCCATCCGCAAACCAACCTGGCCCAGCACATGACGCAAGGCCCGACCGTCATCGAACGCGGCCAAGGCTGCTTCATCTACGACGACAGCGGCACCGAGTTCCTGGATGCCGCCGCCGGATTGTGGTGCGCCTCCCTCGGCTACGCCTCCGAACGCCTCGCCCGAGTCGCTTACGAACAGATGCGCAAACTCGGCTATTACCACCTGTATCGCGGCACCACGAACGAACCCGGCGTCGATCTGGCGGAAAAACTGCTGTCCATCGCGCCCGTGCCGATGAGCAAAGTGCTGCTGCAATGCTCCGGTTCCGAAGCCAACGACACCGCGCTGAAGCTGGTCTGGTACTACCACCACGCCATCGGCAAGCCGAATAAGCGCAAAATCATCGGCCGCCAGATGGGCTATCACGGCAGCACCACCGCCTCCATCAGCGCGTCCGGCAAATTCGACATGCACGCCGATTTCGGCCTGCCGCTCGCCGGGTTCTTCCACACCGAATACCCGCATTACTACCGCAATCACCTGGAAGGGGAGAGCGAGGAACAATACGCCACCCGCCTGGCCGATGCGTTTGAGCAACTGATCCTGCGCGAAGGCCCCGACACCGTCGCGGCCTTCATCGGAGAGCCCGTGATGGGCGCCGGCGGCGGACTGACCCCGCCACGCACCTATTGGGAGAAGATGCAGGCCATCATTCGCAAATACGACATGCTGTTCATCGCTGACGAAGTGATCTGCGGCTTCGGCCGCACCGGCAACATGTGGGGCAGCCAGACCTACGACCTGCAACCCGACATGATCTCCAGCGCGAAAGCCCTGTCCGCCGGCATGCAGCCGATCTCGGCCACTCTGATCAACCAGCGCGTGTTTGAGGCGATGCTGGACGAAAGCCGCAAGCTGGGCAATTTCGCGCACGGCTTCACCTATGCCGGTCACCCGGTCACGACAGCGGTGGCCATGGAAACCCTGCGTATCTACGAGGAAATGGACATGATCGGTCATGTCCAGCGCGTCGGTCCTTATCTGCAAAAGGCGATCGGTGCCCTGGCCGATCATCCGCTGGTCGGCGAAGTGCGCGGCGTCGGTCTGCTGACCGGCATCGAAATGGTCGCCAACAAGGAGACGCGCGAACAATTCGACCCGGCCCGCAAGGTCGGCGCCACCGTCGACAAGCACGCTCGTGCCAACGGCTTGATCGCCCGCTTCGTCGGCGACCGCATCGCGTTCTCGCCCCCGTTGATCATCACGGAAGCCGAGGTCGATCAGATCGCCGCCCGCCTGACCAAGGCGTTGGATGCGACATGGGCCGAGATTCGGTCAAACTGATGCGCGTCGGCATAGAGGTCGGTGGCACCTTCACCGACCTGGTGGCCGCGGACGGAGATCGTCTGACCGTCGCGAAAGTGCCGAGCACACCGGCGTCGCCGGATATTGGGGCGTTCGCGGCGCTGGGCGCGGGCGGGATCGATCCGGCCCGGATCGAGGATCTGGTGCACGGGTCAACCGTCGCCACCAACGCCATCCTGGAGCGCAAAGGCGCCCGCGTCGCCTTCCTCACGACACTAGGCTTTCGCGACATCATGTTCTTGCAGCGTCACGACCGCCGGAACATCTACGATCTGCGCTACGCCAAGCCGAACCCGCCGCTCAGCCGCCGGGATTGTTTCGAGATCGCCGAACGTGTCGACGCCGCCGGAACGGTGATCGTTCCGCTGGATGAGGCCACCGTGACCCGCGATCTGGTTCCGGCATTGGCGGCGGGCGGGTACGACGCCCTGGCGATCTGCCTGCTATCCGCCTATGTCGCACCCGCCCATGAAGCCCGCGTCGCGGACCTGATCCGGGCGGCCCTGCCCGGTTTGCGCATCGCCTGCTCGCATCAGGTCGCACAGGAATTCCGGGAATTCGAGCGGGCCTCGACCACGGTCCTGTCCGCCTACGTCCAACCGGTGATCGACCGCTATCTGGACCGGTTCGAGGCCACCCTGGCCGGCGCCGGTTTTGCCGGGCGGTTCAGCGTGATGCAGTCGAACGGCGGGCGGTTGCCGGCGGCGGCGATGCGCTCCAACGCCATCACGGCGCTGTTCTCCGGCCCCGCCGCGGGCGTGGTCGGCGCCATCCGCCAGGCGGCGCGGTCCGGACGAGGCAATCTGATAACCTTCGACATGGGCGGCACGTCCACCGATGTCAGCCTGGTGACGGACGGCGAACCGCCGATCGCCGCGGAAACCGAAATCGATGGGCTGCCCATCCGCACACCCGTGCTCGACATCGTTTCGGTGGGCGCCGGTGGCGGCAGCCTGGTCTGGATCGACGATGGCGGCATGCTGCGGGTCGGTCCGCGCAGTGCCGGTGCCACCCCGGGCCCGGCCTGCTACGGCAAGGGCGGCACCGAGCCGACCGTCACCGACGCCCATGTCGTGCGCGGCACGATCCGTCCGGAAGCGTTCCTGGGCGGTGCGATGGCGCTGGACGCCGACCGCGCCCGAGCCTCCTTCGCCGACATCGCCCGCCGCCTTGGCACCGATATCGAGGGCGCCGCGGCGGCATCCATCCGGCTCGCCGTTGCCAACATCGTGCGAGCGATCCAGCTTGTGTCCACCGAACGAGGCCGCGACCCGCGCGATTACGCGCTGCTGCCGTTCGGCGGCGCCGGCCCCCTGCTGGCCGCCGAAATCGCCGAGGAACTGAACATCACCGAAATCCTGGTGCCCCCCAATCCCGGGGTCATTTCCGCCCTGGGCCTGGTCGCTGCCGATTACGTGAAGGTGACGGGCATCACCCGCAGAGCACCGCTGGACGAAGCGGCACCCGGTATCCTGCGCGAAGACTTCGCGCGCTTCCGCACCGCCGCCCTCGCCGAATACGACGCGCTCGGCCTGGACGGGACCCGGGCATTCAGCCTCAGCATCGACATGCGCTATGTCGGGCAGGCGTTCGAAGTGCCCGTCGCGCTCGATCCGGCGCTGCTGGAGCATCTGCGGGTCGCCGACCTGGCCGAACGTTTCGATGCGGAGCACCGACGCGTGTATATGCATGGCGGCGAGGCGGGACGGCGCATCGAGATCGTCGGCCTGCGCTGCGGCATCCGCCGACCACAGCCACCGCTGGATTCGTTCCGCGAACGAGAGACCCCGTCCCCCGACCGTTCCCACACCCCGGTCCGCGTCGGCACCGCTACGCTCGCCGCGCGATTGGTTGCAGCATCGTCGCTGGTGATGGGCCAACCGGTCGAAGGTCCCGCGATGATCGAAGGCTACAGTTCCACCACCTGGGTGCCGCCGCACTGGCGTGCGGTGGCGGATGCGGCGGGCAATATCCTGATGCGGCGAGGGCAGGGCGCATGACACTCGATCCGGTCGATTACGCGATCATCAGCCAGGCGCTGATTGCCGCCGCGCGCGAGATGGGGGCGAAGCTGGTCCGCTCCGCCTATTCCACCGTGCTGCGAGAAGCGAAAGACGGATCCGCAGCGCTGCTGGATGCCAAGGGCAATACCGTGGCGCAAGCCGAATTGATTCCGATGCAACTGGGGACGATCGGCTTCATCTTTCAGTCGTGCGCGGCGATCTATTCCCTGGATGACCTGGAAGAAGGCGATTTCTTCGCCATCAACGACCCGTATTCGGGTGGGCAGCATCTGCAGGACGTGTTCTTCTTCCATCCGATCTTCGCCGATGGGCGGCTGATCGGCTTTTCCGCCTCGGTCGCGCATCATCTGGATCTGGGGGGCGGCGCGCCCGGGCTGCATCCATTGGCCACCGATGTCTGGTCCGAAGGGCTGATCATTCCGCCCTTGAAGCTGAACATGAAGCGCGACTGGGACGGCGGCATGTTCCAGCGCTTGTTGCGCGCCAATGTCCGGGTGCCGCATCAAACCATGGGCGATTTCGACGCCCAGATGGCGGCCAACGCGATCGGCGCGGCACGGGTCCGGGAACTCGCCGCCCGTTACGGCTCCGACAAGGTCACCGCGGTGATGGCCGCCTTGCAGGACTACTCGGAAGCCCGCATGCGCGCCGGCATAAGATCGGCGCCCGACGGTGTCTATACGGGTGAGGATGCGCTGGACGACGACGGCATCTCCGATGGGCCGGTGCCGATCCGGGTGACGCTGACCATCCAAGGTGACAGCGCCACCGTCGATTTCACCGGCACCGCCCCGCAGGTGCGCCGCAACCTGAACGCGCCGTTCGCCTCCACCGTTTCGGCGGCGCTGTCCTGCATCAAGGCCGTGCTGACCAGCCCCGACATCCCCTTCAATGCGGGCGCGGCGCGGGCGGTCACCGTCACCGCACCGAAGGGCAGTTTGCTGAACCCCAATGCTCCGGCGCCGGTGCGGGCACGGATGGAAGCGTGTTTCCGGGCCTGGAACGCCACGATGAAGGCGCTGGCGCAGGCGGTCCCCGACCGTGCCATCGCATGTGGCTTCGATACGACGACGGTGGGCGTGCTGTCCCATCTCGGGCCGGCCGGCTGGTCGGTCTATCTGGAGATCTATGGCGGCGGCTACGGGGCATCGTCGGGCACCGATGGATGCGACGCGGTGGATGGACCGCTGTCCAACTGCTCCAACACGCCGATCGAGGCGCTGGACCAGGATTTCTCCCATTTCCGCGTGCTGGAATACAGTTTGCGCCCCGGCAGCGCGGGGGCGGGTGCGCATCGCGGAGGGCTTGGCTTCCTGCGCCGGATGGAAGTGTTGAAAGACGGTGTCAAGCTGGCGCTTTACAGCGACCGGTTCACCCGCCCCGCCGATGGATTGTTCGGCGGCCAACCCGGCATGACCGGCTACTGCGAGGTGCTGCGGGACGGCAGCACCATTCCGTTGGAATCGAAGACCGAATTCGCGTTGCAGATCGGCGACATCGTCACCCTGGCGGTCGGTGGTGGCGGTGGGTATGGCGACCCGGCACTGCGGACGACCGAGGCTTCGGCGCGGGACCGGGCGGATGGAGTCGTTTGATCCGGCGCAATCGGATAACCTAGGCAGATGACCCAACCTGTCGGCGGGCTGTCGCGCATCTGGCACACAAGTCACACCAGCCGGCAGAAACAATGACCCATAGGCGTCCCCTCGTCCCTGGGCGTCCCCTCACCCATAGGTGTCTCCTCGTCCCTGGGCGTCCTCTCACCCATCGGCGTCCCCTGACCGTCATTGCCGGGCTTGACCCTGTAGGGCCGGGCACATCCTTGACACTTCAGACCGGGCACATGGTTGACACTTTAGTGGGCTTGTTCCGATTGAACGAGCCTGGCTCGGTCGCTCTCATCGCGCTATGTCACGGACCGAC
>CALQHT020000311.1 GCA_943330455.2 Nitrosovibrio sp. Nv4 | reverse complement strand
TTCCATGGGGTCGCCACAAAAAACCTCCCGAACTATCTCGGATGGCGCCGGACCTTGGAAGCGATGGGTCAGACCGCGAGTTCGGCCGCCATGATCCTCGGAGCCATCGGTCTGGGGCCATACCAACAGAAAACGCTATAAGAGCCTTGTTTTTCATCATCAAGGTGGTCATGCCCCGGCTCATGGCCAGCCCGAGGGGCACATAGCCAATGCCACCCGGCATGCCGTCCAGGCTCTCGACCATGTATTCCGCGCTCGTCGCCATGGAGCCAACCGCCCAGCGCCTTGACACGACTTCCCCATGCTTTTCCCGCCAGTCGGCGTTGGTCTGCAGGAGGTACTGGGTAAAGGTGAAAGTCGTGCTGAACACAGATCCGCTTGGCGTATCAAGGCGAATCGGCCGGATTTCCATCTCGGGCAAACTGACGCCGGGATTGACCGCGGCGATCCTGGGGTCGTTCCACATCTTGATGGTCCCCCCATAGATACCGCCCAGCAGCGTGCCGGTCAGTGTGATCTGGTCCTTCTTGATCCCGGGTAAGGTGGCGACACAGACGAGCGAGCCGAACGCCACCGGGAACTGCAACAACCCGCCGGTCGCTACCTTGTCCGCTGGCAGCGGCAGCTCAACCGCGGCAAAATCCAGATCGCCGCCCAGGATGCGGGTCTGCGCCGTGCCAGTTCCGATCGCGGTGTAGCTGGCCTTCACGCCCAACGTCGCGGGTGTGCGTTCGATCCATCGTTGCATCACCGGGCGGACAAAGCTGGATCCGGCCCCAACAATCTGAGTTTCCTGGCCCCTCGCCAACCGGGGAATAGAGAGCAAGGTTCCAGCCGCGCCACCCATCAGAGAACGCCTGTTCATGAGGAGGGACATAGATTGGTTTCCTTGGTCAGAGATACCGACGTCGTGGCATTGCCGTTCGGCATGCGCGGTGGTTGACCTGACGGTCTGACCCGGTGCCGGGACACGCGCGCGTCATCGGTGGCCGCCATGGTGGAAAACGGTCCCATCAGCTCGGCCGCGGTCTGCGGACCCACACTTCGACGCGCTGGTTTAGCGAACCCGTGTTCGGATCGAGGTTGCATGCCACGGCGCCGACCGGCCCGACACCGACCGCGGTGACGTCCTGGATGCCGGCCTCTTGCAACCGGTTGCGAATGGCATCCGCGCGGTCGCGTGACAGGATACGGTTCTGTCCATAATCGCCGACGGTCCCGCTGTAGCCGATCATCGTCAGCTTTGCCTTCTCGTAACCAGGCCCCTGCATCAACGTCACCAACCGTTCCAAATCCGCTTCCGCTCGGCTGTCCAGATCGTTGGTTCCAGCCTGGAAACGGAAGGTGATCGACAGGCGGTCGGAACCCGCGACGGCTTCCTCGAACAGACGCACATCCTGCGGGCGCACCCGGGTGCGCCCGCCATCCATGGTTTCCCGCGCGGCACCCAGGCGATCGGTGGCATAACTGGCGTCGGCCATGCTGGGTGACAGGTCGGCAAAGCCGGCGGCCGCAACCGCCGCCTGTCCGGCGGGGCTGAGCGTGAATTCCAGGAACTCCCGCGTCGCGGCGGACGGCTCCCGACCCGGTGGGAGATAGAAATACAGGCGTCGGCCGAGCGGATACTCGTCGGTTTTGATACGGAACAGGCTGGGCTCGACGGCGGCACCGCAATCGGTCGCGAGCGGGACCACACGGGCACTCCGGCGCAACGAAAGATCGGTGAAGGCGATGCCGGCGGGGTTCCCGGCGACCGCGTCGCCCATGTCTTCCAGTAGGTTGAACCGAGGCGCAACCAGGCGCGGAAATGCATCCGCGCAACGTTGCGAATCCGGGTTGCCCATGATGGTGATGCAAAACATCTCAAGGCTGCCGAATCCGATTTCGGCGCTGTAAAGCCCGATCGGCATGTTCGATGGACCGCCGACCCGCGCCCAACTGGTGACCTTACCCGAGTAGATGTCGCGCAATTGCGCCGGAGACAGGACGGGGACCGGGTTGCGCGCATTCACAACGATCGCGAGCGCGGCCAATCCAACAACGTTCTCGATACCGGGTTGCTGAAGCTGCGCCAACGACGGCAGGTTGGGGACGTTGCGGCGGCGCATGGCGTCGAGATCGGACTCGCGCGCCGGACGTGACGCCATCCAGATATCCGCCTGGCCGCGGAGCAGGGGTTCCAGCCCGCTGGCGGTTCCCTTGGCGCGAACCTCGATGCGCAGTTTCTGCGCCCGTTCCGCGCCCTCGGCGATGATGTCGTACTCGTCCGGATCCAGCCCGCCATCGATCCGCACGGCCGGCAGCTTCAACTGCTTGGCCCAGCCCGTCGCCAGCTCCAGGGCCATTTTCGCCCCGATCGTGCCGGAACCAGCCAACCGCAGCACGACCTCCCGCGATGCCGTCTGATCCCTTTGCGCCGACGCTGGAAGCGCCGCCGTGACCACGCCAAGCATCAGCGCGACAGCCGCGGCGATCCTGCCGCGAGCGAACCAATCGCGAGGAGCCGAGTCAGGATGGGGCGGACGCGATCGTGTCACAGGTTGATCTCTCCTTCTTGCGTCTTGGTCGCGGGGTGGGACGATCGTGGCCACTGCAATGCGTGGACGGCATCACCGGGTGGGTTCTTGACGGATGGGCTATTGACGGATGGGCATCAGCCGACGGGCATCGGTGATCTTTTCGCGGCAGCGGGCTCGGTTCACGCTCATTTTGCGTGTGGTGACCGTACCACCTTCGATCGTAATGAACTCGACCTGCGGCGCGGCCAGGGGATGGTCGTCGCAATACGGCGCCTCGGGTCGGCCACCGCGCGTGACATAATCCAGCCGAAAGCCGAACACGCTGTTGGGCGGAATCGCGGCCGGATTCGGCACGACGTAGGAGACTTCCGCGGTGGATCCCTCCGCCGGGACAGCGCCGATGATGTCCATCACGCCGATGCCCTGCGCGAGATTGCCGTTTGGCCGGCTTGCGTTGACATGCCCGATCTCGCCGAGCCGACCACCGGGTTCGATCACGTTGAGATCGAGCTGGACCGGTTCATGCCACCGCAAAACGACGCGATACAGCTTGGCAAATTCGGGAACGGTCAGGGAGCAGGTGATCGGCGCTGCCTCGCTCATGCTAATAGCGAAATTGTTCTCGGCGGCCACCAGGGCGAAGCTGGTGCGGATGCGGCCATCGGCGCCGAATTTCAGGGCATACAGTTCATCGCCGTATTCGATTTCAACCTTGCGGCCGGCGCTGTTGGGTTTGCTGATTTCCACCTGGGCGCGACCCAGTTGCTGCGTGACACGCACTTGCACGTTGCTGCCCGCATTGGCGCCATTGTCGCATGTTGCATCGGTCTGCGCGACCGCCGCCGTGGCACCACCCAAGGTCAGTGCCGCAGCCAGCAGACAGCGGGTCACAGGGCCGGCGGCGCTCCGGGATGTCGGTTTCGAGTTCCGCAACATCGTCTCTCCTGCTCCACTCCGATGCTCTGGCCGTAAGGCCGCGAAGTGCGAGGCAATCGTCCTTCTTCTACACAAACATGCCATCGGATGACTCCAGGCACCGGAAAGTCGCCGTTGGGCCGCAAGCGGACCCCGCGCGAGGCGAAACCCCAAATCGGTCCCGCTTTAGCCTTCCGTGAGTGAATGAATTCTTTAAAGCCGAAGACTGATTGTTATACCAACCAGCCGAAAGATTGAGCCATTTACAGCCCTACTCATCATTGCCAGACTGACCCGGCAACCCACACTTCAACGGTAGGGAGCGGGTTGCCGGGTCAAGCTCGGCGATGACGGTAAGGGGTCGCGATAGGTCAATCTTTCGGGCGGTTGGTATTAGTCCCGGTTTACTACACCACAAATCCTGCACAAAAGTTTCACGTTTCATAATTTGCCTCCCGCGAGAATCCGTCGACCATCGCGGCCAGGCATATTGTGTATCCGGAATAATATGGCCGGAAAGATGTTTGGCCAATTGAGTTTACACCCATGCACCGGGAACGGGTTCCGCGTAGAGAATGGTTGCGTTTGTGTGCCTCGCGGGCGGCCGGTATCAAAAACCGGGAGGTTTCGCGAACTTGATATCGTCTCAGCCGCGCTACAGAGCGACGCTTCGCGAAGAATTGCTGCGATAACAAGACCGGTGCGACTTATGATACAGATCGGCGCCCGCGGCCCAAGGTTCCGGCGGCGGACATGTTGCTTCAGCCGTCCTGGAGCGCGTTCAGACGATGCCGAGCCTCCTGGCCGGTGGGATTGTCTCCGGAGCGCTGGATGACGCGGCGATACTCGTCGCGGGCAAACTCGGGCGCGGGCGGTGGTGTGCTGTGCTTTGACAGCGGATCATACAGTTTCGCAAGTTCCAACATCGCCGGCACATAGCCGGATCGTCGCAGCGACGACAAAGCGGCGACGGCGTCATCGGTGCGCCCGGATGCAAT
Source organism: Nitrosovibrio sp. Nv4 (assembly GCA_943330455.2). Taxonomy (GTDB): domain Bacteria; phylum Pseudomonadota; class Alphaproteobacteria; order Acetobacterales; family Acetobacteraceae; genus Rhodopila. The sequence continues at coordinate 3,271 of CALQHT020000311.1, read as the reverse complement.
CCAAGCGAGCGCGACGCAATGGGCCTCCTCGGGAGACGTGGTTTCCGGGATCGTCAGTGTCGCCCCGGGAACCGGTAGATCGCCGCATGCGGATCCGGTCGCGGGCGAGTCGTCGGCTTGTCGTGGCGGGGACACTCGGTCCGGGTCCTCGACCTTGTCTGATGTCGCGGTGGTGTCAGTCGATACCGCGACGGGCGTTGGCAATGTCGCGAGCGGTGGAAGCGGCAATGCCAGTGTCGCCTCCACTTCCTGGTCCGAGATCGGCATCACGTCCGGCACGGCAACGGCTATGGGTGTCGCGACTGGACGCGGGGTTGCAACCGGGGTGGGAAGCTGTCGCTGCATGGAGGCGACCAGGGACGGAGCGGTCACTGCGCTGACGGGCGGCGTCGGGTCCGCGCGATGTTCGGACAGCAGGAATCCCACCCCCAGGACGGCCGCCAGGCAAAGGCCAATTCCGACAACCACCGGTTTGACCGACGGGTCCTTACTCTGTGGCGTCCCCTCGCGTTCGACGGCTGTCGCGCTGGTCACCGGCGCCTCATTCTCCTGAAACAGGGTGCGTGCTGGCGCGGCGGCCCGCAATCCCGCAACCGAGGTCGTCAACGGCAGCGGGAGCATGGCGGCGACGCCTTTGTCGTGGCTTTCCGCCAACGGCGGCAGTCCGTCCGGTCCGGGCAGGAGAATCGGCGCGGGGATGGCCAGTTCGGTAACCTGCTCGCCGGTTTGCAAAAGCGTAAAGTTGAACGGTCCGCGGTCCAGCGGTTGGATCACGGTCGGCCCCAGCAGCAGCCACAGCACTTTCTGTTCCGCATCCCACCCGGCGGCAAGTTCCCGACATTCCGTGAACTTGTCCTCCCAGCCGCCAGGGCCGACATAACGCGACTTACCGTCGTGGCGTGCCATGATGGTAAACCGGGCTGACATCGGCGGTCGTCGCAGGCCGGATACGACCAGCAGAGCATGAAAGGCCCGGTGCGGCTCGCATGGTCTGATATCGATCGTGATCATCTTGCGGTGTACCTCAGCAAAGCGACGTCGCCCGGTCGACCGCAGCCGATTGGCGGATGTAGGAGGAGCGACCCTCGCCCGGCCGGCGGTTGTTCCGGCTCATCGGATCCAGACTTCCACGCGGCGGTTGAGATTTGCCCCCTCGGCGCTGGTGTCGCAGGCCACCGGGGCGATCGGTCCAACGCCATGCGTGGCTTCTGGCACGACGCCCAATGCACGCAGTTGGGCATCGACCTCACGGGCACGGTGAAGCGACAGGGCCACGTTGGAACCGAAATCCCCGTCGGAACTGGAATGCCCGATCAGGATCAGCGATCGGCCAGCGCCCGCCTGCTTCGTCCAATCCCGTACCCGATCCAGATCCCGGCTCGCTCGGTTGTCCAAAGTTGCCTTGCCGAGTTCAAAGCGAAACGTCACCGACAGGCGCTGTGCCCCGGCCACGAGCGGCGCCAGGCCGGTGTCGTTTGAAACAGTCTGCCCGGTCGAGGATGTCGGGCGGATCGCTTCCGCCGGTGCCAGAACGGGATCGAGACCGGCAAATCCGGCATGTTCGATCGTCGCCTGCGCCGACCGCGACAGCGCGAATTTGAGGAAATCGTCTGCCAGGGCGGTGCGCTTGTTGCCGACGTAGAAATACAGCCGCCGGGACAGGGGATAGTCCTCCGCCTTGACCAGGAACGGGGTGGGCGCGGTGGGCGCCAATCCGCATTCGCTGGCGATCGAGATCGGCCTGGCGTTGCGCGTGAAGGCCGCTCCCACGAACCCGATCGCCGCCGGTTCGGCGGCCACGGCGTCGGCGACGTCCTCGCTCGACTCAAACATCGCGATGGTCTTGGCCATCGTCGCGCCGCGCCCCAGAACCTTCTGGCGGATCAGGTCGGCGGTGCCGGAACGACTGTCGTTGCCGAACAGCACAACGGGAATATCGGGACCTCCGACGCTCGACCACCGAGTCGTCACACCGGAAACCAGATCGCGCAATTGCGGGATCGTCAACGCCTGCACCGGATTGTTGCGATGCACGATGAAGGCGACCCCGTCGAGGGAGATCACATGCTCATGTTCCGGACGCAGCATGTCGCCGATCCGCGCGGCGGCCAGCGTTCCGGCTTCCGCCGCGGTCACCCGCCGGGACGCCATGCCGATATCGGCCTTGCCGGCTAGCAGATCGGTGAACGCGGTCGGGGAGCCATGGGCCTTGATCTCCCCGCGAACGGTGCGGGACGCCTCGGGGGCCTGCATCACGATGGCGATCTCTTCCTGGGCGGGACCGGATTCTTCCCGAACGGAGGTCAGTTTCGCCTGTGCGCCGTAAGCGATCAGCAGGTCGCGCGCCAGCCGCGTGCCAACCGGGTTGGACCCGCTCAGGCGCAGGACCACGGCGCGTTGCACGGCCTCCGCCCGTTCTGCCTGTGCCGGTGTCAGTCTTGCCTGGGCGCACACCGGTTCGGCCGTCACGATCGCGGCGGTCGCGGCCATCATCAGCAACAGGCCATGCCGGTTGGAGCATCTGATGTTTAACACCGGCTTGTCGTACCCGCGCGTTGGAGGGCAGCGACGGACAGTTGCCCGACACGAAAGCGATGCGTCTCAGCGTCAGGGGTCGCACGCGCTCGTTCGCTGCGGTCCGGCCTGTCTGGGTGTGTGATCGCTGCTGTCCCGGTCGGGGCGATGATTGGTTTCATCGACTGGGTCATGTGTTCTCCTTCCAGGAACCCGATGTGCCGACGCAGGGTGATGCGGTCGAGTCTGTCAGGGCGACTGGTTTCTCGCTTGTAGACAAAAAACGACAATTCGCGCAATAAGCGATATGTGATTTCTCATAATTGATCCAAGGCCGCGACATATCCCATATATATACTGACTTGGTGGCGCGATCCGGCCCAAATTCGGGGTAAGCGAGGCTCAAGGCGAGCGCTTTCAGTCATTCCAGCGTGACAGATCGGACGAATCTTATGTCCCACATTTGCCGTCCGGAGACCCCGGCTTGGAAGTCACGGGTAAATGAAACCAATCAGAAACCTATCCAAATCCTGACATGACCGCGACATGGGCCAGTTGATCGCCGACTTTGCCTACATCGGTGGGCCGAACGATCTCTTCCCGCCGTTCCTAGTGCCCCGAGTCGTTCATAATGTGGGGTAAAGCCTCTTCAGCTTAACGCGGGCCTCGGCTGTGGTGAATTGCCAATCCGCCTTGGCGTGGTGTTTGTTTCGTCTGGCTTCCCAGGCGGCGACTTCCTCAATGAGGTTTTGCTTGT
>CALQHT020000310.1 GCA_943330455.2 Nitrosovibrio sp. Nv4 | reverse complement strand
AGCGCAGGATTTCGCCGTGATCCGCTCGCTTCTTTCGACGGCAAGAAAGCAGGGATGGGATATCTTACAGGCACTTGCCAGTCGGCCCGATCGGCTGATCGCGGAACTCCGCAGCGCCTGATCCTGGACCCCCTACCTGGGCAGTTACGTTAAATGTGGATAGCACTGTTGCATCTGGTCTAAATGGAAGGACAACTTCACCATGCCGTGGACCTACTCACAGGTCAATCGCACTTTGCACAATCCCGCGGGGGATGTCATTGGAACAGGCTATTCCGGCCATGATGATGGCTACAACAACCACGATGCTCAGGATCAGCGCGACGTCGGGCCAACGCCTGTCGGCCAGTATCGAATTGGCCCATCGTTCCGCCACAACCCTGCCGGTCCGATAACGATGCGGCTAGAACCATTGCCCGGGACCGATACGTTTGGGCGTGATGGCTTCATGATACATGGTGATTCAGCCGACCATGCGTCGAACCCAGGACCGCACAATAGCATATCGCATGGCTGCATCATTCTTTCTCGCAACCTTCGTGAACAAATTGACGCGAGTACCGACAAGACTATTGTTGTAACTGTATGATATTGTCGACACTGTGAAGTGGAAGTTATATCGTAACTGCCCATGTAAGCCCAGCAGATGAGGCCTGTGGACGTGTTTGTACCGAAAATGCACGATGAACGGGCCTCAGGGCGCCCAGATGCCTCATTCGAAAGGCCTACCTGGGCACGCTAGCGGGGTACCTGGGCAGTTACGTTATATCTATAAATTAAACCTACAGACGTTAGTTGTAGGGTATATCTTATGGGAGCCCCCTACTCCCCCTCCCTCCGAAACGGACTCTCCTCCGCCAACCCAAGCATCTCCCGCCGAACCCCCTCCCGCTCCTCCTCCAAAAACCCAGCCACAGCCCGCCGCAACCCCCCATGCGCAATCCAATGCGCGGAATAAGTCGCCTTAGGCATATACCCACGCTGGATCTTATGCCGCCCCTGAGCCCCAGCCTCCACCCGCTGCAACCCATGCGCGATCGCCCAATCGATCGCCCGGTAGTAGCAAAGCTCAAAATGCAGAAACGGCCAGTCCCCCCGGCATCCCCAATTGCGCCCATACAGCGCCTGAGACCCCGCCAGGTTCAAAGCCCCGGCCACCGGCACCCCTGCATTCTCCGCATACATCAGCACGACCCGGTCCCCCAACCGCTCCCCCAGCAGAGAGAAGAACCGCCGCGTCAGATACGCAGACCCCCATTTCCGATCCACGGTCGACTGGTAGAACCGATAGAACGCATCCCAATGCGCCTCGGTGATATCTGCCCCGGACAGAGCGTGAAATGTCAGGCCGCAGGCGTTCGCATCCCGCCGCTCCCGCCGCAACACCTTGCGTTTCCGAGACGATAACGCCCCCAAAAACCCCTCAAAATCCGCGTAACCGGCGTTTTCCCAATGGAACTGCATGCCCAGGCGTTGCAGCCACCCGGCCTCGCCCAAGTCCCCCCATTCGTCCTCGGTGCAGAAGGTGATGTGCACGGATGACAGCTTGTGCGACTGGCACGCCTGCTCCAACGCCTGCGCCAGCACGCTGACCGGCACCCCGGACCCCGGCCGGCGCAGCAACCGAGGCCCCGGGACCGGGCTGAACGGCACCGCGACCTGCAACTTGGGATAATAGGTGCCACCGGCCCGCTCGATCGCGTTGGCCCAGCCATGGTCGAACACATATTCGCCGTAACTATGGGATTTCGCATACATCGGGGCCGCGGCGACGATCAGCCCCGCCTCATCGCGCAACACGGCATGCTGAGGCAGCCATCCGGTCCGCGCATTGGCCGATCCGCTATCTTCCAGGGCGCTCAGGAACGCATGGCTGACGAACGGGTTGTCATCCCCGGCGCAGGCATCCCAGTCAGCTTCCGGCACCTCCGCGATCGCGGCGTGCAGGGTCATTGTCAAGGTGGCCGAACCGTCTGGCATGATTGAAGCCTATGCCCAACCCGGCCGCTTGTCACACCCAAACCGAGCGATTTGGGCTCAATAATCGATCTGGAACAGGCCTTCGACCTCGACCGCCGCGTCGGCGGGCAGGGAAGGGACCCCGATGGTGGTGCGCGCATGGCGTCCGGCCTCGCCGAACACGGACACGGCCAGGTCGGAGGCACCGTTCATGATCAGCGCATGGTCGCGGAAGTCGGAAGGTGCCGCGATGAAGCCGCCCAGGCGGACGACCCGGCGGACTCGGTCCAGATCGCCGGAGCAGGCGGCTTTCAGATGCACCAGCAGGTTGATGAAGCACAAACGGGCGGCTTCCCGGCCTTGGTCGACGGACACGCCCCAGCTCACCTTGCCGGTGATGGCGACTTTGCCGTCGATCGCCGGCAACTGGCCGGAAATCACCACCAGGTTGCTGCTGACGACATAGGGCACGTAGTTGGCGATCGGCGCCATGGGCAGCGGCAGGGTGATGCCCAGTTCCGCCAGTTTCGTCTCGATCCGGCCGGCCATTGTCTGTGTCTCCTTCCCCAGGGGTTTCCGAGCGGTGGCATCATCCGCGCCCGCCGCGCCGCCGCCAAGGCCGAGCAGTTGGGATCAGGGGAAGGGCCGGCCGGGAGAACCCGGTTGCCTACCGCGACACCAGCCGCAATTCCCGCCTGCGCGCCCGCGGGGACGCCTCGGGCGGCAGTTCCAGCGGCAAAAGCGGCGATTGGTCGCGGGCGCCGGCGCCGACGGTATCGGGTTCCTCGATTTCCGCTTCCGGGATGTCCCGCCGTCCCAGGTAGTTCGCGGCCAGATGGCGGAATGTGTAATCCAGCAGAGAGGTCGCCGCGCGCACCGCCGGGTCGCCCTCGACCGCGCCGGCCGGGCCGAACCGGGTGAAGGTGAAGCCCTCGACGAAGGTTTCCAAAGGCACCCCGTGTTGCAGCCCCAGGCTGACGGCATGGGCGAAATTGTCCATCAGGCCGCGGAAGGCCGCACCTTCCTTGTGCAGCGCGATGAAGATCTCGCCCAATGTCCCGTCGTCGTATTCGCCGGTGCGCAGGAACACCTTGTGCCCGCCGACGGATGCCTTTTGCGTGTAGCCCGCGCGCCGCCCGGGCAGGTCGCGCCGTTCCGCCGGCGCCACCGGGGTGGACAAAGGCACCGGGCGAGGCGGCATCGTCGCGACATAGGGTGCCACCGCATCATGCATATCGGCATGCGCGGTTGCGGTCGCCTGCGGCAGCGGATTGCTCCCGGCCAGCACCATCGCCAGGGCTTCCTCGGCCGTGATGCCGCTGACCGCCAGCCAGGCGCGCGCGGTGCGGCTCAATGCGCCGGATGCCGACAGGGGAGAGAACGCGGGCGCAATACCCCCGGTTTCAACCCCAAGCAGCGCGTCGGCCGGACCGGGCCGCAAAATGGCGGTGGTCGCTCGGTGATGCAGCGCCCCGAGACCCCGTGCGGCATGCCATGCGGCCAGTGCCGCCGCCTCCAGTCCGGGCACCATCGTATGCGCGGGAGGCGACTGCCATTCCTGCGCCGCCTGACCCCGCGCCCCGAGTCGCACAGCCAACGCGGCCGACGCCGCATCGGCCCGTCCTCGCAGGATGGCGGCCAGAGCGCGGGCAATGTCGCGCGCCGCGGCCGATCCGTAATCGACGCCGCAGGCCGCCAGCAATCCGGCCAGATCGGCGATACCCACCGCGATATCGTGCGCGTCTGGCGCGGCAAAGGTCAGCGCATGAACCGCCGTCTCCACCGCTTCGGCGAAATCGGCGGCATCAAAATGGCCGAAACTGTCCAGGAACGCTGGCAGATTCAGGACGAAGCCCGGTTCCTGATCGGTATGCCCCGCCCAGATCGCATCCGTGGGCGCGCCGCGGCGCAGCAGTAGCAGCCGATGGAGCCGGTCTTCCAGATTGATGGCAAACCCGGCTGCCCGGGCGCGTTCGCATAATGGCCCGATCCAGCCCTGCGCCGCACACGCCAACGTCACCCGACCCGCCAGCCCCCGACCGCTCGGCAGCCGATTCGGCACAAATCCGCTCGGTGCCTCGCCGCCCGCCAGACTGGCCAGCCCAGCCGCGGCGGCCTCATCCCAGGACGCGGGTATGGTCACAAGCCGAGGGGCCTGATCGGGATCCGGAGCGATGCGGGTCTGCCGCATCCTTACGCCATGCCAGGTTCGATGCGTCTTCATGGGAGGATGCTATCCCCGAGTCCCACACGGTGAAAGCATATTTAGCGTCATAATCGTCGCCCGACCACAAAATCCTGTGGATACTTCCGTGTCACCCGGCTCTGACCGCGGAATCCGCTCGGCGGCACCATCCGCTCGGATGGCTAGACCAAACGCGGGCGGATGCGTATATCAGCGGCCATGAACATTGGAACCTGGCTGTTCACCAAGCTGAAGGGCCGCCAAGTCGGTTCCGACGCGGCGGGCAATATATATTACGAGGAAAAGCAACCGCGTGGCGGTGGGCTGCGCTCGCGCCGTTGGGTGGCCTATGCGGGCCAACCGGAGGCCAGCGCCGTGCCGCCGGAATGGCATTCCTGGCTGCACTACACCACGGAAGCGCCACTGCCCGACACCGGCCGCAAGCCGTGGCAGAAGCCGCATGTCGCCAACGCGACCGGCACCACCCAGGGCTATCGTCCCGCCGGGCACGACTACCAGGGCGGCAATCGCGCGCGGGCCACCGGCGATTACGAATCCTGGACCCCGGGGTCGTAGTGTCTGTCCGCAAACCGAGTGTGCCTTTTCAAAGGGCGGCGGTCAGGCGGCTGGCAGGCGAGGCCCCGAAATCGGCGCGGGGCCATCGGTGAGGGGCAGCAGCGCACCTGATGCCCACGGTGATCCTTTGAAAAGGTGCAGTATGTTTCTGGACGGACACTAGGCGAACGCATGCAAAAGCACGGGACCGCCGAGGTACTGACCGGTGCCTTCGTCATCCTGCTTGCCCTGGGCTTCGTGGTCTACACGCTGTCTCATACCGGGCGGGCAAGCGTGTCCGGCTATCCGTTGATTGCCCGCTTCGATCGGATCGACGGGCTGAACAACGGCGCCGAGGTTCGGATCGCCGGCGTGCGGATCGGCGCGGTGACCGACCTGAAGCTGGACCCTGACACGTTTCTCGCCGTTGTGACGATGACGATCCAGGACGACGTCAAACTTCCCAAGGACACCAGCGCCGAGATCACCAGCGAGAGCCTGTTGGGCGGGAAATTCCTGTCCCTGACCCCTGGCGGCGACACCACGATATTGAAGGCCGGCCAGGCGATCACAATTACTCAGTCCTCGGTCAGCCTGGAGCAGCTTCTGGGCAAGTTCATCTTCAGCGTGACAACCATGAAACCAGCCGACACCGCCCCGCCGGAGGGCAAGAAGTGATCCCGCCGCCGCCGACCGTCTGGCCCGGGCTGGATGGGAACGCCGTCGGCTGTCGCGAAAAACTGCGCATGCTGGCGGAAAACCACGCCGAGGTCGCCCAGATCCTGACGGATGCGTTCGAGGACGCCGTCCTGATGGGCGTCAACGAGGATGCCATGCGGGAGATCCTGACCGGCATGGTCCGCGGCCTGGAGTCGCCGAAGCGCCCCCGCGCATGATCCGCCCCATTCGGGCATTGGCGATCCTGCTCGCCGGCATGTCCGTGCTGGCGCAAGCCCCGATCACCGCCACACCCCTTCCGCCACTGCCCGGGACCGAGCCGCGTGTCCCGACCCAATCGGCCCCGCCCCAGACCGCTCCCCAACTCCCGCCATCGCAGACGCGACCGGGGCAACCGGCAACCGCTCAACCGGCGCCGCCATCCGCTGCACCGCCTCTCGCCGCACAGCCTCCCGCCGCGCCGTCACCCGCCGCACAGCAGCCGGACGCGGGCCCGCAAGCGCCTTCGCGCCAACCGGTCGCCGGGACCTGGGTTCCGCGCGGGGCCGCCGTGCTGCAGGTGCTGGACAAGGTCAACGCGCGCCACACGGCGCTGACCGTCAAGACGGGCGAGACCGCTCGGTTCGAAACGCTGGCGATCGGCGTGCGCGGCTGTGTCGTCCGCGGCCCGGATCAGGCGCCGGACGCGGCGGCTTTCGTGACCGTCGCCGACAGCCTTGGCGCGGCGAGCCCGTTCAGCGGGTGGATCGTGCAATCGGCGCCGGCCGCATCCATGCTGCAACACCCGATCTACGACGTGCGTGTCGCGGGATGCACGCCATGAGGCTCGATCCTCTGCCACCTCTGGCGCGGGCGGCTCTGCTGCTCGATCTGGACGGGACCTTGCTGGATATCGCGCCGACCCCCGATTCGGTCGTCGTTCCCCCCAGCCTGCCCACGACCCTGCAACGCTTGCGGCCTCTGGTCGGCGATGCCTTGGCGGTGGTCACCGGCCGTCCCATCGAAACCATCGACGCCTTGCTGGGAGACTGCATACAGGCCGTGGCGGGGGAGCATGGCGGGGCGATCCGGCACGCGCCGGGCCTGCCGATCGAGCGCCCCGACCTGCCAATCCCGCCGGATCCATGGCTGGAGGAGGCCGCGGCGCTGGCCGCCCGCTTCCCGGGCTCGATGCTGGAACGCAAGGCCCGCGGCTTCGGCCTGCATTTCCGCCTGGCCCAGGAAGCCGGCCCAGTTTTCCACGCGGCCTTGTCATCCCTGCTGGCAGGCTCGGAACAGTTCCGGCTGTTGCAGGGTCATATGCTGTGGGAAGTGCGCCCGGTCGGCGTGGACAAGGGCGACGCGGTCGCGGCCCTGATGCGATCGCCGCCGTTTGCCGGACGCCAGCCGGTCTTCATCGGCGATGACGTCACCGATGAGGATGGCATGCGGGTCGCGCGCGCCATGGGCGGGGCGGGGCTGCGCGTGCAGGACGCGTTTGGTGATCCAGCGGGGGTGCGCGCCTGGCTGAAACAGGCCGCCGCCGCGGCGGACTGGCCGCCTCTGCCAACCGTTTGACCCGGGAGGACCCTGTGAGGCTGCGCGATTTCGACGTCCTGACCTTCGATTGCTACGGCACGTTGATCGACTGGGAGAGCGGGCTTTACACTGCGCTCGGCCCGTTGCTGGCGCGCGCTGGGGTTACGGCGGCCCGCGACGCGGTGTTGGCGAGTTTCGCCGAACGGGAATCCAGCCAGCAGGCGGCGACCCCGGACATGCCGTATGCCGCGTTGCTGGCCGAGGTGCATGGCCAACTTGCGCGCCTCTGGGGCGTTGCGGTGTCGGATGAGGAAAACCGGCGCTTCGGGGCCTCGGTCGGCGACTGGCCGGCATTTCCGGACAGCGTGGCGGCGTTGCAGGCTCTGAAGCCGCATTTCCGCCTGGTGATCCTGTCGAATGTCGATCGGGAGAGTTTTCGCGGCTCCAACCAGCGGCTGGGCGTGACCTTCGACGCGATCCATACCGCGCAGGATGTTGGTTCGTACAAGCCCGATCCGCGCAATTTCCGCTATCTGCTGGACCGGTTGGCCGAGGATGGGGTGGCCCCGGGGCGCGTGCTGCATGTGGCGCAAAGCCTGTTCCATGACCATGCACCGGCGAATGCGGTGGGGCTGGCCTCGGCCTGGATCGACCGGCGAGCGGGAGCAACCGGGTGGGGCGCGACCTCGGCGCCGCCGGCCGGGGTTCGTTACGATATGCGGTTCGAGAGCCTTGGCGCTCTGGCGGCGGCCCATCAGGCGGAGTTGGCCTCCGGCTGAGGCCGGACCGGTGTGGCATTGTGGTTGAACGACGGTGGGCCCCGAGTGGATGCTGGCTGGATGCCGGTCCACGGTATTCACACATCCCGGATTTGGAGAATATTT
>CALQHT020000309.1 GCA_943330455.2 Nitrosovibrio sp. Nv4 | reverse complement strand
TAGATCGTGGACTGTCAACCATGTGCCCGGTCTGTTTTGTCAGGTATGTGCCCGGTTCATACCGCCCCGGACCCCGACCAGGGCTCTGCCCTGGACCCGCCAAAGGCTCGGCCTTTGGAATGCGATTCTTTTGGTGCGTTTATGGATACGTCCCTACACGGACGGTGATAGGTCTGTGTAGGGGCGTATCCATAAACGCACCAATGATCCGGGTTCCAAAGGCCGAGCCTTTGGCGGGTCCAGGGCAGAGCCCCTGGTCGGGGTCCGGGGCGGAAGCCCCGCCGAACCAAAGCACGCATCGGATGGCGTTCCCCCGTCGCCTCCCCCACATTGGCGCCATGAACGACATGCCCCTCGCCGACCTGCCCCCAGACGAGCATCTCTGGCAGCAAGTCCTCGCCCGCGAACCTGGCCCATTCCTGTATGCCGTCACCACCATGGGCGTCTATTGCCGCCCGGGCTGCCCCTCTCCGCGGCCATTGCGCAAGAATGTCCGCTTTTTCGCCGACGTCGCCTTGGCCGAGGACGCCGGTTTCCGTGCCTGCAAGCGCTGTGACCCCAAGGGCGAGCGTGCCCGGATCGCGCAATCCGTGGTGCAGGACGCCTGCGCCTTTATCGAAGCAGCGGACACCATGCCCTCGCTCGACACATTGGCGGCGCGGTCCGGCTATTCGCGGTTCCACTTCCTGCGGATGTTCCGAGACCACACCGGCGTCACGCCCCGCAGCTACGCGGAAGGGGTCCGGGCACGTCGGCTGCATGCCGCCCTGGCCAGTGGCGCGCGCGTGGCCGACGCCGTTGCGGACGCGGGTTTCGGCTCGGAAAGCCGGGTCTACGAGAAGACGTCGACGCTCCTGGGCATGACTCCCGGCGCCGCGCGCCGTGGAGGTGACGGCGAAATCATCCGCACCGCTTTGGCCGATAGTCCGTTCGGCCGCCTGCTGGTCGGAGCCACCGATAAGGGCGTCTGCTTCCTGGGGTTTGCCGAACCGGACGAGGCGTTGATGGGCGATCTTTACCGCCGCTTCCCGCGTGCCCAGGTGGTCACCGACGACTCGGCCTTGGCGGAAACGGTGCGGAGCGTGCTGGATTTCCTGCGGGAGCCGAAGCAGGCGCTCGACCTGCCACTGGACCTGCGCGGGACAGTGTTTCAGCAGCGGGTGTGGCAGACGTTGTGCCGCATTCCGCCGGGCGAAACCCGCACCTATGGGCAACTGGCCGAGATGGTGGGCAATCCGCGTGCGATCCGTGCCGTGGCGAGGTCCTGCGCGACAAACCCGGTTTCGCTGGCGGTGCCCTGCCATCGGGTGGTCGGCGCCGACGGCGATCTGACCGGCTATCGCTGGGGCGTGCCACGCAAACAGGCGCTGCTGGCACGGGAGCGGGCGGCCGCGGGTTGAAGTGCGGCCCCCAACCCACGGCATCCGCCCGTCACGGGAAAGGAGAAAGTTCTCCCCCTCCCCTTGCGGGAGGGGGCCGGGGGGAGGGGTATTCCCGTACGAATATTACGAAAAATCCCTCCCCCAGCCCCCTCCCGCAAGGGGAGGGGGAGAATTTTTCTCCGCTGCCCGATATAGGATTGCCGCACGCCTCCAGACGAGTGCTGGAACGGCGCCCCTCGTCAGGCGCCTCCCAGACCGCGTCCTACATCGACGTGATCAGGTGGCACTCGGTGATGCCGTTGCCCACCCGGGTGATCGCCGGCGCCTCCCGCCCGCACCGCTCGATCGCCACCGGGCAGCGCGGGTGGAAACGGCAACCGGGCGGCACGTTCGCTGGGTCCGGCATCGCGTCGCCCAGGCCGGTTTCCGGGATGCCCAGGCCCGGTTCGGGCGTCAGAACCGAGGCGAGCAACGCCTTCGTGTAGGGGTGCTTCGGTGCGTGGAACAAGGACGCGGTATCGTTCCGCTCCACGATGCGGCCGAGATACATGACCGCGACCTCGGTGGCGACATGCTCGATGACCGCCAGATTGTGGCTGATGAACAGGTAGGACAGGCCGAACTCCCGCCGTAGTTCCGCCAGCAGGTTCAGGATCTGTGCCTGTACGGACACATCCAGCGCGCTGGTCGGCTCGTCGCAGACCACGATGCGCGGGCGCAGCACCAGGGCGCGCGCGATGGCCACCCGTTGGCGCTGCCCACCGGACAATTGCGCGGGGAAACGGTCCCCCATCGCCGGGTCCAGTCCGACCCGTTCCAGCATGGTGTCGACCCGCTTGCGCATCTCGGCCGAGGTAACATCCCCCTGGGCGTGCAACGGCAGCGCCACGATGTCGCGCACCAGCCGGCGTGGGTTCAGCGAGGAAAACGGATCCTGGAACACCGGCTGCACCAGACGTGCCCGTTCTTTCCGGTCCAGCTTCGACAGATCCTGGCCATCGATCAGCACATCGCCGGTGGTGGGCGGCAGCAGGCCCAGGATGATTCGCGCCAGTGTGGATTTGCCGCACCCAGACTCGCCGACGATGCCCAGGACATCGCCTTGCATCAGTTTCAGCGAGACGCCATCGACCGCGACCACCTGGCGCTTCTTCTCCAGCAGCCCGGAGTTGACCCGGAATCGCTGGCCGACGTCGCGGACCTCGATGAGCGGGGTCTTCATGCCGTCACCAAAGCGGCCGGCTCGATCTGGCACAGATAGTCGTGGCCGGGGGCGAAATCGCGGCGAGGGATCGTACCGGCGCAATCCGGGCGGGCCAGGTCGCAACGCTGGCGGAAGGCGCAGCCGGCGAACGCATGCTCCACCCGCGGGACCATGCCGGGGATCGAGCCCAGCGGATCGCCCGGCCGCACTTTGCCGGGCACCGGGACGCAGGAGAGCAGGCCGCGCGTGTAGGGATGCATCGGGTTGGCGAACAGATCGGCCACCGGCGCGGTTTCCACCACCTGCCCGGCATACATCACGGAAACGTGATGCGCGGTGCGGGCAACGACGCCGAGGTCATGGGTGATCAGCAGGATCGCGAGGCCGAGGTCCTTTTGCAGATCGGCCAGCAGGCGCAGAATCTGCGCCTGGACGGTGACATCGAGCGCGGTGGTCGGCTCATCGGCGATCAGCAGTTCCGGGCTGCACATCAGCGCCATCGCGATCATCACCCGTTGGCGCAATCCGCCGGAAAGCTGGTGCGGATACTGGCCCAGCCGCATGCCGGGTGAGGTGATCCGCACCTTCGCCAGCAATTCGGCCGCGCGGTCCAGGGCAGCGCGTCTTGTACCACCGCGGTGGCGCAGCATGACCTCGGCCATCTGGGAGCCGACGGTGTAGGCCGGATTCAGGCTGGTCATCGGCTCCTGGAAGATCATCGCCATCCGGTCGCCGCGCAGGCGGGACATGGCTTTCTCGTCGAGGCCCATCAGTTCCTGGCCGTCGAAGCGCATGGAAACGGCGTTGCGGGTGGCGTTTCGCGCCAGCAGGCCCATCACGGCCAGAGCGGTGACCGATTTGCCACAGCCGGATTCGCCGACGAGGCAATGGGTTTCGCCTCGGCGCACCTGCAACGATGCGCCGCGGACGGCGCTGAGAGGTCCGAAGCCGATATCGAGGCGGTCTATTTCCAGGAGGGGGGCGGTCATGGCGTGCGACGGTGCGCGGGTGATGTCGTGCGAAGGCGCGCGGGTCATAGCGTGCAATACCTACCGCCCGAACGAATGACCGCCGGCGTCCCCTTACCGGCATTACCGGGCTTGACCCGGCAACCCGCCCCCTGCCGTTGAAGCGTGGGTTGCCGGGTCAAGCCCGGCAATGACGGTGAGGGGGACGGCTGGTGCGAAGGCGCGCACCTCACGTCATGCGACTGCACCCTCCTCACGTCGTGCGTCCGGTGCGCAGCAGGTCGCGCAGCCCGTCGCCCAGCAGGTTGATCCCGAACACCAGGACGGCCAGCGACAACCCGGGCACCATGATCACCCAGGGGCTGAAAAACATGTAGTCCTTGGCCTCGGCGATCATCAGGCCCCAGGACGGTAGCGGCGGCGGCACGCCCAGCCCCAGGAACGACAAGGCTGCCTCCAACAAGATCGCCAGCGCCATCTCCAACGTCGCCACGACGGCGAGCGGGGACAGGATGTTCGGCAACACCTCCCGCAGCAGGATATGCGATCGGGAGCACCCCGCCGCCCATGCCGCTGCGACAAAATCCAGTGTGCGGACCTGCATGGTTGCGACTCGCGCCACCACGGCGAAGCGGTCCCACAGCAGCAGTCCCAGGGTCGCCACGACGACGGTCAGGGAGCTGCCGACCAGGGCCACCACGGCCAAAGCGACCAGGATCAGCGGTATCGACAGGCGCGCGGTGATCGCGAACAGCACGAAGTCGTCGATCCGCCCGCCATAGAAGCCTCCGATCACGCCCATCGCGGTGCCCAGAAGGCCGGACGCGACCATGGTCAGGATGCCGATCAGCATCGAGATGCGGGCGCCGTAGATCAGACGAGCCAGGTAGTCGCGGCCGAGCTGGTCGGTGCCGAGGGGATGGGTGAGGCCGCCGTTGTCCATCCAGAAGGGGGGGATGAGGCGGCGTGACAGATCCTGCGCGAACGGGTCATGCGTCACCAGCAGCGGCGCGAAAATCGCCAGGAACAGGGTAAAGCCGACGATGAACGCGCCGATCCACAGGCCCAGTTTGCTGACCGGCTTCATTGCGCGCGCAGTCTCGGGTCGAGCAGTGCGTTCAGCAAATCGGCCCCCAAGGTCAGCAAGGTGTAGATGACCGCCAGCAGCAGCACGACCGCCTGCACGGTGGGGAAATCGTTCTTGCTGATCGACTCCCAGGCCAGGAAGCCGACTCCGTGCAGGGCGAAAACCGTTTCGATGACGATGGACCCGCCCAGCATGAAGCCCAACTGCACCGCGGCGATGGAGACCACCGGCATCGCGGCGTTGCGCGCGGCGTGTTTCAGGACGATCGACATGCGCGACAGGCCCTTGGCTCGGGCGGTGCGGATGTAATCGGCTGCCATCGCATCGATCATGCCGCTGCGGGTCAGCCGCAGCAGCGCCGGAATGGCGGAAAACGACAGCACGATCCCCGGCATCACGAAATGCTGCCAGGTCCCGGTGCCGGAAATCGGCAGCCATCCCAGGTTCAGCCCCAGGGTGATCATCAGCACCAGCGCCAACCAGAAACTCGGCATGGCCTGGCCCACCAGCGCGACCAGGGAGATCACTCGATCGATCGGGCGCCCCTCCCGCAGGGCCGAAATCACCCCCAACGGCAGCGCGACGGAGACCGCGATGCCCAGCCCGACCAGCCCAAGCGTGAGGGTGATGGGCAGGCGCGAGAAAATCAGGGTGGAGACGCGTTCCCGGTAGAAATAGGACTGGCCGAAATCGCCGACCATGGCGCGCCCGATCCAACTGAAGAACTGGGTGATCAGCGGCTGGTCGAGCCCGTAGGCCTTGCGAACGACCTCTATATCGTTGGCGGTGGCGTTCGGACCGGCGATCGAAATCGCCAGATCGCCCGACAGGCGGGTGAGGGCGAAGGCGAAGGTCAGAACCGTGACGCTGACGAGCAGCGCGACCAGCAGGCGTCGCAGCAGGAATTGCACCATGTGACACACTAGGCGGATGCTGCGGGTGCGAACAAGCGGGATTCGGATGGGACGGTCTGGATTCGGAAGCGCCAGACCGAGAGGCTCGCAAGGGCCCCAACGAGGGGAACAGAGGGTCCCTACAACCCCGCCACAAGCCGCGTTACGCATATCGTCCCGCCGCCCCATGGCACCAGGCAGGTCATCTTCACCCCGGCCCCGCCCGTGATGATGAGATGAATGTCGGCGGCCGAACGGGCGATAGGCCAGTCGGTGCCGGATTCGCGCCAGAGGAAGTCCGCGGCCCGATCCAAGGTCCAGCCGCCCTTGGCGATGACGTCGGCCATTTCCGGCGGCAGCAACAGGAACTGCTCGCCGGCGTCGCGGTGGCGCAAGCCGGACGCCGCCTCTCGCGCGCCCCGCATCGCGGCCAGCGCCGGGCGCAATACCGCATCCGGGGTGGAGGCGCCGGCCTCGGGCAGCACCTCGATGGTGCCGGACAGGCCAATGACCGTTACGGCGCTGTCGCGTTCGGCCAATCCCCTTCGCACATGCAACGGGGTCGCGACCGGATGGGTGCCCTCCCCGAAGGCCATGCCGTATTTCGCCGGCTGGCCCATCGTCGCCATGTCGCCGACCAACGGGCGTGCGCCGCCGATATTGGTCAGCACCAGCCGCAAGGCTCGACCGATACAGGCATTGGCGCGGTTGCCGGGACCGAGGCAGTTGGTCCCGGCATTCATCCCCAACAGCGCGACCGCCGGCCCATGCACCAGCACCGCCGCGGTCGGTGTGCCGGTGGTGGTCTGGATGCCGAGCAGGTTGAATTCCGGCTCTAGGGTGGCGATGGCGGCTTCCAGCACGATTGGCAGTTCACCGGGGCGACAGCCGGCGATGACGCAGCAATACGCAACCGCCGCGGCCGTCAGTTCGCCGAACAACGGCGGCATGAAACCGAAGGACAGGGCCGGGTCGCGGCCTGCCAGCATCGCGGCCAGGCGAGAATCGGTCGGCACCACGGCGGGCAACCCGTCCGCCAGTTCCGCGTCCAGCAACGCCGCCTGCGCCCCATCCCAATCCGCGTCGGAGGCGAAGACCGGCGCGTCTCGGTCGCCGACCGGAATGGTCCGCTGGATCATCCAGCGGCCGGTGGTTTCACACGGACCGAAATCGCGGCCGTGCCCCCGAACGACGGCACCCAGGCGGAGTGCTTGCCGGCCCCGCCGGCGACCGCCACCTGGATGTCATCCGGGGTTGGCGCCACGGCGTAGAAACCATCTTCCGGGAAATGGCCGGCTTCCTCGTAGATGCGTCGGTTCTCGGGCGAAACCAGCGACACCGACACGCGCGCCTTGTCGTAGAGGAATTGCTGGATCCGCGCGACGGTCCAATTGTCACGCGCCAGGGTCGCGGCATGTTCCGGCCCGAACACGATGAAATATGGCCCCTTCGCATAGATCGTGTTCGCGGCGGGGGAGGCGATGGCGCCGGCGAAGGTGGTCAACAGACCCTCCCCCGTCGTGCTGCCGTGGTCGTTCAGATTGTGGTTCGGTTCGGCCGACATCACGGTAACCACGCTTTCATCGGCACGATAGCCGTTGCGGACATGGTAGGGCTCGAACGGGCTTTCTTCTTCGTTCTCGCCAAAGCAGAACGTGTATTTCGCGGAAGAACCAAAGGTGGAGCGGTCCATGATCGCCGGTTTCGCGCCGCCGACATTGTTCAGGATCAGTTGCAGCGCTCGCCCGATGGCCGCGTTGGCGCGCCAGCCCTGGCCGAAACAATTGCTGCTGCAGTTGATGTTCAGGTCATGCCGCAGCGGGCCGTTTACCATCACCATGGGCGCGCAGGAATGCGTCGTGGCGAGCGAGCCGTGCAGGTTGTAGTCGGCCACCAGCACGCCCCGCAACGCGGCCAGCACAACCGGGAAATAGGTCGGCCGGCAACCCGCCATCACCGCGTTGGCGGCCAGGCCGCGCAAGGTGGGGACCAGAAGGCGAGGCGTGATGGCGGGAAACGGCTCGTTATCGCCGCGCGCGCCGTCCATCATGCGCGCCACCGCGTCCTCGGACGGCACCACGACGGGCAATCCGTCGGTCCAGCCTTGCGCTTCCACGTAGTCGGCCCAGGCGTCCGGGTCCATGTCGGGGATGTCGAGGAACTCGGCTTCGGCGGTGTCGGACATGGTGGTTCTTTCTCGGGTGAGCCAATGGAGAAATCACTCCCCCTCCCCTTAGTGG
The DNA here is from genome assembly GCA_943330455.2 of Nitrosovibrio sp. Nv4. Taxonomy (GTDB): domain Bacteria; phylum Pseudomonadota; class Alphaproteobacteria; order Acetobacterales; family Acetobacteraceae; genus Rhodopila. The sequence continues at coordinate 12 of CALQHT020000309.1, read as the reverse complement.
GAGGGGGTTGGG
>CALQHT020000308.1 GCA_943330455.2 Nitrosovibrio sp. Nv4 | reverse complement strand
GGCCAAGAGGCCATCCTTGACAGCCGCCATCCCCGGCGTCCTTGGATCGTCAGGCCGGGACGGAGAAACGGCGCCCAACCGAACAGAGAAACACTTGAGGAAGACCGGATTGGGTCGTTACCACCCACTCCAAACAGCGAGGAGGCGGAATTCATTATGTCCACTGATGTCATGGAACGGCCCGACGCCGCGACCGACGAGGAACAGGTTTTTGTCACGCTGACGGTCGCGGATCAGCTCTGCGGCGTGCCGGTTCTGGCTGTGCGCGATATCCTCGGGGAGCAGGTGATTACCCGCATTCCGCTGGCGCCGCCGGAAATCGCCGGCAGCCTGAACCTGCGCGGACGGATCGTCACCGCGATCGACCTGCGCCGGCGCCTGCGTCTACCCCCGCCGCCCGCCGGCCAGAAGCGTATGTCGGTCGTCGCCGAACAGGGGGGCGAACTCTATGCCCTGCTGGTCGACGGGGTCTCGGAAGTCATGAGCCTGAAAGCCAGCGCCTTCGAGCGCAATCCACCGACCCTGGCCAAAGGCTGGGTGGAGTTCAGCAGCGGCATCTACCGCCTGGATGGCCGCTTGCTGGTGGTGCTGGACGTCGGGCGACTGCTCAACATGTCGGAAGCGGGGTGAACCATGAGCTCTGGCCTTACCTGCCTCATCGTCGATGACAGCCGGGTCGTGCGCAAGGTCGCTCGCCGGATTCTGGAATCCAACGGATTCGCGGTCGTGGAGGCGGCCGACGGACAACAGGCACTGATCTCATGCCGCGAGGCATTGCCGGATTGCGTCTTGCTGGATTGGAACATGCCGGTAATGGATGGGATCACCTTCCTCCGCCAGTTGCGCGGAGAGTTCGGTCCCGGCAAGCCGCCGGTCGTGTTCTGCACGACCGAAAACGACATGAACCACATCACTCAGGCCATGGAGAGCGGCGCTCAGGAATACATCATGAAGCCGTTCGACGAGGAGATCCTGATCGGGAAGTTCTCCCAGGTCGGATTGCTGTGACGGTACTGACGCGGGTTGCGCCGTCGCAGACGGGCGCCACGGTGGCGCGCGTCATGATCTGCGACGACTCGATGGCGATCCGCGGCGCGATCGCCAGAATGCTCGAGTCCGATCCGGGCGTGAAGGTCGTGGCCAAAGTCGCCAACGGACGCGCCGCGATCGAGGAATTGCGGCGGACACAGGTGGATGTCGTCGTTCTCGACATCGAGATGCCCGTGCTCGATGGCATGGCGGCACTGCCGCTGCTGCTGCGTGCCGATCCAACCTTGCGCGTCATCATGGCCTCGACCTTGACCACGCGGGGCGCGGACATCGCCTTGCGTGCCTTGCGATTGGGGGCCGCCGACTACGTTCCGAAGCCGTCTTCCATCGGCACCGCTGGCGATGACGCATTCCGCCGCGAGATTCTGGAGAAGGTGAAGGGCCTGGCGCGCCTGCGTCGGCGTTCGGAAAAGCCCGCGGTCGGGTCCGCCCCCCCCGCCAAGTTGAGAGCGGCGTCCGTCCTGCCCGCGCGCCTGTTGGCCATCGGCAGTTCCACCGGCGGGCCCCAGGCACTCTTTACCCTCGTCCAGGGGCTCGGCCGCACCGTCGGTGTCCCGGTGGTACTGACTCAGCACATGCCGGCAACGTTTACGCCGATCCTCGCGGAACATATCACCAAGCTCGGTGGCCTGCCCTGTGCCGAGGCGCGGGATGGGGAGCCCCTGGTCAACGGACGCATCTATCTCGCCCCGGGCGATCGGCACCTTCTGATCGAGGGGAACAAGGGCACGATGCGCGCGCGACTGACATCCGATCCGCCGGAAAATTTTTGCAGGCCGTCCGTCGATCCCATGCTGCGCAGCGCCACGACCGCGTGCGAGGGACGGGTGCTGGTCACGATGTTGACCGGTATGGGGCATGATGGTCTTGCCGGAACCCGCCAGGTTATCGAGGCCGGCGGAACCGCGATCGCGCAGGATGAAAGCACCAGCGTCGTATGGGGGATGCCCGGCGCGGTGGCACAGGCGGGACTATGTCACGCGGTACTGCCTTTGCCTCATATTGCGCCCAAAATCCTTGACATGTTGCGGATGGTACGACCATGAGCGCTCCCCTGACCGGCCATTCCTTCGATAGCCTGGCGGGCTTGTTGAAGTCCCGATCCGGCCTGGTGATTGGCCAGGACAAGATCTATCTGCTGGAAACGCGCCTGTCCGGCATCCTGAAGCGCGAGAAACTGTCGGATCTGAACGCCCTGGCCGATCGGCTCAAGAAACCAGGGGCGGAGCCGCTGATTCGTGACGTGGTCGATGCGATGACCACCAACGAGAGCTTCTTCTTCCGCGACGACAAGCCGTTCCTGCATTTCCGCTCGCAGGCCCTGCCGCGATTGGTTGCCGCGCGCCCGCCCGGAACCGGTCTGCGCGTCTGGTCGGCGGCGTCATCTTCGGGCCAGGAAGCCTATTCCCTGAGCATGATCTTGGCCGAAAGCCCAACAATCGTCGGCAACCGCAAGGTGGAGATCATCGGCACCGATATTTCTCGGGAGCAACTGATCCGAGCACGGGAGGGGCTTTATACGCAATTCGAGGTCCAGCGCGGATTGCCGGTGCAGATGCTGATGAAATACTTCAAGAAGGAGGACACCAACTGGCGCGTGGTGGATCCTATTCGTTCCATGGTGCAGTTCAAGGAGTGGAACCTACTGTCGGAGTTGCGCTCCCTGGGCAAGTTCGATGTGGTCTTTTGCCGAAACGTCCTGATCTATTTCGACCAACCCACCAAGGCGCGGGTCCTGGAGGCGATTGCCACGCTGATGCCGCCGGATGGACTGTTGTATCTCGGCGGCGCGGAAACCGTCCTTGGGATCACCAACCGCTTCTCGCCGTTGCAGGGGGAGCGGGGAGTCTATGGCCTGACCGGCGCGCCTGTCGCGGCCGCGGGGCGGGTGGCGCTGGCGGTTGGATAAGGCGCGGCGGTTGCCCCGTCTGTAGGTGCGCCGCGCCCGATCTGGTAAGCTCCGCTCCGACGCGCGGAGGGAGCGGAGAATGGCGGCGTATTTCCATGCCTCGGACGGCATCCGCCTTGCCTGCCATGTCGACGACTATACGGACCCTTGGAAGCCAACGATTCCGTTGCTGATGCTGCATGCGGCGATGGGGTCGGCGAAACGCTGGTTTGCGATGGTGCCGCCGCTGTCGCGGCATTTCCGGGTGATCCGGATGGATCTGCGCGGCCATGGTGAATCCCAGGTGCCGCCGCCGGACTCGCCGTTGACCCTGGATCGGCTGGTGCGGGATGTCCGCGACTTGCTGGATCATTTGGGCATCCACGAACCAATCCACATCGTCGGCAATTCGGCCGGTGGGTATCTGGCGCAGAGTTTGGCGATGCACGCGCCAGAGAGGGTGCGGTCGCTGATCCTGTTCGGCTCAACACCCGGGTTGCGGAATTCGCAGGCCCATACCTGGCTCCCACGTGTCGCGCGCGAGGGATTGCGGGGGTTTCTGGCAGCCACCATCGCGGACCGGTTTCCGCCCGGTCACGATCCGGGCAATGTCGCGTGGTTCCTGGATGAAGCCGGGAAGAACGACGATGCCTATATCGTGCGGTTCGTCGGGCTGATGGCGTCGCAGTGGTGGATGGACGAATTGTCCCGGATCGCGTGCCCTACCTTGCTGGTTGCCCCAGGAGCCGAAACCGTGGGTCATGGCGGGGACTACCTGGAAATGCAGAAGCGCATTCCGGATTGCGACCTGATCACCTACGCGGGACTGCCCCACAATATCTGCGACATTGTGCCGGATCGCTGTGCGGCTGATATCATCGCCTGGCACAAGAACCGATTCCCGAACGGATAACCCAGATGAAATTGTCCGAAATCGCGCAGGTCATCCGCAGCAAGAACGCCGGCCCAAGGCGCTTGACGCTCGACGTGATGTTCGCCTCCGACACTGATTACCAACGCGTCGCGCAATCACCCGCGCTGACCGCCGAGACCATCGGCCGGCTCTATCGCGTACCGCCGGAGGAAGTGACCATCATCCCCTATCCCGTCGGACGCGCCATCAAGGTCGTGCTCGCCCGGAAAATCATGGCCGGCGACCCCGGCGATTTCGACGTCTATGGCGCCCAACAGCACGCGCCTTTGCTGGGGATCGAGATATGAGCGCCTCCGGCCGCATCCTGGCGGAAATCCGCCGCAATCGCCGTCCGATGCGGTTTCTGGGCGCCTCGGGCCAGTTGGGCTACGGCATTCCGACACCGGCCTTCAACGCCGGGCTCGCCCGCAAGCCGGACCTGATCGGCTGCGACATGGGCTCCATCGATATCGGCCCCACCTATCTGGGCAAGGGCGAAATGGCGACCTCGCCCGAGGCCACACGCCGAGACCTGCGCAAGGTGCTGCATGGCGCGCGCTCGCTGGACATCCCGTTGGTCATCGGTTCGGCCGGGTCGGCTGGCGCGGCGGCGCATCTGGATGCGACGGTAGACATGATGCGCGATATCGCTCGCGCGGATGGGCTGTCCTTCCGCATGGCCGTGATCCGCGCCGACATGCCGCGACCGATGCTACTGGAGGCATCGAAAGCCGGCCGCATCGTCGGCCTGGATGACATGCCGCCCCTGACCGACGACGACATCGTCAACGCCGCCAATATCGTTGGCCAGATGGGCATGAGCAGTTTCCGCCGCGCTTTGGACGCGGACGTGGATGTCATCATCGCCGGACGCGCCTGCGACACGGCCATCTTTGCGTCGCTGCCGACGATGCTGGGATTCCCGACCGGTCTCAGCGTGCACATGGCCAAGATCATCGAATGTGCCTCGTTGTGCTGCGTCCCCGGCGGGCGCGATGCCATCCTGGCCGAACTGGACGACGAAGGTTTTATCCTGGAGAGCATGAATCCGGACAGGCGCGCGACCCCGACCTCGGTCGCCGCGCATAGCATGTACGAACAATCCGACCCGTTCATCGTGCACGAACCCGAAGGCGCGCTGGACCTGTCGAACGCGAGCTACGTGGCGGTGGACGACCGGCGCGCCCGGGTCAGCGGCGCGGTGTGGCACGACACAACCCAGCCCACGATCAAGATGGAAGGCGCCATCAAGATCGGCGAACGCGCGGTCCTGCTGGCCGGAGCCGCCGATCCGCGCTTCATCGCGCAATCGAAGGACATCGTCTCCAAGCTGTCCGACCTGGTGCGCGACCTGGTCTGCGAGGATCAGCCGGAGGACTACACCCTGCGGTTCCGCGTCTACGGCGTCGACGGGGTGCGCATGGTGGTGCCGGAGAACGAGGCGCCGCCCGGAGAGGTCTTCATCATGGGCGAGTGCATCGCGCCGACGCGTGAACGCGCGTCGGAAGTCGTGCGCACCTGCAAGCAATATCTGCTCCATTATGGGTATCAGGGAAGGCTCTCGACCGCCGGTAACCTGGCGTTTCCGTTCACGCCCCCGGAAGTGTCACTGGGGCCGGCCTATCGGTTCAATGTCTACCATTTGCTGATGGTCGACGATCCGGATGCGCCGTTCCCGATGGAGATCGAAACCCTATAACCGCGGCTGGCGCAGCCCCAGCCGTTCCAGCCGGGGCAGCACTTCCTGCACGAAATAGGGGATCTCCTTCAGGTAATCGACGAAGGCGACCGTGCAGCCGGCCAGGCCGGTGGCGCTCATGCGGGCCATTTCCTCGGCCACATCGTCGGGGGAGCCGACGAAGGGGTACGATCCTGGATAGGCTCCGTCATACCGACGGTCGCTGCCGCGGGTGAAGCGGTTCTCGAACGGTCGCGCGATTTGCGCCGCGCCGTCGGGGACGGTGGCGCCACGGTTGCGCCGGTAATAGGCTTGGCCTTCGACATCGGCCATTTCCTCGGCGAAATAGTGGAAATAGTCCTCCGCTTCCCGCCGCGTCGGGCGGCACACGACATGCCCCATCGTGAACACCGATATCGTCCGGTTATGCCGCCCCATATGTTCGGCCACATTGGCCAGAAGCGGCGGCACCTGGTCCAATTCCGTCACGTTCAGGAACAACACATCCGCGGCCCGGGCCGCGAAATCCCGCCCGCGCGGAGAGAATCCCGCCGACATCACCGGCGGCCAGGGGCGTTGGATCGACACCGGGTCGGTGCTGAGGCGCTTCAGCTTGAAGAACTTGCCGTCCCAGTCGAATTCCGGGCCGCCTTGCAGCAGTTTCGACCAGACCTGGAACCATTCCAGCCCGTGATCGTAGCGGGTTTCCGGGTCGATCGAAACGCCGTGCAGGTCGAACTCGTCCTGGTTCCACCCGCATACAATATTCAGACCGGCTCGGCCGTGGCTGACATGATCGATCGTGGCGATCGCCTTGGCGCCGAACGCCGGCGTGACCAGGGGCACATGCACGGTGCAGAAGATCGCGATCCGTTTGGTCAACGCGCTCAGTGCGGCGCCATGCGTAAGGGTCTCATAGGACTTGCCGTAGACATTGGCCTTGCCCTGGTAGCCGCGCCATTTGGCAACCGGCAGGATGAACTCGATCCCCGCGTCGTCGGCGAGTTGCGACATGGCGACGATATCGTCCCAGTTCGCTTTCCAGCGTTCGGGCACCAGGCTCATGGTCAGCCCGCCATCGCAATTGGCACTGAATATGCCCAGCTTGAAGCGATTGGGGCCGAAGAGCGGATTGCGTGCGCGGGCGTCGTCCATCGGTGGCCTGCCTGTCGGGATCGTGGAGCGTCACATTACCCCGATCCGGACCGCTTGGGCCAGCAGACGCGGCTTGGTCCAACAGTTCTCCCCATGGTGCGGAATCGCCACACCATCATCGGCGGGCTTGCCCCGGCGATCCCAGAAATCGCCGAAAAGACAAGCATTCCAATGGTCTGTGTTAACGGAGATGCCCAGGTCAAGCCTCGGGCATGACGGTGAGGATGCCGATATTGGGCCATAACGGGAAGCGCGGGGCTTCGTCAGTCCCGAAGGGACACCAACTCCCCGGCGCGGGTGTCCTGGCGCGGCGTTTCTCGCTGGGGTTCCAGTTGCGGCGCGGTTTCAGCGGCGGGGAGGCGGATGGACACGGTCGTGCCGTAACCGGTCTGCGTATTCGTTGAAAACAACCATCCGCGAGAGGCGGCTTCCGTCCGCGCCTCGTCGAGTTGCACGTGGCGGGTTGCATCATCCCGGACCGGCCCATCGTCGGTCACGGCGATCTCGATCCATCGGCCGAGCGGGCGGGCGGTTAAGAGGATTTGGCCGCCGAAACAGCCGCGGATGGCGGTTGCGATGACGGTCGTCAGCACGTCGCGCAATGCCGGCGTATCCACGTAGGCCATCCCCACCTGGCGGAAGGCATAACGTAGTTGCGTCACGTTGTTGCGAGCGGTCGGCTCCAGTCGACCGATGATGCCCCTGAGTTCCGACTCGAGGTCGACGATGCCGGCGGAACCGAACGAAGTTTGCACTCTGGGGGCCGGCGCGGGTTCGCGCATGGTGAGCGTATGGTGCGACGGTTCGGGGGATCGAGACCTGTGGAGCATCATGCGCATCGCCAGCAAGCCGATCAGCAGGATGGCGGGGGCCAATGCGACAAGATATGGCACGGGGGACATCCGAAGGTATTCCTGATGGAAGGTCCTCCATATATTCCCGCATAGGTTTAAAAATTAGGCTCTTATAGCGGTATTTGTTGAAATCGGCTAGGATGCCACCGGCGGGGGGGCAGCATGGAAGCGACTGCATTCGAAGCGTGGCTTGACGGGATCGCTGGTCTTACCGAATCTCAGCGGCAGCAGGCATTACAGGTGCTGGTCTT
>CALQHT020000307.1 GCA_943330455.2 Nitrosovibrio sp. Nv4 | reverse complement strand
GGCTGTGTATGACTGTATTCCTGTGCGGTTCCATGTGATTCGACCCTGTCCCGATTCGCGGTGTTGCGATGGGTTCGAGTCGAATCCATAAATATGGAAAGTACAAGTTATTTAAACCGGACAGCCGTGGGCTTGACCCGGCAACCCACTCCCTGCCGGTGAAGCGCTGGTCGCCGGATCAAAGTCCGCCAATGACGGTGAGGTGAGGGGCGGGGCGGGCCGGTGCATGGGGCAGTCTTTCGGCCGGTTGGGATTATCCCCGCACCAGCCGTCCCGGCAGCGCGCCGGTCGCTTCCCCGTTGCGATACACCACCTGGCCGGAGACGATGGTCGCGTCGAACCCCTCGGTGCGCTGGACCAGCCGCTTTCCGCCCGCCGGCAGGTCGTAGACGATTTCCGGGGAGCGCAGGCGCAGCCGGTCGTAGTCCAGGATGTTGATGTCCGCCTTCAGGCCCGCGCGCAGCACGCCGCGATCCGTCAGACCGATCGCGTTGGCATTGTCGGCGGTCAGGCGCTTGACGATCCAGGACACCGGGAACAGCGATCCGCGCACCCGGTCGCGGGTCCAATGTGTCAGGGTGTAGCTGGTGGCCGTGGCATCGCACATGATGCCGACATGGGCGCCTCCATCGCCCAGGCCCAGCAATGTGTTCGGGTCGGCGATCATCTCCCGCACCACGTCCAGGTTGCCGGCGGCGTAATTGGTGACCGGTAGATACAGGATCGCCTTGCCGTCCCGCTCCAACAGCAGGTCGTAGGCGACTTCCTCGGGCGTGCGGCCTTCCCGAGCGGCCCGGGCTGCGACGCTCTTGTCGGCGGAGGGTTCGTAGTCCGGCGGATCGCCGAGCGGGAACATGCGGTCCCAGTTTTCCACCCGGCGACCGCGGCGGCTGCCCTCGAACGCTTCGGCAAGGATGCGGGCGCGGAAGGCCGGATCGCGCAGGGCCGCCAGCCGTTCCGGGAACGGCAGATGCGCGATCTTCTTGTAGCTTGGCCTGCCCATGAACGGGTTTTGCGACAGTTCCAGGCCCAGCAGCACGCTGGTGGGGCGGGACCGGATCTGGCCGGTGATGCGCAAGCCTGACTCGTTGGCGTCCTTGATCTGCGACAGCAGGTCCCGCCAGCCGTCGGGGCGGGTGTCGGATTGCAGCAGGGTGATGGTCACCGGCCGAGCGGAGGCGTCGGCCAGGCGGCGGAACAGGCCGAATTCTCCGTCCTGGTCCTCGAAGTCGGACACGATCTGCATCCACCCTTTGCCGGACTCGCGCATGGCGTGGGCGATTTCGGTGAGTTCGGCTTCCTCGGCGCGCAGGGTGGGGATGTGCTTGCCGTCCAGGGTGCGGTGATTGAGCGTGCGGGAGGTGGAAAAGCCGAGTGCTCCGGCGGCAAGGCCCTCGCGGGTGAGGTCTGCCATGCGGCGGCGGTCTTCGGCGGTCGCTGGTTCGCGGTCCGCGCCGCGCTGGCCCATGACATAGACTCGGAGTGCTGCGTGCGGCACCTGGGCGGCGATGTCGACATCGTAGCGCCGAGCGGCGAGCGCGTTCAGGAAGTCGGGGAAACTGTGCCAGTTCCAGGGCAGGCCCTCGGTCAGGACGACTTCGGGGATGTCTTCGACGCCTTCCATCAGCTTGACCAGCATGTCCCGCTGGCTTTCGTGGCAAGGCGCGAAACCGACACCGCAATTGCCCATCAGGATGGTGGTGACGCCGTTCCAGGACGATGGGGACAGGCGGTCCGACCAGGTGACCTGCGCATCGTAATGGGTGTGGACGTCGACGAAGCCTGGCGTGACCAGCTTGCCGCGCGCGTCGATTTCTTCCGTTCCCCTGGGGATGTCGTCGCCGATGGCGGAGATCTTGCCGTCGGTGATGGCGAGGTCGGCCTCGTACGGATCGCCGCCGGTGCCGTCGATGATGGTGCCGTTGCGGATCACCAGGGTCGGGGAGGGGGGCATGGGCGGTTGCTCCGGATTTGGGTGGTCGGAGGGTATCGGTGGGGATGGGAGAGGGCAAGGCTGTGGGCTGGAGAGGGGTGTGAACCAAAGTCGTGCGATCGAGTACGACGATCACTGTCATTGCCGGCCATGACGGTGAGGGCAGACGTTTACCCCAAGAAAATTCGTCTCCCATCCGGAGATTTGTGAATGTGGTAGGGATCTGGGCAGGGGGAATTCGGGCGGTTTCGGAATATTATCAATATTGACGCTCCGCTCCGGTGGTGGGAGCATTCCCGTCAATCAGAATGAATTCGGCCGTTCCTCATCGACCGTGACCAATACGGCCTCGGTGCCCCCGTATAGTGGCTGCGGGCAACGACGATGCGCGCTGTTCGGCCGACCGCGAAGGATGACCTGATGGCACAGACGATCAACACCACGATTGGCACACTGGTCAGTCTGACCCTCGCGGCCGATGATCCGACCACGATCACCTCCACCGGCGTGCTGGAGGCCGGCCTGTCCGGCGACAACAGCCGAGCGTGGAAGGTTGTAAATGCCGGGACGGTGAGCCGCACGGTGGCGGGCGGGTCCGGTATCCGGCTGCTGGCGGGTGGGACGGTCACCAATAGCGGCGCGGCTAGCCGGATCAACGGGGCCTATGCCGGTATCCGCATCTCGGGTTCGGCCGGCACGGTCAGGAATGCCGGCACGGTCTCGGGCGTCTACTTCGGAGCCTATGTCTACGAGGGCGGCACGGTCACCAATCTGGCGACCGGCACGATCACCGGCCGGCAAGCGGTCTATGGCGGCCTGGGTGCGCTGACGGTCAACAATGCCGGGATCATTGCCGGCGGCACTACGCTCAGCCAGAGCGGTGTACGGCTGCGTGCTGGTGGCAGTGTGACCAACCAGAGCACCGGCACGATCAGTGGCCATTATGGCCTGCATCTCCAGGGCAGCGCCGGCACCGTCGACAACGCCGGGACCATCCTTGGTGGCTCCGACACCGTGGCCCGGGCGATCCGGATGACCGCCGGTGGCACGATCGTCAACCAGTCGTCGGGCCTGATCAGCGGCTTCATCGGCATCGAGGCGAACGGGACCGTGGCCTCGGTCAGCAACGACGGCACGATCACCGGCAGTCTCGGTACCCTTGGCTTCGGGATCGGGCTGGAAGTGGGTGGTGTCGTCACGAACACCAGCGGCGGCACGATCACCGGGCGCAATGCCGTCTATGTCGGTTCCTACGGCACCATTGCATCGACAATCGTCAATGCGGGCGTCATTTCCGGCAACACCACCACCAACGGCAGCGGCGTCAGGCTGGACAGCGTCGGCACGATCACGAACCAGGCCGGCGGCACGATCAGCGGCTATCTTGGGATCTTCAGCAATGTTACCGCCGCCACCGTCTCCGTTTCCAACGCCGGCATCATCCGCGGGGACACGGCGGGTCTCAGCGGCTACGGCATTTATCTGCGCGGCACCGGCGTCGTTACCAATCTTGCGGGCGGCACCATCACCGGCCGCTATGGCGTCTCGGCGCGGAACAAGAGCTCCACGATCGACAATGCCGGTCGGATCGATGGCGGAACCGGCGTGGGCGAGCGCGGCGTCTATCTGGGCAAAGGCGGGACGGTCACCAATCTTGCGGGCGGCACCATCACCGGCAATCGCGGGGCCGTGTTGGCGGGCGGCGTCGCGACCTTGCGCAACGCCGGGACGATCAGCGGCAGTACAAACGCGGTGCTTTTCGGCAGCGGCTTCGCTCATACGCTGATCGCCGATGTCGGTGCCGTTTTCACGGGCGCCGTCAACGGCGGCAATGTGGTCGGCTCGCCGATCGCCGACAGCACGATGGTGCTCGCGTCGGCCGCCAGCACCGGCACCATCGGCGGTCTCGGCACGCAGTTCATCAATTTCGAGCAGACCAAAGTCGATTCTGGCGCCAAGTGGGCGTTGACCGGCACCAACACGCTGGCCGACCAGACGACCTTGACCAACGACGGCACAATCACCGTCGCTGGCGGGGCGCTGACCGTCGATGACCTGCTGGGCGCCGGGCGCGTCGTCGTCGCGGGTGGCGGCACCGTCACCACCACCGGCACGGTGGCGGCCGGTGAGACCATCGAACTCGGCACCGGCGGCAACGCGTTGGCGCTGACGGCGGCGGCGGGCTTTTCCGCCACCATCGCGGGCTTCGGTCTCAGTGAAACCATCACCTTGACAGGTGTCACCGATGCCGTTTCGGCCGCGATCACCGGCGGCAACACGTTGGTGGTGGATCGGAGCGGCAACCCGGATATCTCGCTGATCCTCGACCCGGGCACGAGCTACGCCGGTGCCACATTTACCGTCGGCGATGGGGCGAGCGATTTCATTACCACCGACCTTGCCTGTTTCGTGGCCGGGACACGGATCGACACGCCGGATGGGCCGGTGGCGGTGGAAGACCTGACGGTCGGGCAATCGGTCCTGACACTGTCGGGGCAAATGGTCCCGGTGAAATGGATCGGTTGGCGAGATCTGGATCTGACGCGCCATCCTCATCCCAGGCTGGCGCGCCCGATCCGAGTCAAGGCCGGTGCCTTCGCGGATGGGATGCCCGCGCGGGACCTTCTCGTTTCCCCCGACCACGCTCTGTACATCGACGATGTCCTGATCCCTGCGCGCCTTCTGGTCAACCATGCCACGATCGTTGAAGAAACGACCTGCCTGACGGTCACCTATTACCATGTGGAGCTGGAAGACCATGACATCCTGCTCGCCGAGGGCATGCCGGCCGAAAGCTATCTGGATACCGGCAATCGCGGCATGTTCGCCAACGCCGACCTGCCGCTGATCCTGCACCCGGACCTCAGTGGTTCGGCCCAACGGGAGACGGGGTCCTGCGCGCCCATCGCCGAGACGCCCGATCATGTGCAGCCGATCTGGCAGACCCTGGTCGCGCGCGCCGAGGCCTTGGGGATGGTCGTGCCACGCCCGATCCTGACCGACGACCCCGCGATCCGGATCGAAGCCGCGGGTCGTCTGCTGCGCCCGGTCGCGATCGACGGGGATACCCATATCTTCGCCCTGCCAGCCGGGTGCGAGACCGTGCGGCTGCTCTCCCGCGCCACCGCCCCCTCCGACATCCACCCATGGCTCGACGACCGCCGCCCGCTCGGCCTGTCCGTCCGCCGGATCAGGGTAAGGGAGGGGCAAACGATCACCGATATCCCCCTGGACCACCCGGACCTGACGCAGGGATGGTGGGCGATGGAGCCTCGGGATGATGCCGAAATGCAGACATTGGGCGATCCAGAGCGCCAGCCTATGGCCGCGCGATCCCGCGCCATGACGCGCTGGACCGATGGCAACGCAATCCTGCCGGTTGGCACCGGACGGACGCGGCTGCTCGAAGTCACCGCTGGACGCCTCCCTGCCTATTTGATCGCCCAGGAGCGGTCCGGCCAGGCAACGGCGAGATCGGTGGACGGGGCAGGATCGGTCCGGCACCGCGCCGCGTAAATCACCGCGCGCACCTGTCGGACGTCCCGGCGGCGGCAGCGACGTGGCCGCGGATCGGTGGTGCGTGTTGGGACCCGTGCCGACGCTCGGCTTGCGACAACCCGCGGCCAATTCGTCACGACACCGCTTCGGCCGCTGCCCACCCATGTCGACCAGACCCCGCCCCGCATCGCACCGCCGCCGATCGGCATGACGTCGGCCCTACCCGGGCAGGAACGCCGGCACTGGATTTGTAGCGTGTCGACGGGACTGGTGTTTCTGGTGTATATGCAGAAAATAGCTTTTGATGATGAGTAGAACTACTCATAAATGATTGTGCGGATATTTTGGCAGAGGCTGCCGACAGAATTTGACATATCAGGAATATTCCGGAAAACTAATAAGAACCTTTAGCGCCGGCCGAGCGTCATTTCGCGCGCTAATGGGATGGCCGTGACTTCAGCCGACAATCGGAGCTTTCTCCATGGCCATATCACCCATCGACCTGACCAATATAGCAAGCGGCACCGGCGGTTTTGTGATCCATGGGCAGGATGCCGATGACTGGTCGGGCTTCTCGGGCGCTTCGGCCGGGGATTTGAACGGCGATGGCTTCGATGACCTGATCATCGGGGCTCGGCGTGCCGACGCGGCGGGCAAGGCCCGGACGAATGCCGGCGAGAGCATCGTTATCTTCGGCAAGGCAACCGGGTTTGGTGCCTCGATCGACTTAGTGCGCCGCGTCGTTGATTTTGCGGTGAGCGTGGCAGGGCTCGCTCTCACCGTCATGGCGGGCTTTCGCCCGCTGTGACGGGCTTTGGCGTCTTTTTGGTGATCGCCTCAGCGTGGCTTGACCCGCCGCGACGTCATCACCGATCGACCTGGTCGGCTTTCAGACCACCGTGTCCCACCTGCTGACCCAGCCACGAGATCGCCGCCGCGACCCCGCCCGGGCCGTGCGGAACGCCCATTGCGCCAAGCGCCATCTCGATCACGCCGAGGGTGCCAAGCATCATCGGCGCGTTGACGTGCCCCATATGAGCAACGCGGAACGCCTTGCCGGCCAACTCCCCGATACCGTGGCCTATCACGACGCCGCAATGTTCTCGGCACCACGTCCGCAGCGCGTCCGGGTCGCACCCTTGGGTCAGCACCACGGACACGGTATCGCATCGTTCTTCCGGCGCGACGATGTTGAACGTCAGTGCCTGGCCTCCCGCCCATACATCGATCGCGCGACGGGTTGCCTCGGCCAGCAGGCGGTGGCGGCGGAAGGCGTTCTCCATCCCCTCCTCGAACAACAAATCGAGCGCCTGGCGCAGGCCGAACAGCATGTGCTCAGGCGGTGTGCCAGCAAATTTCTGGTAATGCACGTCGCTCTCGCGATCGGTCCAGTCCCAGTAGGGCGTGCGCAGACCGGCCGTCTTATGCGCCTGACGCGCGCGGTCGTTGGCGGCCACGAAACCCAGGCCTGGCGGCATCATCAGGCCTTTTTGCGATCCCGCCATCGCGAGATCGACGCCCCACGCGTCCATCTCGAACGGTATGCAGCCGAGGGAGGCGACCACGTCGACCATCAGCAGGGCATCGTGGCCGGCGGCTTGGCGGGCTTTGCCGATCGCGGCGATGTCGTTCACCACGCCCGAGGCGGTGTCGATCTGCGCCACCAGGATCGCCTTGATGCTGCCGCCCTTGTCGGCCTTCAGCCGATCCTCCACCTCCGAGGGGCGCACGGCTCGGCGCATATCGCCTTTCAGGACCTCGACCTCGACCCCCATACGGCGGGCGTATTCGCCCCAGCCCACGGCGAACCGGCCGCTTTCCAGGACCAGGATCTTGTCGCCTTTCGACAGCACGTTGGTCAGCGAGGCTTCCCAGGCGCCGTGCCCGTTCCCGATGTAAATATACGCGCGTCCCTCGGTTCGGAACACGCGCGCGATGTCGCGATGCAGGCTGTCGGTCAACGCCAGCAACGGGCCGGCATAGAGGTCGACGGCAGGGCGGTGCATCGCCCGGAGGACTTCGTCGGGGACCGTGGTGGGTCCGGGAATTGCCAGAAATTCCCGGCCAGCTCGCAAGGTCATGGTCGTGGGTCCCTACATTTCGGCGTTGATGCGGCCGACAGGATATCACAAACGGCCGTGGCGCATGCCGAAAGTACATGGCCCGCTTCCGGCCAACTCCGCCGTTCACGCCGCGGTTGCCAAGCCCCGGTTGCCATCCCCCTGTGTCAGAGAAGTTGCCGCCCGGATAGGATCAAGACCTCAGGGGGCGCTGGAAGACGAACATGGCTCGGTATGGACAGACGTTTAAGGACAACGCGGTGGCGCGACTGCTGCCGCCGCAGAGTTGCCCGGTAGAGGCGCTT
>CALQHT020000306.1 GCA_943330455.2 Nitrosovibrio sp. Nv4 | reverse complement strand
CTTGACCCGGCAACCCGCCCCCTGCCGTTGAAGCGTGGGTTGCCGGGTCAAGCCCGGCAATGACGGTGGGGGTAGTCCATCGGTCATTGTTTCGGCCGGTGGGCATTAACCCAAAGCCGTCATCACACGCGCCGCCATCAGGTGGGCGCTCAGGCCGAGTTCCTCCCGCGCGTATTCCTGTTCGCCGGATTTCTTGAAGAAGGCATCCGGGGTCCCGAAGCGCAGGAATTTCCGCGGCACGATGGCGCTGTCGATCATCCATTCGGCAACCGCGGAGCCGAATCCGCCGATCAGGGAGTGTTCCTCGATCGTCGCGACCAGGCGGAAACGGGACAGCGCGTCGCGCAGGAAATCCTCGTCCAGCGGCTTGACCGTGTGGAAGCTGACGACCTGGGCGGAGACGCCTTTCTGAGCCAGCAGATGCGCGGTCTCGATCACTTTCGGCAGCATGGTGCCGGTGGACAGCAGGCACACATCGGTCCCGTCCGAGATCGGCAGCGCCTTGCCGATGCGGAAATTCTCCGGCGTTTCGGCGTGGACCTTCGGTTCTCCGCGCTTGCCCATGCGGATATAGACGGGGTGTTCCTGCTCCAGCGCGGCGCGCATGGCGGCACGCACTTCCCAGGCGTCTCCGGGGCAGATCACCTGCATGTTGGGGATGGCGCGCAGGAAGGCGATGTCCTCGCAGGCATGGTGGGTGGGGCCGAGGCCGGCATAGGACAGGCCGCCGCCGACCGCGACGATCATCACCGGCAGGTCGTGGTAGCAGACATCGGTGCGGATCTGCTCCAGGCAGCGGGTCGTGACGAACGGGGTGATCGTGTAGGTGATCGGCCGCATCCCGGACAGCGCCATGCCGGCGGCAACCCCAGTCATGTTCTGCTCGGCCACGCCGCAATTGTAGAAGCGGGACGGGTGGGCGGCGCGGAACTTGTCGAACAGGCGGTTGCCGATATCGCCGGACAGCATCACAAGGCGCGGATCGATGTTGCCCAAGCGGGTCAATTCGTCGGCGAAAGCGTTTCTCATGCGAGGCCGAGCTCCTTGTGGGCGAGGACGACTTCTTCGGCGGTGGGGGCTCGATAGTGCCAGTTGTTGTCGTCTTCCATGAACGACACGCCCTTGCCCTTGACGGTGTGGGCGATGATGGCGCGCGGCTTGTCGCCGCCATCCGGCACGGCGCGCATAAGGGCCGTCAGCGCGCCG
This sequence comes from Nitrosovibrio sp. Nv4, assembly GCA_943330455.2. Taxonomy (GTDB): domain Bacteria; phylum Pseudomonadota; class Alphaproteobacteria; order Acetobacterales; family Acetobacteraceae; genus Rhodopila. Next base: position 6,630 of record CALQHT020000306.1, on the reverse strand, counting down.
ACATCGTGGCCGTCGGCTTCCACCGCGTCCCACCCGAAGGCTTCCCACTTCTCCCGCAGCGGCGCGAGTTGCAGGGTCTCATTCGACCGGGCGGTTGCCTGCCATTTGTTGTAGTCGACGATGACGCACAGGTTGTTCAGCTTCTGGGCGGAGGCGAACATCGCGGCTTCCCAGACGGAGCCTTCGTTGTTTTCCCCGTCCGACAGCAGCGCGTAGACGCGGAATTTCTCCCCGCGCATGCGTCCGGCGAGCGCCATCCCGACGCCGATGGGCAGCCCGTGGCCCAGCGATCCGGTCGCGGCCTCGACCCCGGCCAGCATGCGGGCAGGGGGGTGTTCGGCGAGGATGCCGCCATCCTGGCAATAGGTTGCCAGCAGGGCTTCCGGAAAGAAGCCACGGAAGGCGAGCGCGGCATACAGCGTCGTGGCGGCATGACCCTTGGACAGGATGAAGCGGTCTCGCAACGGATCGTCCGGTTTGGCGGGATCGATCTGGCAGACGCCCCAATAGGCCGCGGCGACGATATCGCAGCAGGACAGGGACGATGCGAGATGGGCGCTGCTCGCGGCATGCGACATCTCGATCACCTTGCCGCGCAGGCGCGCGGCGGCGGCTTTCAAGGTGTCGACCTCGGCTGGCGTGACTGGTTGCATCGCGTGGCCTCGGCTTTCGGTCAGGGCTTGTGTTCGTATTTCGCGGGCAGGCCTGGCATCGCATCGCGGAACCGTTCCGCCCAGGCGACGACATCATCGATGCCTTCGACCAGGGACAGCCGATCGCGCCAGCCCAACTCGCTGCGCAGCTTGAAGGAGTCGAGCGTGTAGGACGTATCCTTGCCCGGGCGTTCCGGTCCGACCTCCACACAATCCTCAAACCGTCGGTCCAGCCGGGTCAGGATGGTTTCCACCAGTTGGCGGATGGAGACGAGTTCGTAGCCGGAGATATGGTAGCACTCGCCGAGGCGCCCGTTCATGGCGATGCGCAGGGTGGCGTCCGCCACGTCGCGCATGTGGATGAAGACGCGGACCGACACGCCGCCGCCATCGAGGCGCAGTTTCTGTCCGCCGATTGCGGCCAGGATGGTGCGCGGGATGATGCGGTAAAGCTGCTGCCCGGGGCCGTAGACATTGGCGGCGCGGGTGAACACCACCGGGAAATCGTAGGTCTGGTGATAGGTCCGCAGCGACATGTCGCCGGCGGCGCGAGACACCGCGTAAGGCGTGGACGGATTGAACGGGTTGTCTTCCCGCACCCAACCCTCGGTCGAGCCATACACTTCCGGCGTGGTCACGTGGACGTAACGTTCCAGCCGGTCGTAGCGGCGCAGCAATTCGTGCAGCCGGACCGTGGAGACGACGTTGGTCATCATCCAATGGTCGGGATTGGCCCAGCTTTCGCCCACCATGCTCTGGGCGGCGAAATTTACCACGTGGGTGGGTTTTTCCCGCTTCAGCAGCGCGTCGAGCTTGTCCAGGTCGTGGTTCAGGTCGATGGTTTCGAAGCGAACCGTTCCGGGGCGGGGTTGCCATTTGTAGGGCAGGAACGCGTCATGCGGCTCCGGCGATCGGCTGGTCGCCAGCACGTCATGACCCTGTTCGGCCAGATAATCGGCAAAGGTCGCGCCCGAGAAGGAGTTCGACCCGAGGATCAGGAATTTTGGGCTTTTTTCCATTTCGGTTCAGCCCGGACCGGCGATCTGGTCGCGATGCTTGGACAGCCACTGCATCAGCATATGTCCGAAGATCAGTTGGGTGTCCTCCGCGATCTGCATGTCATCGACCTCGACATGGATCGGCACGTCGGCCAGCGCCTTGGCCTTGCCGCCGGTATAACCCAGGACCGCGTAGCTACGCATGCCGATACGACGGGCCTCTTCCAGCGCGCGCAGGATGTTGGGCGAATTGCCGCTGCCGGAATAGACGATCAGCACATCGTTCGCCCGAGCGAGAACGCCGAGTTGAAGGGAGTAGATCTGGTCGTAGCCTTCGTCGTTGGCGAGGCAGGTCAGCACCGCCGGGTTGGCGGGCAGGGCGTGGATGCGCATGCCGGAGCCGGGCCGCTTCGACATGGCATACAGGAAATCGTTCGCCAGATGCACCGCGTTGCCGGCGCTGCCGCCGTTGCCGGCCATGAACACCTGACGGCCGGTCTTCCAGCAGTCCAGCAGGTCATGCCCCAGCGTTGCGACCGGTGCCCAGTCGATCCGCTCCATGACGGCGGACATGCGTTTCCAGTAATCGGCGAAGTGAACTTCCGGAGCGACGATTGCCGTCACGCGGCGACACTCCGTTGCATCCACTTCAGATTGTGGAAGTGATCTTCGTCCTTCAGCGCGCCCTGGCGATACATGCCGACGATTTCCTTGATCGCGTCTTCCACGGTGTGCGTCGGACGGAAGCCAGTCGCCAGCAGACGGTCGGAATTCACGCGATAGGAGCGCGGGTCGTTCGACGGTGTCACCACGATCTCGGCGGAGACGTGTTCCGCCACCATGTTGGCGATCTCCAGAATGCTGAGATTCTCGAACCCGGCATTGTAGATCCCGGTGTGTTGCGGGTTCTCCAACAGAAACAGGTAAAGATCGGTGATGTCCTGGATGTGAATATTCGGCCGGGTCTGATCGCCGCCAAACACGGTGATCTTGCCGTTCTGCAACGCCTGCATGGTCAGCATGTTGACTGACACGTCGAGTCGCATCCGGGGCGAGAAGCCGCAGACCGTGGCCGGGCGAACGATCTGCACCACCATGTCGTCCGAATAGGACAGCATGATGCGTTCGGCGCACATCTTGGTCTTGTTGTATTCGGACAGCGGAAACAGCTCCAGGTCCTCGGTCACCTGGGGTTCGTCGCTGACGCCATAGACGCTGCCGGACGACGCATAGATGAAGCGCTTGATGCCCAGGCGCTTGGCTCGATCGGCCAGTTGCATCGTGGCCAGGCAACTGATTTCCCAAGTGATCTTGGGATTCAGGTCACCGCACGGGTCGTTGGCGACGCTGGACAGGTGGATGATCGCATCGACGCCGGTCAGATCGACTTCGTCGATGTTGCGGATATCGCCCTGGACCACCGTCAAGGCCGGGTGTTCCGGCAGGAAGTTGCCGAACCACTGGATGTCAAACGCCACAACCTCGTGGCCCTTGGCAATGAGCTTGGGCACGAGCACGCTGCCCTTATATCCGCAGCCGCCAGTCACCAGAATTTTCATTGAGCCGTCCGATAAAAACCGTGAGGGAAAAAGCCGACGGTACGTAACGCCGGCTGCATGGAGGCCGACCATTCATGCGACCCAGCGCATGTTGCAGTGCAGCATGGGAGGCAGCGAACGCGCACGCTTTAACAGCGGACCCCGGTGTGGCGCAACCCCTGGTCGCGCCCTTGTCCTGGCGAGGCGGCGCCCGTGATCGGGTATTCGCGATTTGCCAGTTCCAGACTTTCGATATTGCCGATATCGCGATGATACCCGGGATGTTCGAACGCCAGGATGCGGTTGAGGAATCCGGGGATGATCTCGGTCGACAGGTCCACAAACGGCTTACCCAGGGCGGCGATTCGCGCGATCACCTCGGGTTCGAAGATGTAGACCGCGCCGTTCGCGAGATTGCCGGGCGGGTTCGGCACTTTTTCGTGAAACTGACGCACGATGCCGTTCGGGCCCAATTCGAGGATGCCGCAGAGATGGGGCACATCGGTCCGGAAGGCGAGCATGGTGCTGGCGCAATCGACCGGGCGGTCGGCATGCGCGCGGGCCATGGCGGAAACATCGAAATCGGTCAGGTTGTCGGCATGCGCGACCAGAATCGGGCCGGGGCCGAACCAGTCGCGGTTGGCCAGGACCGTGCCGCCGGTGCCGAGCAGGTCGGTTTCGTGGATCAGGTCGACTCGGTCCCGCCAGGGGGAGGCCGCCATATGGGCGCGAACCTGATCCGGCAGATAGCTGGTATTGACCAGGATCCGCTCGATCCCCGCCGGCAGAAGCAGGTCGAACCAGTAATCCAGCAACGGCCGCCCGTGGATCGGCACCAGGCATTTCGGCAGCGTGTTCGTCAACGGGCGGAGTCGCGTGCCCAGTCCCGCGGCCAGCAGCAAGGCCCGCATCAGTCGGCGTGCCCCCAGTTGGGATGCGCGGTGGCCGGGGTCTCGATTTCGGCTACCAGTTCCGACAGGGTCAGCGGGATGTTGCCGACTCGCGTGACCTGGCAGGCGGCGGCGAGTGACCCAAGATAGGTGCTCCGCCAGATATCCACCCCGACGCACAGCGCCATGGCGGTGCAGGTGAACAGGCTATCGCCCGCCCCCGCCACATCCTTGGGCGCCATGTTGAAGGCAGGCAGCCGGTCCGTGCGGTAGGCGCCCTGGTCCAGAACGTGCAACAGCAGCCCCTCGGAGCCAAGGGTCAGCACAACGTTCTCGGCGTTGGCCTTTTTCTGAAGGTCCTCCGCCAGCACGACCAGCCCCGAGTCGGTATCGCGGAGCGCCAGCCGCGCTTCCCGCTCCGTGGGCGTGATCAGCCGCATACCGCGGTAGCGCGAGATGTCGCTGAGTTGCGACGAGGCCTGGCTGTCGGCCGCCATCATGATGCCGCGGCGGGATGCGGCGGCGACGATCCCGTCCACGACGAGTTGCGGCAGGCAGCCGTAGTTGAAGTCCGCGAACAGGACCAAATCGGTCGAGTCCAACAGGCCCTCCACCGTCGCCACGATCTGCGCCGCCATCTGGGCACCGACCGCGTGCTGGCGCAGGTGATTGACCCGCAACAGGGTCTTGCCATGCGCGCGGAAACGCTGCTTCAGGCTGGTCGGGCGGGTCTTGTCGGCAAACGCATGGGTGGTAATGCCCGACTGCGCCGTCGAGTCGCGGACAAATCCGGCCCGCTCATCGTCGCCCAGGATGGTGACGAACGTGACGTTCGCCCCGATGCTGCTGGCATGTGCGGCAACAATGCCGGCGCCGCCCATGAATGTCTTGCTCTCGATCGGCGTGACCACGATTGTCGGGTCTTCCTGGGACATGCCGAGCGGATCGCAGGACACATACTCGTCCAGGATCGTGTCGCCGATCACCAGCACGCGCAGCCCGGCGAAGCGTGCAAGCACTGGCGCCAGATCGGCGATCCGGAAGCCATGCCGAGCGGGGTAGTCGGTGGGCTTGTTGACCGGGGAGTAGCTGGCCGCGAAATATTCCCGATGCAGCAGATCGAGCGAGGAAAACCGCACCTCCCCCGAACTGAACAGCAGCGCGCCGCCATGGAGTTCCACCGCGTCGCGCTCCGGGTTTTCCCGCGTTTCGTATTCCTTGCCCTTGACGACGAAATTCGGCTTCAGGCGGTGGATGAAGTCTTCTGGGGACTCGCGGAGCAGCAATGCGTAATCGACGATCGAAATCGCCCGCACCGCCTCCAGCCGCATGGCAGCGGGCAGGGTGACATTCGGCCCGCCGTCCGGATTAACCCCGACCACGAGAATGTCCCCGACCTCCGCCGCGAATTTCAGCAGGCGGAGGTGACCGGGATGCACAATGTTGAAATTGCCGGAAACGAAGGTCACCCGCCGGGATGTCCCGGCCCGCGCGCGTATGTCGCGGACACAATCCTCGGCGGTCAGCTGATCAGGCATGATTGCGCGGGACCGTCAGATTTTCTTGCCGGTGCACAGCCCGAACAGGTAGTGCGCCATCTTGTGGTAGCCGGTATGCACGACCTCATCGTTCATGCTGAACATGAACACGTTGTGGAAGAAATCCCCCAACAGCGCATTCAAATCCGGCATCGTCTTACAATTAATATGCCCCGCTCGGCTGGGCGGCGAGGCATATTCCTGCGACTCGAGGCTGGGCATGCCGATGATCACCGCCCCATTCGGGTCCAGCGCACCGCAGATCTTGGTCAGAACCTCCCGCTCCCGCTCCTGCGGGATGTGCTCCAGCACGTCCAGGGAGTAGATGGCGTCGTAGCAACCCTCGATCGGGTCCTGTAGCAGGTCCAGGACCTTCGCTTCGTAGATCCAGGGCGCCTTCATGCGGTCCCGAGCGTCTTGGATGAACACCGGGTCGAAGTCGGCCAGGGTCAGCTTCTTGACGGTCTGCAACACGATGGGCGCGTTGAACCCATCGCCGCAGCCAAGCTCCAGCACGTTCGCGCGCCCGGCGAACATCTTGGAGACGAATTTGTAGCGGGCCATGGAGAACAGGAACCGCCGCGGGTCGTCGTGCCATTCCCAGTTCTTCAGCACGCCAAGCCGGGTCGCGCCGACCTGGCGTTGGACATCGTAGCCGTGCTGGTTGACGGGGTCCTTGGTTTGGGCCTCACGCGCTTCGGACGCCATCAAGTGTCCCCTTGTGCCTCTAGTGTGACAGATTCCAGCGTTCATTAGACCACCGGGCAGCGGACCACAAACCGCTTGATGCGATTCGCTGGTGTTATGCCGACAGCCCCCAGCGTCATTGCCGGGCTTGACCCGGCAACCCGCGCTTCGGCGGCGGGGGGCGGGTTGCCGGGGGTATGAACCGGGCACATACCTGACAAAACAGACCGGGCACATGGTTGACAGTCCACGATCTACGGCAGGGAGGACCTGCCGATGGTTTGGAAAGTCACAGGTGTCATGGACGAGCGTATGCGATTTGTCAT
>CALQHT020000305.1 GCA_943330455.2 Nitrosovibrio sp. Nv4 | reverse complement strand
CCCCTCCCCCCAACCCCCTCCCGCAAGGGGAGGGGGGAGAATTTTCTCCTTTCGTCACCGAATTTCGAAATCAGCGATGGCCATGGGCGGCGTTGCTACCCCGCGAACACCCGCTTCAACCAGTCGCACGCCCCATCCATCGCGGCACCCGACTTGTCGACGATGCCCACGAAGAAGAAGAACCCATGGTTCATCCCGTCCCAGCGAACGATCTCGGTCGGCACGTCGGACTGGCGCAATTTCTCGCCGTAGATTTCGCCTTCGTCACGCAGCGGGTCGTATTCCGCCGTGATCACCAGGGCTTGCGGCAATCCGGCCAGGTTGTTGGCACGCAGCGGAGACGCGTGGGGATGCGCGGCGTCGGCGGGATCGGCCAGATAATGGTTCCAGAACCACTCCATGCCCTTTCGCGTCAGGCCGTAGCCGTCTTCGTTCTCCTGGTAAGACGGCGTGCCGGGCGTGTGGTAGTCGGTCACCGGATAGATCAGCAACTGGCCCACCAGCTTCGGCCCGCCCTCATCACGAACGCGCAAGGCCGTGACCGCCGCCAGGTTGCCACCGGCGCTGTCGCCCGCGACCACGATGCGCGACGGATCGGCGTTCAGACCGCCCGCGTTCGCCGCCGCCCAACGAGTCGCCGCCAGGCAATCGTCCGGCCCGGCGGGGAATTTCGCGTCCGGCGCCAGGCGGTAATCGACCGAGACGACGACACAGCCCGCGCCCGCACACAAATTGCGGCACATCGCATCATGCGTATCCAGGCTGCACACCACGAAGCCGCTGCCGTGGAAAAACACCATCAGCGGGAACGGCCCGGGGCCATGCGGCGTGTAGATCCGCAGCGGCAGCGACCCGTGCGAGGCCTGCATGTCGCGGTTGACGACGGACGCGACCTCCGGGATGCGCAGGCCGGGGATGGCGCGCGCGGACATCTGCTCCCGCGCTTCGGCCACCGTCAAAGTATGCAGCGGTGGCAGCTTCGAGCGCGCCTCCAGCAGCATCGCAATCTGAGGATCGACCGGCATGTCAGGCCACCTCGAACAGGCCGGCGGCACCCATGCCGCCACCGACACACATGGTGACCACGACCAGTTTGGCGCCCCGACGCTTGCCCTCGATCAGCGCGTGCCCAACCATGCGCGCACCCGACATGCCATACGGATGGCCAATCGAGATCGCCCCGCCGTCGACGTTCAGCCTGTCGTGCGGAATGCCCAGGCGGTCGCGGCAATACAGGACCTGGCAGGCAAACGCCTCGTTCAGTTCCCACAGGTCGATGTCGTCGATTTTCAGCCCGCGCTTGGCCAGCAGTTTCGGCACCGCGAAGACGGGGCCAATGCCCATTTCGTCCGGATCGCACCCGGCCACCGCCATGCCGCGATAGATGCCCAAAGGCGCCAGACCGCGGCGGGAGGCTTCCGCTTCCTCCATCAGCACGCAGGCGGATGCGCCGTCCGACAACTGGGACGCGTTGCCGGCGGTGATGTATTTGCCCTTCTGGACGACGAGCCCATCCGCGAACACCGGCTTCAGCGAGGACAGCCCTTCCAGGTTGGTCTCCGGACGGTTGCCCTCGTCCTTGCCCAGCGAGACCTTGCGCCGGCTGGTTTCTCCGGTCGCACGATCCGTCACCAGCATCTCCGACGGCATGGCCACGATCTCATCGTCGAACCGGCCGGCCTGCTGCGCGGCGGCGGTACGCTGCTGGGAACGGAGCGCGTATTCGTCCTGCGCTTCCCGCGTCACATTGTAGCGATCGGCCACCAGTTCGGCGGTTTCCAGCATGGACATGTAAATGCCGGGAACGTCGCGGACCAGGTCCGGGTCCTGCGAGCGGACCAGGTTCATGTCGTTGGTCTGCACCAGAGAGATCGACTCGACGCCGCCGCCGACCGTGATCGTCATGTTGTCGTGGATGATCTGCTTGGCCGCGGTGGCGATGGCCATCATGCCAGACGCGCATTGCCGGTCCAGCGACATGCCGGCGACCGAGGTCGGCAATCCCGCCCGCAACGCCGCCTGACGCGCGATATTCGAGCCCTGCGCCCCCTGTTGCAGCGCGGCGCCCAGGATCACGTCATCGACCTCCCCCGGGGCGATACCGGCGCGCTTGACGGCCTGCGCGATCGCATGACCGGCCAGGGCCTGGGACTGGGTGTCGTTGAACGCCCCGCGATAGGCGCGCCCGATCGGCGTGCGGGCGGTGGATACGATGACGGCGCTGCGCATGGGCGGTCTCCCGTTTATGGTTCGCGGTTGTGTCCCGCTTCGGCCCGGGCCAGAGCGACCCGGGCCGGTGTCGCTTATTGGATAGCGAGCAGTTCGACGTCGAAAACCAGAGTGGCGTTGGGTGGGATGACACCACCGGCGCCGCGCGCGCCGTAACCGTCCTCCGGCGCGATCACCAGGGTGCGATGACCGCCGACGCGCATGCCGGCAACGCCCACGTCCCAGCCGCGGATAACCTGCCCGGCACCCAGGGAGAACACGAACGGGTCGTCGCGATCGCGGGAGCTGTCGAATTTCCGGCCCTTGTTGTCCGGCGCCGATGCGTCGAACAGCCAGCCAGTGTAGTGGACGACGACATCCATGCCGCTTTCGGCAAGATCGCCCGTGCCCAGAACTTTATCGGTCATCTCGGTTTCCAAACCTAGTTGCAAGGGCGGTTCTAGCCGGGCCGGGGCGTGGTGTTAAGGCGACCCCGGGAATAAGCGATCCGCCTGGCATCGAGCACGAACCCGTCCAAGTCATGGTCAGGATGGCCGATGGTGCGGCGCCAGCAAGCAACGACACATGTTCGGCGGGAGCGGGGATGGCTGCGTCCCGCTGTTTTCGAACATCTGCGTGCGATTCCGGGCGACTTGAATGGGGCATCATCGGGATGGAACCGTATTCCGGGGCATGTGAAGCGCCTGAATGTTTGCTTTTTGTTCTAGGATGCGGAGCGCCACGATGGCAAGCAAAAACTGGATTCCGTAGGTCCGATGCCGGTTTTGAGGGTCAAGACCCCCGAAAAATCGGTGTTTTGCCTCGATTCTGGACAATGGTTAACTGGGCGCGTCGAATGGTTAATGCCGAGCGAAACCGGCGATTGGCGTTTTCCGCAGAAGTTCGGATCCAAGGTTCAGATTGGGCTTCTTATCGCTGATATCGCTGCATTTATCGGGCATCCTAAGATTCTACTTTAAGTTGTAGATTTTCAGTCATTCGTTCCGGACAGGCGCGGATATGGCGGGGTTTCGTTACGAGACAATGCGGGAATCGGGGGGTATTGTTCCGGATGGATGCCGTTAACCCGACCGTTCATGGTTGCCTGCGAATTAGGCAGATGGTTGCTTTCGCAACAGGCGCGCCTTGTCGGCGCTGACATGGCATGGGGGTGCTAACCGAGGCTGTGCGATCGAGTACACGCCCCACCGTCATCGCCGAACTTGACCGGGCAACCCGCTCCCTGTCGTTGAAGCGTCCGTTGCCGGGTCAAGCTCGGCAATGACGGTGAGGCAGGTCTATCGGTCCGTAGTTTAGAGTCATTGATATTGGCTCTTATCGCGTTACCGGTTGGGAGACTGGCTGCCGCCCGCGGCCATGCGGCATCCACCGCCGGCGCTGGTTCGGCAAAACCTTCTTCGTGACCTTCGTGCCTTCGTGGTGGAAAATCGCGGAGCCGCGGTTCAAGGTGACCCTCGGCAATGGGACTCTCACGGACAGGCAAGGTGTTCCTGGTCGCGTCCGCGATTCTCCACCACGAAGTCACGAAGGGCACGAAGAAGCGAGGTTGCGGTCGTGCCACCGGTGGATTTGGTCTCCAGGCTGACTGAAACCGTCCACTTCCACGGACAACGCCACAAGAGCCTTGATATTACGCCCCATAATGTTGAATCGCACCCGAGCATGGGTGTGGCGATACCGGACGGAGCATCCGTGATGAAAGACAGGTTCGGCTCTACCCGCATTGCCATGGCGCCCCCTCGGCGCACCGTGGACCATCGCGACGCCCGGGAATGAACTGTTCTCCCGGCATAGAGCACGAACCCATCCGCGTCATGGCGTGCCCGCGCCCAACATGACGAGACCGACCGCCCATCCGCCAACGGGCGCGACAATTCCTGGGCGCCGACGAAGCCGAGCTTGAGATCGGCCCCTCCCCCACCGCACAATGCCCAATCCAGCAGGAGCGCACGATCCCATGACCACCCTGATCACCCAGGTCACCGACCTGACCGCCGACCTGGTGAAGCTCGACAGCCGCAGTTTCCTGTCCAATCTGGCGGTCGCGGACCGGATCGAGGCCGAGTTGAGCGGGTTCGAGATCGAACGCCTGGATTACACGGACCCGGCGGGGGTCGCGAAACGAGTGCTGGTGGCCAATCGCGGCGGGCCGGGCGGCATCGCGTTCTCGGGCCATATGGACACCGTGCCGGACACCGGCTGGAAGGAAGACCCGTGGTCGGCGCGCATCGACGCGGATGGCGTGATGCACGGCCTGGGCACCACTGACATGAAAGGCCCAGTCGCCGCCGCGATCCTGGCCGCGCGGATGGTGCCGGATGGTATCCCCGTCACTTTGCTGATCACCACCGACGAGGAAACCACCAAACAGGGCGCTCGCCTGATCGCGGAGTCCTCGGAATTGGTGCGACGCATCAAGCCCACCGGCATCCTGGTGGTGGAGCCGACCAACATGATCCCGGTGCGCGGGCATCGCAGCCATATCGGGTTCACCTGCGTGGCAACCGGCGTGCAGGCGCATAGCAGCACCGGCAAGGGACACAACGCCAACTGGGACCTGATCCCGTTCCTGGTCGAGATGAAAGCGATTTTTCTCCGTCTGCGCACCGACACCACGTTGCAGGACCCGGACTACGAGCCTCCGTTCAGTGACTTCAACGTTGTGATCGACAATCACGGCGCCGCGGTCAACGTGACCGTTCCCGTGGCAACCGCACGGATAAAGTTCCGTTACTCCGCCAAGGTGGACCCGACCCCGGTGCTGCAAGCCGTCTATGCAGCCGCCAAACTTCATGGGATCGCCGTTTCCGAAGCACGGGAGGGTTTCCCGCCGGAACTCCCCGCCGATCATCCGTTCGTGCAGCTTTGCGTCGATGCCGTCGGTCTGCCGCCGAAGACCGCACCCTATGGCACCGACGCCTCCGAATTGCAGGCCATCGCGCCTTGCGTGGTGCTGGGGCCAGGCGACATCGCGGTTGCCCATACACCTGTGGAGGCAGTGCGTCTCAGCGCCCTGGCGGATGCGATCCCGGTGCTGGTCGGCCTGGCGGAGCGGATGGCCCGCTACGGCGCCAACAACCGATAATCCAGCGATGGATCGCCTCGGGCCGCCGCCGCAAGTCCCCGCGCGAGGCGGTCCGCGATCGCGACAGTATAGTGCAGAGGATCCCAGTAATGGTCGTCGTTGTCGGTGATCGGGCTGGGGACCATGAAGTCCACGGCAACCGTGTTGGGCCGCTCCCGGGCCAGCGCGGCGGTGCGACGCTTGCATTCATCCCATACGGACGCGTCGGGAGACCGCGGCGGAGGCAGCAGGTTCCTGTGGTAAGGCACGAAGAACAGCAGCGCACGCGTTGCGTCCGGCAGGGCCGCGATCTGCGCCCGGAGCGCCTCCAGCGCCGGATAGCGCCAGTCAGACGGCGGGCCAACCCGTGATCCGGGCGGTACGGACGGGCTGATCCCGTTCAGACGGTCGGCCACTTTGGCCCGGTCATAGGCGCTGTCCGGCGGTACGAATCGTGTATAGCCGTCTCGCCCATACACGGGGTCCTTGAGGCCGATGAGGATGCCGAACAATTGTCCGGCAGACTGCACGGCATATTGGTTGAACATTTCAGCATAACCGCGCCAGGGATTGTCCTGGTACATCCATTCTGGGAATTGGCGCCCAGTCAGCATCTGGTAGCTGTCGCCGGTGACGCACCACCTGACATCCAACCCCACCATCACCAGTTTCGGCACCGGATGCGCGCGGCGAAACACCTCCATGATCCGGGTTTGCTCGTAAATCGTGGCATCGTTCATCGACAAATTGACCAGCCGCGTGCCGAACAGCGGGTCCAATGCGGCGGGCCGCATCAGCCGACTGGTCGAGGTCCCGAACAACGCGCTGTCGAACTTGTCGGATCGGGCCATCGAAGGGAACGCAAACCGCGCATTCGACGCCACCTGCACCCGGTCCGCCGGAGGCGACAACGGCAAGGTATCGAACGGATCGACCAGCACGATAAACGCATAGACAACCGCCACCACCAGCGCCGTGGCGCCGGCAGCCAGGCGGAAAAACCGCCGCCAAGGGTCAGAACTGGAAATAGATGAAGACATTGGGCAACCGCCCGCCAATCAACAGAAGAAGATAGGCCAGTCCGAACCCGACCGGGATGGCGACCCAAGCATGAGGCCGCAAAACGGCAAAAGCCGCGTGCTGGCTGCTCGGCCCCAGCAGCGCAACACAAGCGCCGACCGCGAGGGCAATCTGATAGTCGCGATGCAAATCGAAGCCGGCAAAACCATGAAACCCCGCCATCGAGGCCAGCACATCGCCCGCGGTCGCGAAATCCGGCGCGCGGAACAACACCCAGCACGCCATGACAAACACCAAGGTCACCAGCCACGACACGATCGCAGGCAGTCGGAATCCTCGTTCGGCCCACACATGATTGACCGCCAGCGCCACCCCGTGCAGCCCGCCCCAGACGACGAATGTCCAGGCCGCGCCGTGCCACAACCCACCCAGCAGCATGGTCGCAATGACGTTCACCGCCTGACGAACGGGCCCGCTCCGGTTGCCGCCCAGCGGGATATACAGATAGTCGCGCAGGAAGCGGCTCAAGGTCATGTGCCAGCGACGCCAGAAATCGCGGATGGAGACGGCTCGGTACGGCGCGTCGAAGTTGAACGGTAAACGCAGGCCGAACATCAGCGCCAGCCCGATCGCCATGTCGGAATAGCCGGAGAAGTCGAAATAGATCTGCAACGTGTAGGCACCGGCGGCGACCCAGGCCTCTGGCATGGTCAGGGATGTCGTGGCGGCCTTCTGGAACAACGGATCGACGACGAGCGCCAAGGTGTCGGCCAGCGCCACCTTCTTGGTGACTCCCACCACGAACAGATAGAAGCCACGCGAGAGATTTTCCCACATCGCCGGACTGCGTGGATTGGCCTGGAACTGATGGATGATCTCGTTGTGGCGGACCAGGGGTCCCGCGATCAGTTGCGGGAAGAAGCCGACGAACATGCAGAAGTCGAGGAACCCATAGATGTGCCGATCGCCGCGCTTCAGGTCGATCAGGTAGGAGATTTTCTGGAACACGAAGAAGCTGATGCCCAACGGCAGGATCAGGCTCCAGGGCTGCCAGGGCTGGCCGGTCAGGTCGAAGACCGTCCCCCGCAGGAAGTCGGCATATTTGAACAGCGCCAGGACGGCCAGGTTGAAGACGACGCCCAGGGCGGGAATCCATCCCGCTTGCCATCGTCCGAAGCATCGCGCGATCAGCCAGTTGGCCACGGTCAGTCCCGCCAGCAACGGCACGAAGCGCGGGTCCCACCAGCCGTAAAACCCCATCGACGCCACAACGACCAGCAACTGGCGCGCCACCCGTCGTTCGGCCAGGGCATAATAAAGCCCCAGCACGATTGGCAGGAAAAACACGATGAAGGCTTGGGAGTTGAATAGCATCGGAGGCTAGCAGCCTGTCGGACTCGGGATTTTCGATCAATAACGACGGCTGTTCGGCTGCGCCGGCGCGGTCATCAGACCGCCGGCGGCGCCCCGATCACGTCCTGACTGGCTTCATATCGGCCCGGAGGTGGCGTCACGGCCGACCCATCT